>JANNYA010000066.1:0-67387 GCA_031409855.1 Rhodanobacteraceae bacterium | reverse complement strand
TATTTGCGAAGAACCAGCCTACTTCTTGGTTTTTTGCGTTAACACCGAACCAGCCAGAGATTTCGTGTTGCGGTTCGTCCTACCGCTATCAAGCGCTTTAGCTGCCACTTTGGCGACTGCAGGCGATGTCGACTTATTGGTCGTAGTTTGATCCTGCAGGACATTCACGCTGGCCGTGGGGTAGGGTTGATTGATCCGCACGGCGACCCAGCATGCGCAGCAATTTTGGCCAACGTTTGCCCGCTCGTTTGCCCTGACTTCATCAAGTTCATCGCCTTACCGCCGTTTCTGACAGCTTCCGCGTTTATACCGGCGACGTTTTGAAAGTAGGAACCAATGCCAAAAAACACCGCCGCACTGACTGCGCCCCAAAGTGCGCCTTTTAAAGTGCCGGTGGCAATCGCGCCGCTCACAAAACCAGCGGCAGCGACTGCGCCAAAAGCGGCAATGCCTTGCAGCGCCCAATATTGCTGAAAAATAACCGCCACAACCGCCACAACTATCGCCAGCGCCTGCCGCAATGAAAAATTCCCCGTTGGATCTGTCGCACTCAACGGGTTATTCAACACATACGAATAACGCAGGCGCACGGCGATAATGTCTTGGAAAAGGTTGATCGCCTCGTCGAAACGGCCCTGCTCCTGTAGTAAGCGCGCCATGTTGTATTTAGAGCCAATAACCAGCGTTGACTCAGCGCCAGTTGATATGATCCCGCGATCAATAGCGGACTTGAAATACGGTTCGGCATCGGCAAGCCTTCCCAACTTAAACAATGCGGTACCGATGTTTTGCTTGACGGTGATAAGTTCTGGGTGATCACGGCCATAAACGACTGCCAAACGCGCCGCCACATCGCGATTAATCGCCACACTCTCGGCGTGTGCTTCGGATTCGAGCGTTAGTGCGTGATCCGGGCCCAACAGCCGGCGTCGCTGCTCTGTTGCTTTACCCTGCGCTTCCATCGCGTGTGGCGGAAGGCCGAGCGCCACGAGGGTATCAGCGGCGGACTGCCAAAGCGTTGTTTGCAGCAGCGGACTGCCACCGTAGTCATCGCTTATGACCTTCAAACTAGGCTGAAAGTAGTGCTCGCTCAGCTGATTGGTAATTAAATCGGTGAAATTGACCCCATCTAGGGTATCGACCAATTGCCCCTAAGTATTTTGGGCCGCGTCAGCGTTAAACTTTCGCTCTGATAAGCGATGCGCTACCGCTTCAAGCAGCGATTGGCGTAAACCCGCGCCCATGGCGTGGGGGCTCATGGACTCAATCTGTTTCACTTGGAATTCAGAAGCGAGCGTGGCCTCATTCGCCGCGATGTTGGCATGCGTGAGCGCCCGCTCCGCCCGCACATAACCAAAAATCGCCGCCGCCGTAGTAATCAGCAGCGCCAGCGTCACCATGCCGCCCAACACCACCGAACCGCGATTGCGCCGCACCATTTTGCGCAAACGATAGCTAAACGTCGCAGGCCTGGCCTCAACCGGCCGATTATCCAACCAGCGCTGCAAGTCCTTTTCTAGCTCCAAAACCGAGGCATAGCGCTCGTTCGGGTCGCGCGCTATGCATTTCGCGACGATCCAGGACAAATCCGAGCCCAGCGTCTGCTTCATTTGCGCGACGGTCATTTTCCGGCGGCCCGAAATCGCGCTTTCCTCGGTCACCGTCAAGCTAATAAAGCGCTTGAGCAGCGGCGGTCCCATGCCGCCTTCGCCCAGTTTGTCCATCAGGCGATACGGGCCGATGGCTTGGCCGAGCATGACGGCGGGTACGCGCGCGGAAATTTCATCCGGCGTGGCGGATGGTTTTGCATCGACCACGGATGCGGGTGTTTCTACGTCAATGTAGGGTTCAAACGCCGTCAATTGCTCAGACAACGCCTGTGCGGTCAGCCGCTGCTCGGCATCGGGCTGGATGCACGCGGCAATCAGGGCGCGCAACGGTGCAGATTGGATTCTGCTTTCCCAGTCTGCACTCGGTACGCGCGCCAAGTCACCGATAATGAGCTGATACAGCAGTACGCCGAGCGCATAAACGTCGCTTGCCGTGGTCGCGGTTTGCCCGATCAAGCGTTCTGGTGCCAGATACATTTGTTCGCCGAACTTTTCACTACCCGCCAGCGTCAAGCCCATCGCGGTGATCTTTAATGCCTCAAGACGCGCGCGATCAGTGAGTTCGCCAAAGCCGAATTCGCCCAGCTTGGCGCAAACGTGGTCATCTAAAGTATCCAAGAAAACGCTGGCGGCACCTACGTTGCGATGCACAATGCTGACCGCATGCACCGCTGCCAGCGCGGTTGCGATCTCGCGAACCCAGCGTAGGCGATCCGCAAGCGCGATTTGGCTAAGGCCGCCCTGGGATTGCGCGTATTCTGACAAACTGCCGTGTGCGGTGTAGCGCATTTCCAGAAAATACGGTGGCTCATCCAGCTGCCAATCAACAATACCGGCAATGTCTCTGCGCCCAGCCAGCGATTCGCGCAAATAGCGCATCAGCGTGATTTCACGCTGCAACAGGCGCAAATGGCTATCATTGCGGCAGAAGCGAAAAACGTGCGGTGCTGCGCCCTCTGCGCCCTCGGCAAGCCAAGTCTGGCTGACCGCGTTTTCGCTGAGCAAGCGCTGCAATTTCCAGCCCGGCTTCCCGGGGATTTCCGCGCCCGCCTCGAATGACGGGCGCTGCGGCTGTTCAATCAGCTGCGCCTTTTAAATGACCTGAGCGATAGCGCTCAGCTGATAGCCTCGGCGTGGAATGGTGCGAATCAGCGGGTTGTCGCGCTCGTGGTCGTCAAGCGACTGGCGCAAAGCGGAAATGGTGTCCGTCAGTGCGCCGTCGCCCACCAAGGAATTGCCGTCCCACGCTTGCTCGATCAAGGCCTGACGAAGCACCCTCGGCACTCGCCAAGATCGCCAGCACTTCAAGCTGCTTACGGCGCAACTGGCTGAGCTTGCCAGCCCGCGTCAAGGTGCCCACCACCGGGTCAATCACGCGCCCGGCCAACTCATAGCGATCATTGAGAAAACGCTCATAGGACGGGCTCGGCTGGGGCATGCTGGCGCGCTCATTTAGTTAAATTCACAAACGTGTTTATGACATAAAACGCCGACTTAAATTACAGCGATTTACGCTGCGCGATGTGATGGAGAAGTTGGAACAGCCTAGGTGACAGCCAGCAATGCTGGGTCGCTAAGCAACACTCGAAAAACATCCAACTGCCCCTTTTACCCAATTACAGGCGGCTCAGACCGCCGCGCAATAAGCGGCATCGGAGCAATACGCCATGGAATTTAATGCGACATTGATTACCCAGGCACTCGCGTTCAAGATTTTAATCGCGTTCACGGTGAAATTCATTTGGCCGCCTTTGATGAATGCTATCGAAGAGCGCCAGAAGAAAATTGCCGATGGCTTAGCGGCTGCGGATGTTGACGCAGGCCACTGGAACAGCCGAATGCGAAGCAGCAGAAACGATGGCAACGCGCAGCATTCACAAGAAAGGCGCGACGCTAGGCGCGGATAAAGGCTATGACATGCAGGCGCATGTTGCGAATTTGAAAGCGATGAACATTCGTTCGCACGCGGCGCAAAACAACAAGGGCCGCAAGAGCGCAATTCATGCAAACACGGCAAGAAGCAAAGGCTTCTGCACGAGTCAAAAGTTGCGCAAGCGGGTCGAGGAAATATTTGGTTGGATGAAGTGCACGGGCAATCAGCGCAAGAGCAAATTCTTTGGCATGGCGCGCACGGAAATGGCGTTTGTGCTGTCGGCCGCGAGCTACAATTTGGTGCGGATGATGGGGCTGTTTGGCTGGCGAATTGAGGCGCAGGCAGGAGAGTTGCGTCCAGCGTGAGGAAAACACGGGAAACAATGCAAAAAAGCGGATTTAAGTTAAATAAACCTGAAAATCGTTAATTTTTTAATCGACTTGGCGCTGTCGAGAAAATAGCTGAGTGAATTTCAACGGCCCGTTAGCGCGTTAATCCAGCAGCGAATTCAGCAATTCAAGCGATAGCGCCGGAGTCTGGCAAATTTGAATCGCAGCGACAGCGCTTGAAACTGATCGTTACTGCCCGCAACTAAAGGGCAGTCAACGGGCTTTATCAGGAGTTTGCAATGGAGCAATACCACGGAACCACCATCGTCTCAGTGCGTCGTGGCCGCAACGTCGTGATCGGTGGCGACGGCCAAGTCACGCTAGGCCACACTATTGTTAAAGGAAATGCGAAAAAGATTCGGCGCTTGTGGAAAGGTGAAGTGTTGGCCGGTTTTGCCGGTGCCACGGCGGACGCATTTACGCTGTTTGAGTTGTTTGAAAGTAAGTTGGAAAAGCACTCCGGGCACTTGGTGCGTGCTGCCGTCGAGTTGGCGAAAGACTGGCGCACTGAACGTCGTTTGGCGCGCCTAGAGGCGATGTTGGCAGTCGCAGATCGTGAAGCGAGTTTGATTATTACCGGTAATGGCGACGTGCTTGAGCCCGAAATGGGCCTGATCGCCATTGGTTCGGGTGGTAATTACGCCTTAGCTGCAGCGAAGGCGCTGTTGGAAAGCACAGAATTGCCGCCGCGCGAAATTGTCGCGAAATCACTGAAGATCGCTGGAGATATCTGCATTTATACGAATCATACGCACATGATTGAGGAGCTAACCTAACGCCGCACGCGAATCGCCTGTGGCCGCGCACGTAAACGCCAGGCGCGCTCGGCGTTTCGCTTGATGGTTCGCAGCACAGTCGGCAAATTCGTCAACGAATAAGCGGCTAAGGGTATGGCAATCAACCAAAGCCACGCAGGGCCAAACAAAGTGGGCTCGGAGTTTGATGCAGCCAAGTTTGACGCGACCAAGTTCGCGGCAAGCCCGAAGGCGAGCCAGGTGCGAAATATGGCGGAAGTTTGCGTATTTGAAGATTGAGCCGCTGACGTTTGCATGATTCGATGCCGTTTGGGGATGTGCCGCTAGGCTGGAGCTTCGGTGTCGCAAAACATGAGACAAAGTGCGCGCGGCGGCGGAAAACCCAATTCAATGTCGCAAAGCCGCCTGCAGCGCGCGGCGAATCAATTCTTCGGCGCTCAAACCGGTGGCGTCGACTTT
Source organism: Rhodanobacteraceae bacterium (assembly GCA_031409855.1). GTDB lineage: Bacteria > Pseudomonadota > Gammaproteobacteria > Xanthomonadales > SZUA-5 > JANNYA01. The sequence continues at coordinate 62,301 of JANNYA010000066.1, read as the reverse complement.
CTTCAATAGTGCCTGTACTTCGATGGGCTTATAGCCGAGCGCCCCTAGCGCGACGGTGGCTTCTGTCAATGGATCGCTAGCGACAGGCCCAGCCGCGCGCGAGGCGATGAGGCCAGCGCCGCTAAAGCTGCCAAGTTTGTCTTTCAGCTCGACGATCATGCGTTCTGCCGTTTTTTTCCCCACCCCGGGAATACGCGTCAAGGAAACCACGTCGGCAGTTTGTATAAGCCGGGTAAATTCCGCTACGCTGGCACCGGAAAGCACGGCCAGCGCCAATTTCGCGCCGACGCCGGTAATCTTGAGTAGCGTGCGAAATAGCGCGCGGTCAGATTCGGTGCCAAAACCATAGAGCGAATGCGCGTCTTCTTTGATGGAAAGGTGCGTGTGCAGTACGATTTCTTTGCCGACTTCGGGCAAATCATAAAATGTCGACATTGGCGCATCGACTTCATAGGCGACGCCCTGCACATCCACCAACAAATGCGGCGGCTGCTTTTGCAGCAAAATACCGCGTAAACGCCCGATCACAGTTTGCGCACGCTGGGGATTGGGATTGGGCGGGCAGCGGAGCCTTGCGGGCCGGAACTATTGGGTGCGCTTGAGCCAGGTGCTTGCGTAGGCCGATTTGGCGTGGCACCTGGTGTTGCGCTGGGCACGCCAAATCCTGGTGGGATCGCCGCACCAATCACGCCGGATTGAAATTGTTTGAATAGCTCCAAATTGCGTTCCGTCATCGTTTGAAAAACACTCAATGGCGATTGCCCAAGCACGGTATTCAATTGCGAGCGGAACTGCTGCTGTTGATCCAAAAACGTTTGCAGGCTGCGCTCTAAATAGCTGGCCATAAAACCTTGCAGCTGATCGCCATAAAAGCGAATCAACTGCGACAACAAGCGCGTGGACAGCATCGGCTGGCCTTTTTCCTCACACTCAGAAATGATTTGCAAAAGCACTTGTCGGGTTAAATCCGCACCCGTCTTGGCATCTTGCACCTCAAATTCTTCGCCGTCCGTGACTAGTTGGCGTATGTCTTCGACGGTGACGTAACTGGAAATCACGGTGTCGTACAAACGCCGGTTCGGATATTTCTTGACGATGCGAGTTTTAGCCATAAGGTGAACGCCCGGAAAATTTCGTTACGCGGTTAAATAAAAAAGCACTATTTGATTTAAGTGTAAGCCTTAAGCCTCAAACAAATTTGCGTTTTTGCGGCTACGCTACATTTATTCGGATTTGCATTGCGGGCTGCGTCGCGCGCTCTAATGCTGCCAAAAACTGATGCGCCTGCGCGGCAGTACTGCCGCACATCAACGCTTCAGGGCGCAACGATACGCAAACTGCTGGGCGTTCCGGCTTACCAAAAAGCATACAGCCCAGCTGTGCGTTTAGCTGCACACAAGGCACTCCAGGCGGTTTGCCGTTTGGCATCCCGGGAATCGGACTTGAGATCGACGGCGCAATGCAGCACGCCGCGCACGCCGCACGACACTGCATTTAGAGCTTGGCACCCAGCGAACTGGCAATCCGCAGCACGTCGGCAAAAACACCTGCTGCCGTAACTTCGGGGCCTGCACCCGGGCCGCGCACGATCAGCGGGTTGGCGCAATAGCGCGCGGTTTGAAACTGCACGATATTGTCGGTCAGCGCCACATGCGCAAAGGCGTGCGTGTTCGGCAGGCTTTGCAGGGAAACCGTCAATTTGGCGCGAGCACCAGGCTGTAAGGGTGGCACCAACTTGGCAACAAAGCGCAGCACCGAATGGTTTGCGCGTGCTGTGTCAAGCTTGGCCTGCATGGGTGCGTCAAATTCCGGCAAGCGGCGCATGAATTCCTCAACCGAAGCATCTGCCAACACGGCGGGCACTAAGGATTCCACTTCGACATCAATCAGCGAAACTTTTAAACCCATCTCCCGCGCCAAAATCACTAGCTTGCGCGCGACGTCTTTGCCGGATAAGTCATCTCTAGGGTCCGGTTCGGTATATCCCAGTTTTTTCGCTTCATTGACGAGCGCCGAAAATGCCAAGCTGCCGTCGAAGCGGTTGAACAAATACGCCAGCGTGCCAGAAAACATGCCCTCGATGGACGCAATTTGATCCCCGGTATCGAGCAAATCACGCAGGGTGGAAATCACCGGCAAGCCCGCACCCACCGTGGCTTCATAGCGAAATTTTGCTTGCTCGGCATTGGCGCGAATCAAATCAAAGCGTTGCTGATCGCCGGACCCGGCATTTTTATTCGGGGTAACCACGTGGATGCCGCGCGCCAGCCAGCCAGCATAATGTTGCGCGACCGCATCGGAGGCGGAGCAATCCACGATCATCGCATGCGGCAGATGTTCGGCTAATACCGAATCGGCGAACTGATCTAACTCAAGCGCGGTATCGCTTTGTTGATAGGCGCTGAGGGCATCGCTATCGGAGGCGAAACCAAGATCCGAATGCGCCATTTTACGACTGCCAGCGATGGCGCGAATGCGCAAATCTAAATTCGTGCCCGCGCGCAGCCTCGGGCTGGCGTCAAACATCTGTTTCAATAAGGCTTGCCCGACTTGACCGGGGCCGATCAAACCCACGCTCAGCGTTTGCGCTGACAAATAGAATCCGGCGTGTACCGCTCGCAACGCGCGGGTGGCATCCACTTCGCGAATCGCGACCGAGATATTGCGCTCTGAGCTGCCCTGCGCAATCGCGCGCACATTGATGCGCGCGCGCCCGAGAGCGGCAAACAGCCGAGCCGCGACGCCGGGAACACCCGCCATGCCATCACCAACTACGGCCAACACGGCAATTCCGGGTTCAGCGGACACACTCTGGATCGCGCCCGCGCTGAGTTCGCGCGCAAAGGCATCGCTGAGCAAGCGCTGGGCTTTTTCCGCCACAGCCTGCTGTACCACGCAGCAAATCGAGTGCTCTGAACTACCCTGGCTGATCATAACGACCGAAACCCCGGCAGTTTTAAGCGCGCTAAACACGCGTTCTGCCGTACCTGGCACGCCAATCATGCCAGCGCCCTCGATCGTGACCATCGCTTGTGCGCCAATGGTAGTAATGCCTTTGATCGGCGGCTGACGCGAGAGATTGGCATCAATGCGCGTACCCGGATGCGTGGCATTGAAGGTATTGCGAATAAAAACCGGCAAATTCTTGCGCGTGGCGGGCGCCATGGTTTGCGGGTGAATCACTTTGGCGCCGAAATAAGCCAACTCAAACGCCTCTTGATAGCTCATGTGCGATAGCACCTGCGCCTCGGGCACTTGCCGTGGATCAGCGCTCAATACACCGTCTACATCGGTCCAGATATGCAGCTCAGCGGCGTCAAACAGGGCAGCAAAAATAGAGCCCGAATAGTCGCTGCCATTGCGCCCAAGCGTCGTGATGCGCCCAGCTTGATCGCGCGCGACAAATCCGGTCACGACAAAGCGTTTCGGGATGGCGTCGGCAAACTGCGCGCGCAAATACGCGGCCAGGCGCGCTTCGGATTCGGGCCAAAGCACCTGACAGCCTAGTTCCGTGTGCTCTACCCGCAATATTTCACGCGCATCAATACAATGCGCTTCATAGCCTTTTACGCGAAAACTTAGAGTCACCAAGTGCGCCGAAAACACCTCGCCCAAGCCAGAAATAAACTCCAGCGCGCCTTTGGGCGCATCACCCAGCAGGCGTAAAGCTTTTAAGAGCTCGGCTAGTTCGGTGAACTTCGCGGCAAATTCGCTTTGTGCCAGGTGTGCTTGCGTACCGAGCAAGGCCACCGCCGCGCTGTCATGCTGCTGCTTGAGCGCATACAGGCCAATGTCGACATCGCCACCCGAGGCTGCCGTTTCCGCCAACGCAATCAACGCATTCGTTACACCCTGCATCGCAGAAACAACAATGACCTGCGCGGCATTATCGCGCCCTGCCATCAGCTCAACCACCGCAGCGATGCGCTCAGCGTTGGCAAGGCTAGAGCCACCAAATTTATGTGCGATTAGACTCATGAGTTAATTCTACAAACGAAAGCGAGCCGCCGATGATCGCAAGCTAGTGCGGTTGGGGCAAAGGAAAATTTGATATTTTGATTGTTGCCACACCGAACTCCGGATTCGTTAAGCTTGGCCCTAGACTTAAACGCCTTGTGCTGCCTCGGGAACATTCAAAATAGCGCTATCGATGTCGCCAAACGGCAGTCCAGTACAAAGTTTGCCGGTACTTTGCCAGTACTTTAGCTAGGTCTAAGGTAAATGCATTTCGGCGGCTGTAATACAAAATTCCAACAGAAATCGTTTATACGGACGGGCTTAATTGCCGTTAAAAGATCTGTTTGAAATAAAACTTGACGATGTGCATGGCCTTGCACAGCCTAGGGGCGTCGAGGAAATTTATGCAACTAAAATGGTGGGCCGCCCGAGATTCGAACTCGGGACCAACGGATTAAAAGTCCGCTGCTCTACCGACTGAGCTAGCGGCCCACTAGTTTTGTTTGACTCTTTGCCTCTGCAAGAGCCAACCGCGCGTTTGGCGGCCTTGGATCATAGCCAAATCATTTGCTAATTCAACCACTTGCGCAGACAGGTTCAGGAATGCGACGGGTTAGGGAAGCTTGGCGCTCAAAACGCGTACGCGTGCGTCTAAATCTTTCAGGCGCGCACCACCGACGACGGTGGCAAACATACGGTAGTTGCCACCGGCACTCATGTTGGAGGTGCCATCAATGCGCAACACCGCAAATCCAATCGGCGTGCCATCGCGGGCGAACAGCATTTTGCCGGGTTGATCGGAAATAAAGGCTTTGTACGGTACGTCAATTCGTCCCTGAATCCGGGTTTCATCGACAAACGGCGCGTAGTCAAACTCTTCGGCAATCACGCCCACGACATAGGCTCGCTGGCCGACATTGGGGTCAACCGCCTTTGCTAGATTGACGAAGGGCAGGTTTTTCGGCGGTGATTTGATTTTGAGCCAGGCCACACCCAAATCACGATCTTGCGTGACCACGGCGGCTTCAAGCGGCTGATCTGAGCCGGGCAAGCGCACTTTGATTTCGGATGAGCGCATGCTGGGAACTTGGCCGTCGCCCTGGCTGCGATAGACTTTTTGAAACATATCAGTTGGGTTGAGCACGGCCGAAGGCACCAAAAGCAAGCCATCAGCGCTAACCAGCGTCGCTTCGGTTTCGCCTTGGGCGCGTTGATCTGAGGCGCCGCCAGCGGCATCAAAACTCAAGATATAGCTGACCGTGACCACGGTTCGGCCGTAGTCGGCGAGTAAGCGCTGATAGGTTTGTGCTTCGGTTTCTTTTGCCTTTGCGGATACAAACGTAGGTAGCAATAAGGCCGCCAAAAAAACCGCGCTAAGTAAGCTTCGAATAGCCATTACTTCACCTCACGCCAAGGCGCATCGACAAACAGCAAGCGCGTCTCAGCGCCGCGCATCACGAGGAAACTTAATTTGTCGACACCGGATTTTTCAGCAGCCGTGAGGGCCGCTTCAAAGCCGGCAAGATCAGTGACCGCGACCGCGCCTAACCGCACCAGCAAGTCGTTCTCGCGCAAATGTGCCAAGCCACCGTAACCACCATTTTCGATGCGCTCTAAGATTACGCCCTGTTGATCTTCGCTTAGTTGCCGCTCGATACGATCATAAAAAGTAATCGCGCGCAGGGTGACGCTGAGCGTGTCGTTCCATAGTCGATCCGTTTTTTCGGCTGGCTTGGGTTCTTCAACTAAATTTAAATTGAACGCCATCGGCTTAGCGCCGCGCATTACCGTTACTGCAAATAGTTGATTACGCTCGGCGTTGCGCACGCGCAAATCCAGCGCGCTGGTTTCTTTAAGTCCGCTGGGCTTGACTGGGTTATCGCCAGTGGCGGTAATCAGATCACCCACTTTTATGCCCGCGGCCATGGCCGGGCCCTTTGGATAGACCCGCGTGACCCGAAACCCACCTTCAGCAAGCTGCAACTGCGCCGCCAAAGTGCTTGGCACCGGCTGCACTTCCCAGCCCGCCCAGGCTTTATCAAGTTCAGGATTGACCGGTGGAATCAGGCGTTTTGGCGCCGGGGTGATCAGCGCCAAAAGGCTTTGACCGCGCCGATTCAAGCTAATCGTCAGTGGCACGCCAGTTTCCGCGCCATCCGCCAGGGTTCCGGCCAAGCGTTCAAAATCACTGAGTGTTTTGACGAGCTGCCCATTCACGCTAGTAATACGATCCCCAGCCAATATTGCAGGCTGTGCGGTTGCGGCCGGGCCACCGGTACGCAAACCCTGCACCAGCACGCCGTCGGTGCTTTCTAAGTAGCGCGCACGCGCGACGTTGGCTGTCACTTCGATCACGCTGACGCCGAAATGCGGAATTTCGATTTCGCGCGGCTTGGCGTCGAGTTGTTCAATCGAAAGCACGTTGATTGTGCGCTTTTGCCCTTCACGATCTATTTGCATCGCCAGCGTCGCGCCAACCTTGCGCTCTGTCAATTCGCGGCGAAAACTAGGGATGGCTTCCGGCTCCAACAAATTGACCACAACGTTATCCAGGCTAAGCAAACGATCCCCGGGCTTTAGGCCGGCTTTATCTGCCGCCGAACCCCGATCGACATCGCTAATCAATGCGCCAGCCGCAAGCCCAGTGCCACGCAAGCTGCGCACGCCAAAACCAAAATCGCTGCGCGTGACTTTGCCATTGGCGATCAAGGTATCAACCACACTGCGTGCTATCGGCGCAGGAATGGAAAACGCCATGTCGCCACCGAAAACGTTACCTCGGGTGTTAACGCCAACAATTCGCCCGTGCAGATCCACAAGCGGCCCACCTGAATTTCCGGGGGAAATCGAGGCGTCGTGTTGAATCCAAGCATAGTAGCGTGCCGTGGCTTGGCTTTCGTTGAGGCTTTGCTCGTAATCGGCCTCGTCTTCAAACAAGCTGACCATTAAGCGATTGACGTTGTTGATGACGCCAGCGCTCACTGAATCGCGCATGCCCCAGGGCGCGCCCATTGCCAGCACGGTATCGCCCGGCTTTAAATCGCTGACGTTGGCGCTAAAGCTGGCAAAGCCAAACACCGTGCCAGGAGGCGCAACAATTTTTAGCACCGCCAAATCGCTAACCGCGTCGGTGCCGATCAGTTTTGCCGGAAATTCACGCTGGTCGTTGAGCACCACGCGAAAACGCTGTCCGCTTTCGGTGACATGTGCGTTGGTGGCAATGTAGCCGTCGGCCCGAATGATGGTGCCGGTGCCACCGGAAAGCGACAGCCGAGCTTCGCCACCGGAAAAGTCCTCGCGCACCACCAAAATGGACACCACATGCGGCAACACCGCGTCGCGTGCCAAAGTCATTGATGGCGCAGGCGACATCGATGCCTTTGACGCTGACGCCAGGGCAGCGATGCTTTGCATCGACATAAGGCAAACCGCACTGGCAAATATCGCTGCCTGGAACAAAACCTTACTCATAAAATTGCATTTACTCTTTAAGAAAACTTCGGTTCCGCTTTGGCAAATCATTGGCAAATCAGAATTGCTAACAAGCGGCAATCATCCTGGAAACCGTTCGTGCTGAGCCTGTCGAAGCATGTAGCGTCAGTCTTCGTGACGCTACAGCTTCGTTAGGAACTGTACGGCTCTGCCCTTCGACAAGCTAAAGGCGCGAACGGTTCATTTAGCGAAAACTTTATTTAGATCATTACTTAAACATCAACTTGTAGGTTCGCCGCCCGGGCTCAAATCCAGCGCGTTTGACGGCGGTGCACTATCGGTGGAGGCCAGCGGTGCCTCATCATCCAACTCGGGCGCTTCTTCTTTGTCGACGCGCACAATGCCAATAAGTTTCTCGGCATCCACCATGCGCATCAAAGTAACGCCCTGCGTGTTGCGCCCAACTTTGGCGACTTCTGAAGCGCGGGTGCGCACCAGGGTGCCTTGATCGGAGATCAACATCAGCCCATCAACGTCATCGATTTGAATCGCCGCAACCAGCGGGCCATTGCGATCACTGCACTTGATCGCGATCACGCCTTTGCCACCACGGCCTTTGCGCGGGAACGCGCGCAGCGGCGTGCGCTTACCGTAGCCACGTTCGGTGGCGGTCAGGATTTGCGGTCCGGCGGCATCCAGCAATTCTGTTGCCTCAGCACCGTCAACGACTTCTGCAACTTCAACCGCATCGCCTTCTTCGCCGTCGTTGTCTTCCGCGACAAATTTCGAATCGGCGATGATTAAGCTCACCACCTTGCCATCATCATCAAAGCGCATGCCGCGTACGCCGCGCGCGGTACGGCCTAATTCGCGCAACACATCTTCGCTGAAACGCACTGCCCGGCCATTGCTACCAAACAGCATAATGTCGCTGTTGCCATCGGTTAAGCCGACGCCGACTAAGCCATCGCCTTCATCAAATTCAATCGCACGAATGCCGTTGCTGCGAACATTCGCGAAAAAGCTCAGCGCCGTCTTTTTGACCACGCCGTTACGCGTGGCAAAGCAGATCGATTTATCGTCGGTGAAATCGCGAATCGGCAATATCGCCTGGATTTTCTCGCCCGGCTCAATCGGAATCAAGTTCACAATCGGCCGTCCACGCGAGCCCGAACTGGCCTCTGGCACACGATAGACCTTGGTTTTAAACACGCGGCCAGCACTGGTAAAGGTCAGTAGCGTGTCGTGCGTGTTGACCACCCAAAGCCGCTCGACAAAGTCTTCTTCTTTCAAATTCGTCGCACTGCGTCCCTTACCACCGCGCTTTTGCGCGCGATACGCGGTCAAGGGTTGACGCTTGACGTAACCGGCGTGGCTCAAAGTAACAACCACATCTTCCGGCTTAATTAGATCTTCGGCTTCCAAATCCGCTTGTGAGGTTTCGATTACTGTGCGGCGTTTGTCGGCAAAATTGGTCTTGATTCCGTTCAATTCTTCGGTGATCACTTCGTTTAAGCGATCTGGCTCGTCCAGAATGCGGAACAGCTCCAAAATGTGGCGCAAGATTTCTTGGTATTCCTGGCTGAGCTTGTCTTGCTCTAAACCCGTCAAACGCGCGAGCCGCATTTCCAGGATTTCTTTCGCTTGAATCTCGGATAGCTGATAGCCCGCTTCGCTCAAACCCTCATAAAACTTCGCATCTTCTGGGCGGGTGCGGTCGCTGGCACCGTTTAACAGCGCTGCGACTAATCCTGGAGACCATTTTTTCGCCAGCATGCGTTCTTTCGCTTCCACCGGCGTCGGCGAGCTTTTGATCAACTCGATCATCTCGTCGATATTGGCCAGCGCAACGGTCAAACCTTCCAGAATATGCGCGCGCGACCTGGCTTTGCGAATCTCAAATACGGTGCGACGCGTCACCACTTCGCGCCGGTGCGCGATAAAGCATTCCAAAATTTGTTTGAGGTTCAAAACTTTGGGTTGGCCGCCAACCAACGCCACCATATTGATACCAAACACGGTTTGCAGCTGCGTCTGGCGATATAAATTATTCAGTAGCACTTCGGCATTTTCACCGCGCCGCACATCGATCACCACACGCATGCCGTCTTTGTCAGACTCATCCCGAAGGCCATCGCCAGCGATGCCTTCGATCAGCTTTTCTTTGTGCAGCTCGGCGATTTTCTCAATCAGCCGGGCTTTATTGACCTGATACGGCAGCTCGGTGATGATGATTTGCTCCCGGTTGCCATCGCGCTCGATGTCGGCGCGGCCGCGTACATGGATTCGACCGCGGCCCGTACGATAGGCTTCCACCACACCCGCAATGCCATTGATGATTCCGGCCGTTGGGAAGTCGGGGCCGGGAATAAACTTCATCAGCTCATCGACCGTCAACTCCGGGTTTTGCATCAATGCCAACGTGCCATCGATCACTTCGCCTAGATTTTGCGGCGGAATATTGGTCGCCATACCCACCGCAATACCCGCCGAACCATTCACTAGCAAGTTCGGAATCATCGTTGGCAACACGGTCGGTTCGTCCAGCGTACCGTCGTAGTTCGGTTTGAAATTCACCGTGTCACGGTCAATATCGCGCAGCAATTCTGCGGCTAATTTGGTCAGGCGCACTTCGGTGTAACGCATCGCCGCTGGGGAATCACCATCGACCGAGCCAAAGTTACCCTGGCCGTCAACAAGCAAATAACGCAAGGAGAAATCCTGGGCCATGCGCACCACGGTGTCATAAACCGCGACATCGCCGTGTGGGTGGTATTTACCGGTCACGTCACCGACGACGCGCGCGGATTTGATGCGGGTTTTGTTGTAATCATTGCCCAGCTCTTTCATCGCGAACAACACGCGGCGGTGCACAGGCTTTAAACCATCGCGAACGTCAGGAAGTGCGCGACCTACGATCACGCTCATCGCGTAATCCAGGTAGCTTTGTTTCATTTCATCTTCGACGTTGACGCGCAGTACTTCTTTTGCGAACTCAGCCATGGGGCAGAATTCCTTTTCGGTAAATTTTAAGTGGGCGAAGGACTAGAGCCGTGTGCCTTAAAGGCCCTCGCAGATAGCCGATGAGTTTAACATAGGGCACGTTTTTAATGTGCTTTGCGGCCAATTGTGCACGGCGATAAAACTGCGTTTAAGCGCTATTTTGCGGGCTTCTATGACTTCAGGCCAGCGCCAAGCGGTTGCGCCCCGCGCGCTTCGCTTGATACAGCGCCCGATCCGCCAATTCGACAAATTTTTCGACCGTTCCACGTGCCGTGGGCACCGCACTTTTCAGGCCAATAGAGATCGTAGTGCAGCCTTTTAACTCGGCAATTTCCGCCAAAAGCCGTTCACACACCAGCTTTGCCTCCGCCACCGCGATTTCGGGCAGCAATAGACCGAACTCCTCGCCCCCCATCCGCGCCGCCAGCTCGCCACTGCGCCGGGTGTATCTTGCCAGGACGGCGCTGATGCGCTTAAGCGTGCGATCCCCCGCTGCATGGCCAAAGCGGTCGTTAAACGCCTTGAAATTGTCAGCATCGATGATCGCAACGCTCAAATTACGCTGGCTGCGCTGGGCACGGGCGAATTCGCGCTTGACGTGATTGTCCCAAGCCCGGCGATTCGCCAGGCTGGTTAGCGGGTCGCTGAGCGCACTTTTTTCCAGCTTGGCGTTTGCCAATTTCAACTTGCGATTTGCATGCGCCAGCTCCGCCCGCTGCGTTTCCAGCTCGCGCGTTTTCTCAGCCAAGGTTTGGTTGAGCTGCGCCCAATAGACGGCCCCGGCCAATTGATCGGCGAGCGAGGTTAAAATGACGCGCGTTTCGGCTTTGAAACCGTCTAATTTGTTTGACTCAAGATTGATTGCGCCCAAAACCCGGCCACGAAAATTCAGGGGCAGCACCAAATTGCTTAAGCTTTTTGGGCTTGAACGCAAAAAACCTTCAGCGACTCTTACATCGGGGGCATAGACTGGCTTGCCGGTGCTGATGACTTCTGCAGTCAAGCCTTTGCCAACCGGGAAAACGTCGCCTATGCCCAGACCCAGAACACTTTTGCCAATCTGCGCCAAGATCAGCATTTCCTGATCGCCCGGATTGCTGAGCGTGATTTCGACCAACGCCGCGTTAAAGCGCTCATGTAAATAGTGCGCAATACGATCCAGCATCGGCGCAAGTTCAACGCCTTCAAGCGCAATACGCGTTAGCGCACCGATATGCTCAAACAGCTCCAAACGCTGGGCTGATTTGCTTTTTGTCTCCATTTTTGCCTTTCTCAATTACACCGAGCATCCGAATTTCGTCATCGCGAACGTAGTGAAGCGATCTCAATGCGTTGGTTCAAGTGCGAGATTGCTTCGCTGCGCAAAGACGAAGTTCATGGTCTGTCAACAGCCGCTTTGAGGCTGAAAACTCACAAAGACGATGTCTATGGTCTCTCAACGCCGTTATGAGCACTTCAAATACGGAAACGCCCGCCGAACGGATCCAGCGGGCGTCAATCGATTCAGCAAATCAGGTCTCAATACCCTGAAACCATCATTGGCGAACTAGTTTCGTTCACGTACCAATTCGGTACGACGGTTTTGCGCGCGGCCTTCGTCCGTGTCGTTGCTAGCGATAGGCTTGGATTCGCCAGAGCCTGATGAGCCCGAGATTTTGCCTGCAGCAACACCGTTGTTGTCCAAATAGGTTTTCACGACGTTGGCACGGCACTCAGACAACTTTTGGTTATACGCATCGGAACCGACGGAATCGGTATGACCTTCAACGGCCACGACAATGTCATTGCCCTTCAACACGTCAACCGCGTTGTTCAAAATAGCAACGGCATCGGAACGCAAGGTGCACTTATCGAAATCGAAATTGACGCCACGTAGGTCAATGACTTCCTCTACAGGGCAACCGGTCGATTTGGAAACCATTTCACCGGAAGGCGTTTGCGGACATTTATCGGCAGCATTTTCGACGCCGTCACGATCATCGTCGTTCGGCATTGGTGTTTCTTCCATTGGCGCTGTTTCCACTGGCTCTTCAGCCATCGGCGTGCCTAAATCCCGTGCTTCTTCGCTCACCATTGGCGCGCTGGTGCGCTCACCCAATGCCACGACGAGGCCAAAATTGGCGACAAAGTCGGCGTAGTTATCATCGGTTGGAATCGAATCATTGTCTTGTGTGTAACGATAAATCGCTTCAAGACGGCCGCTCAAACGGTCGGTGAATAGGCTTTGCACGCCTAAACCGGTTTTGAAATCTAAACCATTGCCGCTGTTTGAACCATCACGATGGCTGCGCGCGGTACCCAAACCGAGTAGCGCATAAGGGCGCCAGCCCGAAGCATCATCACCAAAGAATAAACGGCCGGCCAAATCGATACCGCGCACGCGCCATTCACCGCGGCCATTATCCAGATCCGCTTTATATTGATTGATATCGGCTTCGAGCGAAAAATTTGGTGTCAGCAATTTGCCGAAGCCCAAACCGATCATGCCTGCGTTATCAGCGTCACGTTTGCTATCAGTGTGAACGGCGCCGATCGACGGCACCAAGTAAAAACGGTTGTCAAAATCTTGCGCCACGGCGCCAGATGCGTACAAGGTAACTGCCACAGCGGCAAATAGTGTGTTTCGAATCATTTGGATTCTCCAATTGTGTTGTAGCAGCGGGTGCTGCCTTGAAAAGCGGGGTGAACTTTAACACTTTCGCCTCAGCGAAAGCGTCCGTCAAATGTAGTTGTTTGTCTTGTTGTGTTCATTATTAATGCCCCGCGTCTAATCTTGCAGTTGCACGGGTGTTACGGTCTCTCGGATACATGTTTCACCACCTCGCTTAATGTTTCAGCAATGCGTAAAACCTCAGCTGCGTCTTCCCCTTCTACCGTCACACGCACCAGTGCTTCAGTGCCAGAAGCGCGCAAAACCACGCGCCCGCGCCCCTGCAACATGGCCTGCGCATGCAGTAGCGCGGCAGCGACATCCACGTGAGTGAGTGGCTTAGCACCGGGGGCGATTTTTACATTAATCATCGTCTGCGGTACGCGCGCTACCGTACATAGCAGCTCAGAAAGTGATTTTCCGGTTTCCGCCATCACCTCCAACACTTGCAACGCGCAGACCAGCGCATCGCCGGTGCTGGCACGATCTAAACACAGCACGTGTCCGCTGGCCTCGCCACCGAGATTACCGCCGGAGGATTTCAGCAGTTCCAGCACGTATCGATCACCAACATTGGCGCGCAAGAACGCAATCCCGGCGCGGCTTAACGCCAATTCAATACCAAAATTGGTCATCACCGTACCCACGACCGGCCCCTTCAGCCGACCCGTTTGCCGCCAATGGCAGGCCAATAGATAGACAATGTCATCGCCATCGATGACGTGTCCTTGCGGGTCGACCAACATTAGCCGATCACCATCGCCGTCCAGCGCCACACCTAAATCCGCGCGCGTTTCCAGCACCTTGGCCTGCAACAGCGCCAAATCCGTCGCGCCGCATTCCTTATTGATATTCAGGCCGTCCGGCTCGCAGGCGATGGCAATCACTTCAAAGCCCAGCTCCTGAAACACCGCAGGTGCCACCCGGAAACCCGCGCCATTCGCGGCATCGACGACAATGCGCATCGGCTGCAGCTTGCTGACCGATGACTTGAGCGTGCTTTTGCAAAACTCCACGTAGCGTCCGCGCGCATCTTCCAGGCGTTCCGCTTTACCCAAAAGCTCAGGGTTTACAGTACTGAAAGGCTGATCGATCTCGGCCTCAATCGCCAGCTCAATGTCGTCGCCCAGCTTTTCCCCGTTTGCGTTGAAAAATTTAATGCCGTTATCGTGATAAGGGTTGTGCGAGGCGCTAATGACAATGCCCGCCTGCGCGCCTTGGGTACGCGTCAAATAAGCAATCGCAGGCGTGGGCAATGGCCCGGTCAGCACCGCGCGCGCACCGGCGGCGGATAAACCCGCTTCCAGTGCGGCTTCCAGCATGTAGCCGGAGCTGCGCGGGTCCTTCCCAATCAACACACGCGGCGCTAATTTGCCACCGCCAAATACCACGCCCGCAGCGCGCCCTAAACGCACCGCGAAATCCGCAGTGATCGGCGGAGTACCAACGCGGCCACGGATACCGTCGGTGCCAAAATATTTTCGAGTCATAGTTCCACCTTTTTTGCTGCCGCCGCTTTTAGTGCCGATCTTTTCGCAACAACAGCTCGCGTGCGCCTTTGAACCATTGGATCCGCAATCAGCGGGCGATAGATTTCAACTCGATCACCCTGCATGAGGACTTCGCTCAATTGGCAACTGCGCGCAAATATTCCCACATTACCCTCCAAAACAGGCAAGTTTGCCAAGTTCGCAGCGGCGATGGCATCGCTAACAGTGGCATTTAACGGCAGCGTGAGTGCCACGAGCCATTGCCGCACCGGGCTGGCGTAGGCAACTTCGACGGATAGCATGCTAGCCGACATGCTTTTTCGCGACCTTAATAAAATCATCCACCATCCGGTCCGCCCACACGCCAACGGCTGCGGCGACCGCAGAATTCACCACGGAACCCGCGAAATCAATGTTCAACACCAACGTCACGCGGCACCCCGAAGTGCCCAAAGCATCAAAGTGCCACGCGCCTTTCAGCGAGCGAAACGGGCCGCTTTGCAAATTCAGATGAATCGCGCGATCCGGCTCCAATTGGTTATTCGTGATGAAATTCAGGCTGATGCCGGCAATTTTCACCCCCAGCTCCGCCGTCATTTCCGCGTCAGCAGCGCTAATTAATTTGGCCGTCGTGCACCATTCAAACCAGCCTGGATAGGCCTCGATATTATTGACTAGGCTATACATCAGCGCCGCTGGACAGCCAATGATCGCTTGACGCTTGATTTGTTTCATAAAGTGCCACCCAGCACACCCATGAACTTTCGGTAGTAACGTAATTCCGCCACCGATTCTCGGATATCACTCAACGCCAAATGCGCACCTTGCTTCACCACACCCGCCGCCACCGCCGGTGCCCAACGCTTCGCCAATTCTTTGATGGTAGAAACATCCAAATTGCGATAGTGAAAATAGCGCTCTAATTCCGGCATGCCGCGCGCTAAAAAGCGCCGATCCTGACCAATGGAATTGCCGCAAATCGGGGAAACACCCGCAGGCACCCAATCGCGCAAAAAAACGATCGTCGCCGCTTCCGCCATTGCCAAAGTCACCGTTGAAGCCAAAGTTCGCTGCCAAAGCCCAGACGCAGCATGATGCGAGCGGTTCCAATCATCCATCGCTTCCAGCTTGGCAAGCGGCGTTTGAATCGCAAATTCGGGGCCGACGGCTAGTTCGTTGAGTTCACTGTCGGTGATCAAAGTCGCTATTTCAATGATTTGATCGGCATCTGGATCCAAGCCGGTCATTTCCAGGTCGATCCAGATCAGGTGTTGCTCAATGGGTCGCATATTTGGTAGTCATAGAGTGAGCAAAACGGCTTCGGCAAAGTTTATTAAAACACAGAGAGCTAACGAAAAACGGCCCTTTCGGGCCGTTTTTTGTTAAACGCTAAACCGCTTTAGGGCTTAGAACTTCTGTACATAGTTCACATAGAAAAAGCGTCCTGGTACCAGATACTGCGCATCAAAGGAGTTTGCAAATGAATCCGAGGAGAACGGAGGCTTTTTGTCGAACAGGTTGCGCGCTCCTAGAGTAACAGTAGCGTCCCAAGGCGCGCTCCAGCTCCCTTGCAAGTGCGTGTAAGTTACGCCGCCGAGTTGGTTACGTGGTCGTCCAGCGGCGGTAGCAACAACTTCGCGAGTACCGGGCCTAAAGGAGTAAACGAGGACGTTGCGGCTAGGATCGGAACAAAGGTCTTTCAGGGCAGCGAACGCGGGATCACGAGGCGTTAAGTTCGTTGCCGTGTTGAAAACGTTATTGCAGGATTCCTGCACGCGACTGCGGTACTCAAGTGATGCGGTAACCGAAAAATCGCCATAAGTCCAGGTGTTAGCTAGATTCGAGCGCAAACGATGCCGAACCGCGCCGCCAGAGCTGCCAGCAGGCAATGTGCCAACTAAGTTTCCGGCTGAGATGTCACCATCCGAGTTGACTTCACCGTTATTAGGCTTGCCGACATCGCCGAAATAGCTCACATAGGTACTATCAAGACGGGTGACGAACTTGCCCCAGTTTTCGGTTTCAAAACGATAGCCACCACCGAAATCGAAACCTTCGGTTTCAAGTCCGCCACGGAAGTTCTTGTTGAGTGAGATAATGCCAGAAATTTCGCCGATGTTCCCGTTTACTGCACCCGTGCGGTCGCGCGTAATTTGCGCACATCGGTCAGGGTTAAGTTGCACGTAACAGCCTTCTAAAATCGTGTTCGCGCCGTCTCCGCCGATCGCATCGTTAATTTCAATGCTGTACCAATCGACGTACATATCTAAACCGTCCGCCCAAGTTGGAGAGTATACAGTACCAATGGTTTTTGACTCGGAAGTCTCAGGCTGCAGTAATGCACTGCCACCTGTGGTTAGAAAGGTCTGTCCTAAGCGTGAGCTAAATCCAACGGGGGCACCGTTCGCCAGACACGCGGCACGGGTTGAAGCGCTCCCAATAAAAGCGGGATTGGTCGCAGAACACAAATCTTGAAACCCCGGACGGCCTGTCGCACTACCTTGGAACAATTCTGAAACCGACGGCGCACGGAAGCCTTTGCCGAACGAACCGCGCACGATTAGATCGTCAACCGGCTGCCAACGCATGCTGAGTTTAGGATTGGTGGTACTACCGAAGGAGGAATAATCCGAATAGCGTGCGGCTACCGAGAATTCCAATAACTTCGCAAAGGCAACGTCAGAAAGGACTGGAATGCTGAGCTCACCAAAAGCTTCATTAACAGAAAAACCACCCGAGGTTGGGGCAAAAGGGTTGTCACCTAAAACAAGGCCGGCATTGGTTAATGGATCAGGATTATCCGAGCCATTTTCTTCGCGACGCTCTAAACCAAACGCAAACGCGAGAGGACCGGCCGAGAGATCAAACAAGTCACCCGTAATGTTGGCCGTGTAGGATTTTTGATCCGATTGCTGTAAATTTCTAGGTGCAACGGTGACGTAGTTCAACATCGCACTGGTCAAACCACTGGGCCCACCGAGCACGTTCAACGGTACGCAGTTAGCGATAACCGCTGCAGCGGTACCGCAACGGGCAACGCCCAGCGCGTCAATAAACGACGCACCAGTCGCTTCGTTAATGCGGCTGGTGAAATAAAAACCATTCTTTAGCTGCACTTGACGATTATCAGCATAGGAATAGCCAACATCCCAATAGAAGCTGCGGTCAGCTAATTCAAAATCACCTTCCAAACCGGCACCAAAGCGCCAAGTGTCTTGATCCTGACCAAAACTGCGCGGCTGCGCAATTGGACGGAATGACGCACCGGTGATCGCTACGCCGAATGGGTTATAGATACTGGTTGCAGAGATGGTCAACGGCGCAAGCGGCTGTGCGGCTAATTGGGCATCGCCATTGCGGTTGGTGTAAAAAATCTCGGCCTTGGCACGGATGGTGTCGGTGATTTGGTAACCAATTTCGCCGAAAGCCGAATACGCTTTTTGCGGTTGTATTAAATAGTTATCGGGGGCAAAGTTATAACCATCGGTCAAGAAATTATAGGGTCTAAAGCTACTTGCCGTGCCTGGGGCGCAAAGTTGGTTTGGTGCACAACCTGGCTTGGTTGGGTCCAACGTCAGGTTAACACCGCGCACAACGATATTACCGAATGGGCCCGTGGTGCTGGCGCGTCCTGGCGAGGAGACATTGGCCGGGAACCCAAACAGCGGCACGGCGGAAATTTCGCGATTACCCGCAAAAATTGGTTTTTGTTCGCTGTAGGAAACATTGAACATGCCGGAGAATTTCTCATTCGAGCCGCCAGCAGTTAAAGAATAAGCTTGGCGCTCGCCGTCACCATCGTCCGTTTCGCCGTAGTAGGTATTCACTTCCATACCTTCGAAATCGCTACGCGTTTGCACGTTGATCACGCCGCAAAGTGCATCCGAACCGTATAGCGCCGACGCGCCATCTTTCAGGACTTCAAAACGCTCAACGGCGGCAAGTGGAATGGAGCTTAGATCTACTGAGCCAGCCAAACCGTTGTTCGAAACCCAGCGCTTGCCATTGACCAGCACCAAAGTGCGGTTTGACGCGCAGTTACGCAAGTTGACGCCCGAGTTACCCGAGGTATTACCGTTGTTGGTGTTCAGGCTCAAAGATGGGCCGTTGACGCTGATTTCTTTCAGGACTTCAGCGATGCTGGTTAAACCCGTCTTTTCAATATCAGCGCGCTCAAACGAAAGCACTGGGTTTGCTGTTTCGGATTGAACACGACGAATGCGCGAGCCGAGAACTTCAACAGGCTTCAGAGTCTCTTGATCGGTATCTTCTTGCGCCATCACCGGCATCGAAACCACGCCAGTCAAACCCAAGACAAGGGCAACTCGAATTGAGTGCACCAGTTCATTTTGCTTCAACATTTTTTGAATCCTTATGCTTTGTGTGGGGACAGCGCGTGGATGTAACCGCGACTTAGCGAAAGTTTAACGCAATCGTAAGGAGAATTTCATCTGTTATTTTTATCCAACTGGCGTTTCTGTAATACTAAATAGCTCGAATATGCGCGAACGTGACCTGCTGCGCGCGCTGCCAATCAATACTCAAAGCGGTCAATCCAGGGTTGAAGTATGGGCAGAACTGGCTCGAAATAGCGCCCGTATTTTTGCCAACGCTCAACCGAGCGTTGGTGAATCGGGGTGGCGACTTGGGAGTAGCTTGGGGTGGAAATAAACTTGCCTTTCGCCTGTTTATTGGGAACTAGTACGGCGTCACTCCATGCTAATCCGAGGTGCTTGAGTAGTGCTCTTGCGCTTGGTTCGGGTGACTGAACCAGTGATTCGTACCTTATTGTGTGGATGTCCAACCCAGATATTTCACGTTGCTCAACCCACATCGACATCACCGCCGCGTAAGTGGTGGCCGCCGAGCCAATGGAGTTGAAAGCCATCGTGCCCGAATTGATTTTAAAGTGTTGCATGACAGAGCTTAAAACGACATCGCACGGATGGCGAAGCGCAAACACTACTTTTGCACGGGGGAACAATAGGCGAATAAGTCCGAGGCGGCCTAAATTAAAAGGGTATTTGTCGACTAGATGCACATTTGGTAGGCGCGTGATGTGCGCGTCCGCTTCGGTAAAATACACAGCTCTCAGCGCATCTATCTCTGCGCTGTTGAACTGATCTAGGTCTTGCGGATAGCGCAAGCCAAGGCGCCGAATTTCGACGACGACGGATTCGAGCGCGGGTCTCTCGTCCAGTGTGAGAACTTGCGGGTGTGCGGCGAGCATTTGTTCAATTAGGGTCGTGCCTGAGCGCATAAAGCCGACTAGGAAGGTAGGCGTATCCTCGCAAGGGTTTGAGCCCGCGAACTTTTCGATCTGCATGCGGCTGACGGTTTCATTCACCCAGCCTAAGTCCAACGTTTCGGTTCGGTCCGGGTGATTCGTCTTGTAGGTGCTCAACTGTGCGGCATGCGCGATATCCAATGCGCGCATCGCAGCGTCACAGTTGCCAGATTGATCCTCAACGCCAGCTAGCGCGAAGTTCACATCGGCCGACGTTCTGCTATTAATTTTAGTCGAATCTATCGCACGCAACATTTTGAGCGCGGCACTGACTTGTCCAGAGCGCCGAAGCACCTTGGCCCGAAGCAAGCTTTGCTCAGCCGTTTGTGCTACTGGCAACTGCGCAAGCAAAGTCACCGCCAAGTCCATTTGGTTCGAACGCTCAAATAGTGCGAGTAAGTTATAGCTCGCATCATCCGCCCCAGGATCAAGGGCTAGCGCTTGACGAAACAACGCTTCAGCTTCAGCAAATTTGTCCAGTTGCATAAATGCAATTCCGGCCTGAATTTTGGTGAGCACGTCGGCGTTTTGATAATCTTTTAATGACAGTAGCACTTGTCTTGCGCGTGGCAATCTCGCCGTCTCTATGAGGCAACGCGCGAAAAGGACACGAAGAAAGGCATCCGCTGGCGAGGCCGCAAATAGAGGCTCAAGCAACTTGCAGGCGGCTAAATAATTTGCCCCGTCCATTTGCCAAATCGCAATCTCAAATCTGAGCGCGGCACTATCTGCAGGCCCATTAAGCGCACTTTGCATCAGCTGAAAAGCGTCGGCGGGTCTACCCTGATCCTTTAGCGTCGCTGCTAAATTGATATAGTGAGAAGAGTCGTTTGGCTCCAGCTCGATCAGGCGTCTGAACTGTGTTTCCGCTGCAGCATAGTCGCCGCGCATTGCCAGACACAGCGCGCGCACGGTGATAGGGCCGGTAGCGTTAGGTTCTAGCGCTAACAGTTGATCGCAGATCGCAATCGCTTGTTCCGGTTGCTGCGCGCTAAAGTGTTCAAGGGCAACCGTAAGATTGGTCATGCAATATCTGGCCTGGTTAGTAAACTAAATAAGTTGAAAGTATGTATTTGTCGCCGCTGATCGGGGGTGTACCGCGATGCTGAAACATCCAATAGGGCGGGAATACCAGCAATCGCCCGGCTTTAGGTGCAATGGCTAGCCTTAGGTCCGGGAACTCCGTAGCCCCGCCCTCATCCACATCATTTAGATACCAAAGAAATACAAGATAGCGATTGGACACTTCACCTAAAGCGTCAAAATGCAATTGAAAGGATTCGTCAGTGCCTGCCCGATAGCGTTTTACGATCAGTTCCGCGTGTTGCCGAGGTGGACTAATCGGCATCGACAATCCCAGATCTTTATTGTATTGAATAAAACTCTCGACGATAAACTGATTGATCTTAGCTCGAAAATCGGCATCGGCAATGCGGCCAATATCCAACTCAGTCCACGCGCTTTGCTCTAAGCCGGGCCGAATACCTGCGCCGTTAGCTTGTTGAAATCGCTGCAATTGCTCAAAGCGTTCGATTAACTCAGCACACCAAGTCGGCGGGCCAGGCTGATCATAGGTGCGAACAAAATGATCTAAAGAAAGCATAACAACCTCAACTACTTAAATATTTTTTTGCTTGGCATACGGCACGCTTTTACACCGTGTGTACACACAAAACGCAAAAGGGGCCAGCCTATCGGCCAGCCCCTCAATGCTAATTAAAACCTCAATACAACGCTGGATCTAGAACTTGATGTCCGCACGGAAGTAATAGAAGCGGCCAACGGTGTCGTAGGTACGCACGTCGGTCGTTGCATTAAAGCCTGAGTAGATACGTGGTGCTTGCTTATCGTTTACGTTATCAACACCCAACGAGAAACGGGTATTAAAGTCTTCCAAATTGAACGAACCTTGGATGTCGTGATAGGTGTATGCACCAATCGTGCGACGGTCAGCAAATCCGTCGCCATTATCGACGCTTCCGTCAGCAAGGGTTTCTGTGATGTGGTGAATATAGCGCTGTTTCCAAGACGCTGCCCACGGCCCCATCGACCAACCCACTGAACCCAGACCACGCCAACGCGCAAAATGCCCGTTACCGCCTGTCGATGAATCACGGAAGTCGCCAGCATAGCTGTTGCCGACCGCACCGGTCGTTTTGTAGTCCGCTATGTAGGTTGAATCAAGGCTAACGCGGAACGTGCCGTAGTCTGTTTCTGGCAACGCGTACTTCATACCGAAATCCAAACCATTCGTCTCAAGGCGGTCTAAATTGACAGTTCGCGTATCAACAGTGATGACTTCGCCAGTTGTATCGCGAGTATAGAGCCCACACAACGCTGGATTACCTGTTTGAAAGCAACTGAGCAAAATATCGCTGGTGTTACTTGAGCCAATACCGTTTTCGAGATCAACACGCCAGAAATCCATGACTGCGGAAAAACCAGTCAACCACGAAGGTGAATAAACGATACCCCAGGTTGTGACCGAACCATCTTCTGGTACTAAACCGCGGTTACCGCCGGTAAGGGTATTTGCTTGAGTATCCGATTGAGCGAAACGACCATTTGTTGGCACATTTCGGCAAGCAATATCGCGCGTTGGCGAGCGTGGATTTGCCGCACTTCCGTAACCGTTGCAAGGGTCGTCATATTGCTCAGCGTTTTCGCCTTGACCAGAGAACAAATCATTAATCGTTGGCGCACGAAACACTTTCGCGTAGGTACCACGTAACAACACATCATCAACCGGGCGGTATTCGAGGCCCAATTTGTAATTGTCGGTGCTGCCGAAGGAATCAAAATAATCCGAGTAGCGTGCGCCGATCGTCATGTTGAGGCTTTTCACGAATTGCATGTCGCTGATAATAGGCACGAACGCTTCGGAATAAATTTCGCGGACTGAAAACTCACCAGCAACTGGCGATGTACAGCCAGCTGTCACTTGGCAATTGCCGTCAGCATTCAGCACTTGCAAGAAATCTGGCACGAAATCAAGTGTTTCCTTGCGAAATTCGGTGCCCAGTGCGAAGCCCACGTCGCCAGCCGGCAATGTGAATAGCGAGTTGGTACCCACGTTCGCCGTTACCATTTTCAACAAGCCCAAAGTGCGTTGCTTGACGGTAGGAATAAGTGCGGTAAGTGCCGCACGTTCTGCATCTGTGGTCAATGGGCCGAAGAAATTTACTGGCAAGCAGCCAGCAATTGGTGCGGTCGGTGTACCACAAACAGCTACACCATTGGCACCACGGAAGGACGGGCCCAAAGCACTGCGAAGTGCTGCGGAGAAAACTTCGCCACGACGTTCGCTGGTTGCAAGTGAACGGCCGTACACAACGCCAGCATCATAAGTCCAATTTCTGTCACCAATATCAAAACCACCACGGAAGCCGGTGTTGAGCTGGATATTGCTAGTTTCTGTCTCTGCTTTACGTGGGCCGGCATCCGATAGGCGCAAACGGCCATCGGTAATGTCTACACGGAACGGATTGAAGACGCTTTGGCCGGACAAAGGCACGTTTGCAACAGCAGGGCGACCATCAAATGGCTCAGGCGCGATTTCGAATGATGCGCGGGTATTGTTGTACATCAACTCATAATAATAATCGACGTTATCATTGATCGTTGATTTGCCTAAAGCAAAAATATTATAGCGCTCCTGCGGCGTTACAACTAAGTTGCCGTCCGCCTGGAAGTTATAAGTATCATTGTTCGGGCCAGAGCCGATAAAGCAACGGAAGTTATTGATCGAGGTGCCGGAGGTTCCAGCGGTACGCGTTAACGTTACGTTTGTCGTTGTGCCCTGACACGCGGCGAGGTTTGCACCACCTGCTGCTGCAACGGCACGCGGAACCACGTAACGACCTGTAGGTGTACGCGACGAACCAAGAATAATTTCTTCGCCGCTAGATAGTGCAAACGGGGCGCTAGAGAACTCGCGGTCACGTGCCAGAATTTTTTCGGTTTGGTTGTAATTGAAGCCAAAAACAACATTGTTGTTTTCGCCGGACGAACCGTTGATCATGCTGTAGCTAGTTTGTTCGCCGTCATCTTCAGAACTAATGCCGTATTGAGCCGAAAACTCTAGGCCGTCAAAATCTTCGCGCAGAATAAAGTTGACCACGCCGCCGATTGCATCGGAGCCGTAAATTGCCGATGCGCCATCTTTCAGCACTTCAACGCGCTCAACGGCATTGATGGGAATAGCGTTAACGTCACCCGCATTAAAGCGGCGACCGTTTACGAGCAACAAGGTTCGTGCAGAACCGAGCCCGCGCAATGAAACAGTTGCGGCACCAGTACCACCACCGTTATTGACTTGTGGATTCGTTGCTGCCCCTGAGATTGCGGGCGTTTCTTGAATAAATTCGCCGATCGTCGATGCGCCGGTCGTTTCAATAGCGGCGCGATCAATAACGAAAACTGGACTTGCAGTTTCCGCATCAACGCGACGAAGCCGGGTACCCGTGACTACGACCGCATCAAGATCTTCGGCCTCGGCTTTTTCTGCCGCGCTATCCTGCGCAAATGCAGGAGCTGCAAGGGCCGAGATGCCAGCTAAAAGGGCAAATCGAATTGAACGCGTAAGTTCATTTTGACTAATCATTTGTTTCTTTCTCCAGTACAGCAGAGCCGTTAGAAAACCAGCCCCGCAAGGCAAGGCCATTGAATTTGAGCTCGACATCGAGCACAAGCTGGCAGGTTAACAGAGAGTTAAGTCACACGGCTAGTGCCCTGTCAAGTTACACAGGCGTTACAGTCAGCGAATGTGGGCGGCAATTAATTCAGCCACGGTTGAAGCAGCCAATGCCTTCAATAAGTTCGGCAAAGGCAATCTGCTCGGCCTGCGTCAAATCCGGATGCCAAGCATCCATCAGCAAAATGACCCGGGTCTGATCGCTGCGATTCCAGGCTTCGTGCTCAAAAGTGTCATCAAATATTAAAACCTCATCCAGTTTCCAGGCACGTTCGATGCCAGCCACTTTTAGCGCGCAGCGGTCAGGCAAAATCAACGGCAAATGCGCCACCAAACGCAGATTGGTGACGCCGGTGTGCGCCAAGATATGGCTACCAGG
Source organism: Rhodanobacteraceae bacterium (assembly GCA_031409855.1). Taxonomy (GTDB): domain Bacteria; phylum Pseudomonadota; class Gammaproteobacteria; order Xanthomonadales; family SZUA-5; genus JANNYA01. The sequence goes on along the minus strand of JANNYA010000066.1, from coordinate 37,410 downwards.
CGTCAGTGCGGAAAAGCATATTTCCGGCGCATGTTCGGCGATGCGCACTAGTGGCGCTTTTGCCAGCAAGTTCGCAGTTGCAGGACTAGCGGCTAAGTTTTCCGGGTTTGCTAAGCCATGCCGATAGAAAAAATGCGCTTCCCACTTGGCTTGATCGCCTGCTATGTAAACGGTCAGATCGTTACCAGGCGCGGCTTGAAGAAAAGGCTCGACACCCCGCTGATTCGCAAACACCGCATGCGCCTCAGCCGCGATTGCTGCGCGCGCATCGAGTGCTGCGTCTATCCAACTGAATCGCTTGGCGTCGACAAACGGCGTTTCAGTTAGGCCTGGCACATATAAAAAGTGTGGGCGCTGATGCGGACTTGCTGGTTTAGTAAGATCGGAACCCAGATAGATATTGAGTGCCCCAGTGACGCGTTCAAGTTCAGTTTTGCCAAATTGGGCGTAGAGTGGCTCAAGCAATGCGTGCAGCACACCATCACGATGCGTTTCTACGAATTGCATCGCATGCAGCACCTGCGGCAAAACTTGCGCTGGCACGGTTGCATCGTCTAACCACAGCCCTTTTGCGCGCGCCTTCATCACGGCGCGGTAGTAGGCACGGGTGGCAGCATTGATATTGTTTTGCTGCTCGAAAATCTGCCCGTGCTCTAAATGTAGGATCGGAGCACCCGGCGCGAGCGCGATTGCGGCACGAATTTGAGCCTCGGCGTTGCTAAAATCACCCGCCTGCATGAGCTGTTTGGCTAACTGGCGCAAAACTTGTGCAGCGGCTTGCGTCATGGCCGAATTGCTTCCACAAATAGGGATAAATACTCGTCCCCTGCGCGCCAACGCGCGGCTGCGCTCAAATGTTCTATACGCAGTGCTGGCTCGCGGCTACTCTGAAACTCAGAGTGGGTGATTTCGGCGAAGTCCGCTTTAGCCAGCGCTTTAGCCAAAGTTTCAAAATCATAGCCGTATTTATGCGACTCAAATAAATACCTAGGTTCTGGGCCGACACCGGCATAAGTCAGAAAGTTTTCTAGCAGACTGGCATCAGATGGCCACCAACTGAAGTTTTCACGCCGCGCCGCAAAAAATGCTTGATCCCCACGCGCATACGCGGCTAAGCACTTGGCGATATCGGGTACGACGACGCGTACAACGCCGCCGGGTGCCAACACCCGGTAAATTTCGCCAAACAGGGCCATGACGTCGGTGGGATAAAAGAGATGTTCCAATAAATGCGACAGATACACGATTTGAACGGTGCCATCGTCAAATGGCAAACCCCAGAGCACATTCATCGCCAAGGGCGCAGGTGCAATGTCGATATTGATGAAACCCCCCAAGTGCACGGGGCCGCAGCCTAGGTGCAATTTCAGGTTGTTCGCGTCCGGCTTAAGCTTTAGCGCATCGAATTGGGCGGCCAAATGCGGCTCGCGCAGCGCACTTAATTCCCGCCGTAAACCGTCAATGCTTGCGCCTAGGCTAAGCAATCGCCGTTCCAAACCAGCGCCACCATTTTGACGTAATTGGCGTTCCGCAAATTCGCCCAAGCCCTGCACGTCCGCGCTCAGATCATAAATTTGCCGTGCCAGACCATTCAAATGTTTGCCGCTTTGTGCGTGGGCGGCGCTAGGCTCCGGCAGCTGGGCTGCTGTCGACTGCGCGTCAACTAATGCGCCATTTTTTTGCAAATGCTCAATTACACCCTTGGCCTGCTGCGCATTGACAAAATCGAGCGCGCCCAGAGCCGCCGTCGCGTCGGTGGCGCGCATAAATTGCGCCAGCCAGCCTATTAACTGCGGCGATTGCGCGACAAATGGCGGCCAGGTGCCTGTCGTAGTGTGAATCAACATCTGACCGCTTTGGGCCCGAATCACGGTATCGCTGGCGAAAATCAACATGGTCAAAACAAAAAATAACTGGAAAAAATGTATTTGTCACCGCTGCGTGGCGCTTTCCCCTGATGCTGATACATCCAATACGGCGGAAACATCACCAGGCGGCCGGCCTTGGGTTCGACGGAAACATTAAGCGCTGGAAACTCAGTTTCGCCTCCCTCCGCCACATCATTTAGATACCAAAGAAACACCATGTAGCGGTTTGCCACTGGGCCAAGCGCGTCAAAATGCAGCTGAAACGCTTCATCGGCATCGGGGCGATAGCGTTTGACAATCAGTTCACTGATTTTGTCGGTACCCGGAATGGGCAGCGTTGGCACCGGCGCGGATTGTGCAATGGCGGCGTTATAGAGCGCTAAGTGCTTGTGCATATTGGCAAGTACAATTTGCCGAAAACTCACATCAGTCAGCGGCGAGATATCAAGTTCAGTCCATGCGCTAGCGTCGTGCCCGGCGCGCACACCACGGCCGTTTGGCTTATGAAAGCGCGCGAGCGAATTAAAAGACTGCAGCATTTGCTGGCAAAAGGTTGCGGGCAAAGCGTTGTCAAATACCTGTACGTAGCTGCTAAGCGACAGCGCTGCGGTCACAATGGCAGCAGGCTCATTGGGTGGTTGACTAATCGGGGCGGGCATATTTCGACAGATCGGTGGTTTAATCGTGCAACATTGCCTGAGTTGATCTGAAATGACTATCCCGAATGCTGTGCCACCGCCAAACCCGTCACTGCAGAGCGCATTTGATGCGCTGGCAAACGGCAAACCGCAGCAGACTTTGGCCTGGGCTGATCGCGCTTTAGCATCAACGCCAGGCGACAGCGCGTGGCTAACCGCGAAAGGCTTAGCGCACTCGGCGCTGCGCGAGGCAGAAGCGGCGGCACAAGTGTACCGCGCGCTAATTTTGCTCGAATCCCAGGTGCCCGAACACCATGCGAATTTGGGCAACGCACTATTGGAATTGGCAAACCCACAAGCCGCATTCGCGGCCTTACGAAGGGCGCAACAGCTTGGCTTTTCGGACGGCAGCGTGCATTTTGGCCTTGCGCGCGCGGCGTTTGAGTTAGGGGAAGTGCTGCTTGCGAAAGCTGAAGTGGTGCAGGCGCTTAAAAACGGGCTCGATCAGGACTTGGAAGTCGCACTGTTTTATTTGAAATGCCTAATTGCCCTCGATGAAATTGACTTGGCCAAAGACAACGCACAGCGATTGCAAGCGGCACCGATGCCGGCCGATTTAGCGGTCGAATACGCCTTTTTAGTTTTGCAACTGAGCGACTATGCCGGGGCAGAAGCGGCATCGCTTAAGGTTTCGCCAAAGGCAGCTGAATATCCCTTTGCCCTAATTAGCTTAGGACTGAGTTACGAGCGCTCGAACCAACTGGTGAAGATGCGTGATACGCGTGCCAAGCTGACTGCCTTGGGCGCGGAATTTGCGCCGGATGCAGCCATCGCAACCCGTATGAAAAGCAAAGCCGGGCAAACACTGATGCAGTTTGACGCCCGCTTGGCAGCGCGGGAAAAACGCTTCGATCAGGTAGCAGCCATGCTTGAGCCCTTGCTGGGCACTAAGTTGGAGCCGAATTTACGCATTGCACTGCAGTTTGAATTGGCGAAAGCGCTGGATGCTCTGAACAAGCCGCAGGCTGTGTTCGCATTGCTGAACGAAGCGCATGAAGCGCGTTTTGCGCAGGTAGCAGCTGCGCACCCAAAAATGGCGTTTGAGGAAGATCCATTGGTGCTGTTAAATCAAGGATTTCCTAAGTTCGCCGTGCAGCCCGCAATGGATGATCGGCCCGATCCGGTATTCGTGGTCGGCTTTCCACGCTCGGGCACGACGCTGCTGGAGCAATTACTGGACGCGCACCCGGCACTACAGTCCTTTGATGAGCAAGCATTTTTGCAAAAATGCATTCTGCGCATGCAAGATATGGGTTTGCGCTACCCGGCTGAACTTGACCGGCTAAGTGTTGAGCAGCTTGGTGATTTGCGTGCACATTATTTTTCCTTGTGCAACAAGGTCAGCCCAAACTTAAGCTCAGGCGCGCGCTACGTCGACAAAAACCCGCTGAATTTGGCCCGGCTACCGCTGATTCAAGCCTTGTTCCCGCGCGCAAAAGTGATTGTTGTGATTCGCCAACCTGCCGATTGTGTGCTGAGTTGCTATATGCAACATTTTCGCGCGCCCGCGTTTGCAGTAACGATGCGCACCCTGGCAGCAACTTCAAGCATGTACGACCGGGTGTTTAGTTTTTACGCCGATGCTCGCCAGAAATTAACGCTGGCTATTTTCGAGCTTAAATACGAGTCATTTGTCGAAAATACCGCTGAAACCGCAGCTGCACTGGTTGAATTTCTAGGCTTGCCTTGGCTGCCAGAGCTGCTTAATTTTACCGAAAGGGCAAAAACGCGCGCGATCTCAACACCCAGCTATGCCGCCGTGACCGAAGCGGTCAATACCCGCGCCCTAAATCGCTTTCAGCGGTATTTGCCGGAGTTTGAAGCAAGCGGAGCGAACAAGTTATTAGATCCTTGGATGGCGTATTTTTCATACAGGAATTAAAAAACCGTGCGACTTGCATCGCACGGTTTTCGATATTCAAACAAACATCCAGTGTTTAGAACGTTGTGCTTGAAGTGATCCAGAAGTAACGGCCGACCGTGTCAAACGTGCGCTCATCGGTGTTGCCGTTGAGTGAGTTGTTTTGGAACACGATAGGCGGTTGTTTGTCGAACGCGTTGTCGACACCGAAACGGAACTTGGTATTGATAGGTTCCACTTTGTAACCCACCGACAGATTGTGATAGGTCTGGGCACCCCGCTCGATACGGCATTGAAAGGCGCGGCCACCGGCATCGGCACAGGTTGAGTTGACGTTTGGATTATTGCTGCCGACGACGAAACGGTGGATGTAGCGTGAAGTCCAGGAAACATCTAAGTCACCCAGCGTCCAAACCGCATTGCCCAAACCGCGCCAACGGCTATAGTTACCATCGCCACCTTGTGCTGGGCTCAAGAACGTACCGGCATTTTGACGCACAAAAATCGGCGTGGACGAACCCGCTAAAATGATACCAGTGTCATATTTATCGACATAGGTGGAGTCTAAGTTGAAGCGAAAGGCTCCGGCAGATTCCGTATCAAAGTTATAGCGCAAGCCAATATCGACGCCGTTGGTATCCGTGGTGCCAACGTTGTCGGCGATGTTGAACAAGCGCAAAATTTCGCCATCGGTACCGCGTGAATAGCGATCACAAAACACACCGGATGTGAAGCAACCATTAAGAATGGGCTGAGTTCCAAAGGCGCCAATGGTTTTTTCCAACGAATAACGCCAAAAATCTAAGGTGGCCGACGCGCCGTCCAAGTAAGTTGGGCTGTAAACGAAACCATAGGTGAGCGTGGTGCCATCTTCTGGCTGTACATTTGGATTGCCACTAGCAATGGCCGACAACTGGGTATCGGTTTGATTAAACGAGCCGTTTGTTGGGACGTTTCGGCATGCGACATCTTTCAGAGCAGAACGTGGATTTGATGCGCTGCCGTAACGATTGCACGGGTCGGTGAAACTGTCCGAAGCTGCAGTTTGCCCACCAAACAAATCGGTGATGGTCGGCGCCCGAAACACTTGTGCGTACGTTGCTCGCACTAATAAATCTTCAAACGGTTTCCATTCCACACCAATTTTGCCATTGGTTGTGTTGCCGAAAGTGTCATAGTCGGAGAAGCGAACGCCACCCGTGAGGTTTAGTTTTTGTGCGAACGGCGCATCAGCCAAGAGCGGCACGTATATTTCAGCGTAGACTTCCTTCACGGAAGTCTCACCAACGGTAGGTGTGGTGCATGCTTCAGAAGAAATTAAGCAGGTAAAGCTAGGGTTCAAGCGCGCTAAAAAGTCAGGCTCGAAATTGTAATAATCTTTACGCCACTCGACGCCGATAGCAACACCGGCGGTGCCCGCTGAGGTTTCGAAAACGTCGCCCCGAACCAGCCCGTTAAGAGTTTTCAACGTTTGAACTGTGGAATTGACCGTATTCGTAGCAATGGATCCTAACGCCGCTAACTGCGCTTGACCGGCAGCGGTCGTTGCGTCAGGTGGTGCGCCAAAAAAATCGACGGGAATACAACCGGCGATCGGTGCCGCACGGGTACCGCAAGTCGGCAAAGTACGATTCGGGCCTGCGAAGAACGAGGGTCCAAGAGCTGCACCCAGGGCGGAAGTTAATAGATAGCCCGTCTGGGTCAAATCTTGCGTCAATTTGCCATAGGTGCCGCCGACATCCCAATCCCAGGAGGTATCGCCAAATGCACCCTTAACACCGACGTTAATTTGTTTGGAATCTGTATCAAACTCGGAACGGCGATTACCAATGCGGCTTAAGCGCAAACGGCTGTCCCTAATATCAACGCCAAACGGGTTGAAAGCACTGTTAGCGGGTAGCACGATGTCATCTTGGCCCAGACGGCCATCGAATGGCAACGGCGCGATTTGTTGTGCTGAACTTGTGCTTTGTGTCCAAGCTTCCATGTAGCCAGTAACGGTATCAGTGAAGTTAAAATTACCAGCAAAGAATAGTCCTGCACGTTCCTGTGGAGTCAACTGCAGGTTTCCGACGGCTTGGTAATTGAATAAATCACCAGGCGCAGCGAAGCATCGGAAATCCGAAATCGCAGTTCCAGGGCGCCCATCTATACGTGTCAGGGCGATATTCGCACTGGTGCCTGGGCAGGCAGCTGGAGCCACGGAACGCGGCACTGTGTAACGCCCTGTCGTAGTGCGGCTTGAGCCACCGACAGTAACGGTACCGCTATACAGTGATAACGCATTACGCGAATAATCACGATCAGCGGCAGAAACTTCTTCTTGGTCGCTGTAATTCAAATTGACCATGAAATTACCACGTTCGCCAGCGACGCCGAACGCAGCTGAACCGCCCATGCGTTCGCCGTCATCTTCGGCGGATACACCGTAGTCTAGATTTACTTGAGCGCCCTCGTAGTCATTCTTCAGAATGAAGTTGACCACGCCACCGATTGCGTCGGTGCCGTAAATTGCCGAAGCGCCATCTTTAAGGATTTCAATAGACGCAACCAAACTCGCTGGAATTGAGTTGACGTCGTTGTAGTTCAAGCGACGGCCATTCACTAACAACAACGTTCGTTCGTCACCCAAGCCACGCAGCGAGATTTTAGCAGCGCCGTCACCGCCACCATTATTAACCGATGGATTCGTCGCCGCACCGGCAATGGCTGGAAGTTCTTGAATAATGTCGCCGAGCGTCGCAACACCCGCGCGTTCAATGGCGGCGGCATCAATCATTAATACTGGGCTAGCGGTTTCAGTATCAGCGCGCTTAATGCGCGAGCCGAGCACTTCCACTTCTTTCATCGTCTGCTCGTCGCCTTCGGCGGCAAAAACAGGTGCGGTGAAGGAAACGGCCAATCCTGCGAGTAGAGCGGTGCGAACGGAACGCACTAATTGAGTTTGATTCATCATATTAATAATTCTCCGAAAACTTAAGAGAGAGTCAGTTTCCAAGCAAGCACTGCCAACCTGGGTTGAGTTGTCACGCGAAAAGCGAACCGGCGGAGGTTAACAGAGGGTTAAATCGAAATTAAAGTGCCAAAGTGATATTTGGGTGAAATCGCTGGGTGCCAGGCTAAATTGATGCCCTAGGCCACTGTTAAATTGAGTTGCGCCACGTAGGACTGGGCTATCATGCGCGGCACTCCACGCTTCGGAAACACGCATGTCCACATCCATTGAAGGCGCATTCGACGTCAAAATCATCCCGCAAGCGGCTGAAACAGCGGCGGCTGGGGAAGTGATCGGGCGCATGCTATTGGATAAGCGTTTTCACGGCGAGCTGGACGCCACCAGCGTCGGCCAAATGCTGGCGATGCGCAGTAAAATTGCGGGCTCGGCGGGCTATGTTGCGATGGAGCTGGTGCAGGGCACTCTTTCTGGGCGTGCGGGGAGTTTTGTGTTGCAGCACAGCGGCACAATGAATCGTGGCGCGGCGAGTTTGAGCTTAACTGTGGTGCCGGACTCGGGCACTGACGCACTCGAAGGCCTAGTCGGCAGCATGGAAATCATTATTGCCGAGGGCAAACACAGCTACAAGTTTGACTACACCTTGCCTGATTTGGCTTAAGCCACAACGCTGCCAAGCACCCGCAAACCCTTTGCACCCGTTACTTCGGGGCGATTTCCAGGGCGATTTTCCAGCGTTTCGCGCGCTAGCCAAGCGAATGCGGCGGCTTCTACGAAGTCAGGATCGATACCAAACTCAGTCGTCGAGCGCACTGGCACGCCGCAGTGATAGGCCAAACGCGCTAGCAGCGGCGGGCAATGCACGCCGCCACCGCACACTAAAATTTCGCCCGCTGCAAAGGGTTTTAAGGCATCGCGAATCGTAATTGCGGTTAGCTCTAACAAGGTCGCTTGCAAATCCTCTGCGCTGATATCTTGATCGGTCGCACCAGCGCGTGCGCGCACCCAGGCAAGATTAAAGGTTTCACGACCGGTACTTTTTGGTGCCGGGGTCGCAAAATACGGATCGGCTGCCAGGCGTGATAGCAGCGCGGTGTTGACCTTGCCGCGTGCGGCAATTGCGCCACCGGCATCATGGGATAAACCGAATTCGGCCAGCGCATGCGCATCCAGTAGGCAGTTTGCGGGGCCAGTATCGAAGCCGAGCACTGCGGGCCCCAGAATCGTAACGTTGGCAATGCCGCCCAGATTTAACACGACGCTGCCCGGCGGGAACACCGCTGCGTGAAACGCCGGCACCAGCGGCGCGCCTTGGCCGCCAGCGGCGACATCGCGCCGACGAAAATCTGCAACTACTTTAATGCCGGTGCGTTCGGCGATCACATGTGGACACCCCAATTGCAACGTGAATGGGTGCGCCAAATTCGGCCGGTGCCGCACGGTTTGTCCGTGGCTGCCAATCGCGGTAATTTGATTGGGGGAAATGCCCGCTTCAATTAAAAGCTGCAATGCGGCGTCGCTAAAAGCCTTGCCGAGGGCAACGTCAAGCTGACCCAGATCGTCTAAGTTGACTAATTCCTGGCCCTGCCCGAGCGCTAAAGCCAATTCACGCCATTCTCTGGGAAAGCCATAGGTTTTTGCAAAATGCACCTGCAGCGGCTCAAAACTTAGCAACGCGGCGTCAATGCCGTCGCAGCTGGTGCCAGAAATCAGGCCGAGGTAGTACTTTCGGATCTGACTCATTCGCCCCAAATTAGCGTGTAGCGGACGCGTCGCGATTCAGCGCCAGCGCTTGCTGCAACTGACTCAATTGCGCCAATAGCGGCGCGGTGCTGGACTTAAAGCGCGCCATTTCACTGCCGCTAAGCGGGTCGGACACCGGTAAATCGACACTGAGCGGATCTTTGTGTGCGCCGCTGATGCGGAATTCGTAGTGCAAGTGTGGGCCAGTGGCCAGGCCGGTCATACCGACGTAACCAATCACTTCGTTTTGCGTAACGCGATCACCACGGCTTAAGCCTTTGGCGAAGCGGGATTGGTGTCCATACAAAGTTTCGATGCCGCCTTTGTGCTGCAAAATCACGACATTACCGTAACCGTTTTGCACTCCGATGAATTTCACTACCGCATTGCCGGTCGCCATAATCGGCGTGCCGGTGGGTGCGGCGTAGTCGACACCCATATGGCGCATCATGCGTCCCAAAATCGGGTGTTTGCGATTCGGCGAAAATTTTGAGGTAATGCGCGTGAACTCAACCGGAGTCCGAATAAATGCCTTTTTACGGCTACGGCCATCGGCACTTAAATAATCCGGGCGGCCCGCGTCGTCGACAAAGCGATAAACCTCGTAGCGCTTGCCCTGATTGGTGAAAGTTGCGGCGATAATTTCACCGTCACGTAGTTTTTCACCATCGCGGTAAATTTGCTCATAGACCAGCGCGAAGCTATCGCCGGGCTGTAAATCTTGCGCGAAATCAATGTCGTAGTTAAAAATACCCGCCAGACGCACGATCAAAGCGTCGCTCATATCCGCGTTCATTGCCGAACCAAACAGCGAGTGCTCGATGGTGGCGCTGGCGTAACTCACGCGGCGCTCCATTTGGCGTTCAATCAAACGTTGCGTGATTTTATCGCCGTCAAGCGTCAACAGCACGCGATGTGCCTCGTCGCCATCAAATTGCAGGCCGGTAAGTATGCCCTCGCCCATACGAAACGCGATTTGCTCACCCGGGAATACACGTGCCAATTCCTGTGTTTGCTCGCTGAAATTAACGATCCGGTGCACATCGCCTTGGCCAAGGTTTAGGCGGCCAAACATATCGCCAACGGTTTCATTGCGCCGCACGGTTTCCACCCGCCACTGATCGTCATTGACGCCAGCGACATATAAATCTGAGGCTAAATTCGGCACCGAAGTGGCGGCTTCGCGTGACAACGTTTCCGAAATGGGTGGTAACGCCAAGCTGAGCTTAACGGTACGAACTTCTGGATTAACTAAAATACTCGCTGAGAGCGGCAAAACGACTGCGGCAGCAGCGACGGCGAAGCTACCCAGCACCAGTGAGCGCGGAATTAGCACCATATGTCTAGCAAAAGACTGGGCACCAGAAACTGCGCGATCAAAACCGTGGCTGATCGCTCGGCTCAAGCGCTTAAGCACTGGCGCGTGGGTCGGGCGCTCCTGCCAGTGGCGTTCTTGGTTGAAATCGGTGTGTGCGCGGCGCACGGCTTGGCGCCGATGCGGCCTGGAATGGTGCTCTGAACTAGGTTGATAGATCATGCAGAAACCTCATGCGCGACGCGAAAACGAGGCCTAAGATAGCGGCACGTGCACGATTCGTCAAAAATTAAGAATTAGTTAAGGAAAAATGCGGGCGTCGGCGCTGCTAGCGCACCGACTAAATCAGCTAGATTTTAGGCTAAAGCAGCCGCAACACCGCCTTAATTCCATGCGGCACGCGCGGCTCAAGTTCGACGCTCCAGCCATAAAGTGCGCACAATCGACGCACAATCGACAGGCCGAGCCCGGCACCACTGCCCCCGCCGGTACTGCCGCGAAAATGTCGGTCAAACACCTGCTCGCGCTCAGATTCTGGAATGCCGGGGCCGGTGTCTTCAACCGTCACCCGATCCGCATGCACAATAATGCGCACCGAGCCTTCACGGGTATATTTAAAAGCATTGCCGACTAAATTTCCAAGCACGACGGAAAGCACCGATTCGGGCGCGGCAACATCGAGCTTCTGCGACGCATCCAGCTCCACTTGTACCGGGCGGCCGATCAAGTGATAGCGATTATTATCAACGACCGTGCCGATCATCGCGCTTAATTCAGTGTATTCACCGTCATTCGGCGCTTGCTTTTCACCGCGTGAAAGGTGCAGTAACGCGGTGATTAATTCCGTTGATTGCTTTGATGCGCGGTCGATCCTGGCCAGTCGCTCGCGCACTTTGTCGGCCAAATTTGGCATGCTGAGCATTAATTCGGTCGTGCTTTGAATAATTGCAAGTGGCGTGCGCAGCTCATGGCTCACGTCCGAGTTAAATTCGCGATCACGCTCGACCAGTTCGGTAAGCTTTTGCGCATAATCATCTAGCGCATGTGCAAGCTGCCCGACTTCATCATCAGCAAAGTGCGGGGCCAGCGCTTCGACTTTTCCTTTCCGACTTAATCTAGTCAGGCGGCGCAGTAAGTCAGCGACCGGTGACATCACCCGGCTTGAGGCGTAAAAACCGAGCAATAGGGCCAAGCCGGAAAAGGCAATGACGGCGAAGACAATGGAATAGGTAACGACGCGCCGCGTGCGCTCCTCGGCAGTAATGTCGTAGCGTATAAAAAACCACAGTGGCTCACGGTACAAAATCGCCAGCTTGTAGGCGATGCGGCTGCCGCCGCCGGTTGCTTTTTCGCCATTGTCCTCGATCACACGATGCACGCCGGGTTTTAAGCCTTTCCAGGCTTCCGGCAGGTTGTCGTATTTATTGTCGCTGACCACCCGCGCGCGAATGACCGAATACTCGAAACCCGTGCTTGGATCTAACTTGTATTGATCCGCAAAGCTGACGACCTCGGTTTGGATGCGCCGATCAATCATGCGATCTTCGAGGTTCTCCCGCAAAATAAGTGCAAATACGGCGAACAGCACGCTGAGCAGCGTGCCAATCGCCAAGACTGACCAAATGATTCGAGTGCGTAGGCGCTTGCGGTGGCGCTTATGCGGAAGCTGTGGGGTCAACGAGTCGATAGCCAATGCCGTGCCGGGTTTGTAAGTATTGGCTATTAAACGGCTTGTCGATTGCCGCGCGCAAGCTGTGAATATGAACCCGCAAACTGTCGCTATCTGGCAATTCCTCACCCCAAACGCGGCGTTCAAGCTCTTGACGGGTGACCACTGAGGGCGATGCTTCCATTAAACACTGCAGTAATTTGAGCGCGATTGGATTCAGCGTAATTTGCTGCTCCTGGCGAGTGACCACCAGTGTGTCTAAATTAAAACTCAGCTCGGAAACGTCCAAAATTCTGGCCACCGGTGGTTTGGAGCGCCGCACCAGCACCAAAAGCCGCGCTTCCAGCTCTTGCAGCGCAAAGGGTTTCACCATGTAGTCGTCGGTGCCAGTCGCAAACCCTGCAAGTTTTTGCTGCAATGAATCGCGCGCGGTCAGCATCAAAACCGGGGTCGGCTTGCGCGCTTCGGTACGCAGCTTTTTGCACACATCAAGGCCGTCCATTACCGGCAACATCAGATCCAGCACGATCACGTCGAACTCATTTTCCGCCGCCATCGTATAGCCGCTGCCACCGTCACGGGCGAAATCGACTACGTGGCCACGATCTTCTAAGTAATCGCCAATATTGGCGGCGATATCAGGGTTGTCTTCAATGACGAGGACGCGCATAGACATGGGTTGCTCCTTTTTGATTTAATGAAATTAACATACTTAACGAATTTAACAACTGGGTCAAAGATAGTGTTTGCCGTGGTAAATTCCAGTTAAGGCAGCGCAATTTGGCGTTTAATCATTGCTGTCATTCAGTTTCATTTTGCGGCAACAATCCAGCATGACCTCGATAACCAATGCGTCGTTCCAAGCCGTGCAAACGATTCGTATTCGCGAGGTCCCGGGCTTTTGCTTGCGCGCCTTTGCCGCAACTGATGCCCCACGTTTGGCTGGTTTGGCCGGCGTGACCTCAGTGGTGCGCTACACGCTGGGCATTCCCTTGCCCTACAGCGTTGAGGCTGCGGCGGAGTGGATTGCCGGACTGGACGCACGTTTTGTAGACGGCATCGAGCTTATCTACGCGCTGAGCCTGCGCGGGCATCTGGTGGGTTCGATCGGCCTGAGCTTTGAGCCTGAGCATGCGCGCGCTGAAATTGGCTATTGGCTGGGTGAGCCTTATCGTGGCCGAGGGCTCATGCGCGCTGCGGTCGAGGGTTTGTGTGAGCACGTTTTTACCGCGCGCCACATCAACCGCATCTACGGGCTTTGCTTTCCCGAAAATACTGCAAGCCATGCGGTGCTGCGCGGTGCTGGCTTTCGCCGTGAAGGCAAGCTGCGCGCACATGTCGTAAAGGATGGCCGCGCCGAGGATGTCGTCGTTTTTGGCCGCACAGCGCCAAAGCGAAAGCAGCTTTAAGCAAACTCTGCGTTAAACCGATCAGCGTTGCTAACTGGGTAATTTCGCGTCAGTAGCATCGGCTTTGCCGGTGCGTATCCAGGACGCTGCAATAATGCCGATTTCATAAAGCAGGCACATGGGTATCGCCATCATCAACATCGAAACCGCATCGGGAGGTGTCATCACCGCTGCAATTACAAACGCGCCAACGATGACATAGCTGCGCGCTTCACGAAGTTGCGGGATGGTTACCCAACCCAGCGCAACCAGAATCACCACCGCGACCGGCACCTCGAAGGCGACGCCAAAGGCAATAAAGGTCACGATCACGAAATCTAGATACTTACCAATATCCGTCATTACCGCGACGCCTTCGGGTGCGACGGCGGTGGTGAATTTAAAAACCGCCGGCAACACTAAAAAGTACGCAAACGCACAGCCGATATAAAACAACGCGGTTGCTGAGACCAAAAGCGGCACCGCTAAGCGCTTTTCTTTGTGATACAGCCCAGGCGCGACAAAAGCCCACAGCTGGTAAAGCACCCAGGGTGCTGCCATCACTAACGCTGACATCAATGCCAGCTTAAGCGGTGTTAGAAACGGCGAAATTGGATCCGTGGCAATCATTTGACCGCCTGCAGGCAACATTTTTAGCACCGGTATCGCCAGCCAGCCATACAGTTTATTCGCAATCGGTAGCAGTAAAACGAGGCAAATAAATACGCCAACAATGGCGCGCAGTAGGCGCGTGCGCAACTCTAGCAAATGCGCGATCAGCGGCTGCTCGGTGTCGGTGCTCATGGGCCGGAACGTGACTCGTTGGTTTGAACCGCTATTTCGTTCATCTTAGGCGCTGTATCAACAGCAGCAACCCGCGAAGGCTTTGCCAGATCAACTTTCGATGTAGGTGCATCCGGCCAAGCTTCCTTGGCTGACTGCATCAAGGCATCGACATTGTGCTCAAGGGCAGCCTTGGCTTCTTCGAATGGCTGCTGCAGCTCGTTGGCAAAGGCCGCAGGCGCAGCGGCAATCTGCGCAAACTGCTTTTTTAACTCATCCGCTTCTAATTCGCGCTCAACTTCATACTTCAGGCTTTCAAAGCTGCGCCTGGCTTTGCGCATAAATGTGCCGACCATGCGTGCTGCTTTTGGCAGGCGCTCTGGCCCCAACACAATCAACGCTATGACTGCGATGACCGCAATTTCGCTAAAGCCGACCTCGAACATACTTAACTACGCTTTATGCTCGTCTTTCACGCTGTTTGCACTGGTTTGCGCAGGCGGTGGATCGGCTTCCAGCTTTGCCTGAGGTTGATCCCCCGACATACCGTCTTTGAAGCCTTTCACCGCAGCGCCTAAATCTTTACCCGCATTGCTCAGCTTTTTGGTGCCAAAAACTAAGACAACGACAACGAGTAAAATTATTAAATGCCAAATGCTCAAACCCATCATGGTAATTGCTCCGTTTTAGAAAACTAAGAGGTGAACTAGTCTTGCCGATCAGGCGACACTTAAAATTAGTGAGCGCACGAGGTAAGTGAGCGCATGACTCATTAGCCCCAAGTTAAACCATAACGCAAACAATGTGTGTGCGTTGACAATAAACCAACGGGCCTTTGATGAGCCTTATGTCAGCATCGCAATGACTGCCAGCAGCAGCTGCCGGGTCATTGCCGAATGCTGTATAGGTCTAATCAGTCGACGTCTTTGCCCAGATCATCATCAACGACTTGCGTTGCGGCCCATTCCATTGCCTCGCGCTCGGCGCGTTCGCGCTCGAACTTCTCTACCGTCGCCAATAATTCATCCGTTACTTTATTTGCGGCAATTTCGCGCAAAGCTAAAACAGTCGGCTTATCGTCGGATGCCGACACCAAAGGGTCAGCGCCTTTAGCGAGCTGACGCGAGCGCTTGCTGGCCATCAACACCAAATCAAAGCGATTAGGAATAACAAATAAGCAGTCTTCGACGGTAATGCGTGCCATGGAACGGCCCCGATTTGTAGATAAGGGCGCGGAGTGTAGCGTTTTCGCCTCGCTCCATTCCAGTTTTTCGCTGAACGCAGGCTTTTCAGTCGTTTTAACGGGTGCCACGTTGGCACGATACGCTATTCGAGCAATTCTGAATCCACGTTTGGAGCGATTTGGGCACTGGCGTCACAGTCGGCTTTCAGCGCGCCCACGCGCACTAACCACCAAACGCGTCGATTTGCTTGACCTAAATTGACGCTGCGGCTGCGAGCTACACACTGGCCCAAGGCGTCATCCAAAATAAACAGAGCGCGTTCTTCGGGTTGTTCGCGTAGCCAATCAAATGCTGCAACGCGTTGCACGCTGTGCGGCGCTAAAAAGCCAAAATCGGTTTTTGGCCCGGCTAATTGCAGATAGTTTTGCTCTTTCCAGGCGACTAGGCCAATGCGAACTTGCGGCCCGACTGCAGTGCGCGCACGTTGCATGACCGCGCGCGCACTGGCGGTGGCGTCAAAGAGCGGATAGCCAACAAAACCAAAAATTAGTGTCCAAATCAGGGTTAGCACGGCGCAGTAAGCGGCGAAGCCACCGCGAATGCGTCGCCAAAACATGGCCAATGTGCAAGCCAATAGCGCAAGCGCGCCGACGCTGGCAAATAACAGCCAAATCGCGTCGTTCGCGCCCATCAACTCATAGTTGGCTTCAAAATTACGCTCAAATTTGGGCTCAGCAAGTAACGCCGCCAAGCCACCGCCTAAAAGTGCGCTAGCAAGCAGGGCGGCAAAGCTATAGCAAAGCATCTGGAAACCCGTTTTGCGCAAGGCTAAAATCAATGCAGGCCCGCTAATTACCGCCAGCATGGGCAAGGCGGGCAAGATATACATATCGCGTTTGCCTTTGGAAAGGCTAAAAAACAGCAACACACACAGCACCCAGCCCAGTAGCAGCACGTAGCGTGCGTCAGGCTTTCTAAGAAAAGGCTGTTGGATTAGCCCAAGAGCGCCAGCGTGTACGCCGCGAAGTCGCCGCCACCAGCTGCGCAGCGCCCAAGGCAATACAAAAATAACAGGCATCCAGGTAGTGAGCATCACCTCGGGAAAATAGAGCGGCCCCTGTTGGTGGTGCCAAGCGGCAGCAAAGCGCTGTGCGGTTTGCTTGAACAGGATATTTTGCAAATACGCCAATCGCTCAGGCGTCGGAGCAACATAAACTTGCCAAATCAAGGGCCCGAGCCAAAGGGCAATTGGCAGCAAAAAACCACCCACAACCAGCAAAACCGCACGCCATGGAGGCGTTTTTTCAGCGTGTTGTACGATGCCCTTTGCCTGCAGCTGTTTTGCTAGTAAGTAGGGCAAAAAAATCAAAAGCGCGATCACACCGACGCCCTTGGTGATCACGCCTACACCAGCAAAAAATGCGCCAATGAACAGCCAACGCTGTCTCGCCCCTAACAACAAGTAGCGCAGCAGTGCGTAAACGCTAAGAGTTACGAAAAACACCAGCAGCGGATCAATCTGGGCTTTCTTGAATTGATAGCTAAAATGCACGCTCAACAGCAATGCCAGGGTGCTTATGCGCGCCGCGCGTGCGCCGAATAGCCGCAGGCTCAGATCGAATACCAGTAGCAGCGTGCCCATGCCCGCCAACAAGGAGGGCAATAGAAAAGCCGCGTTCCAACTGCCGGTCAAGTGATAGAAGCCCGCTTGCAGCCACATCAATACCGGCGGTTTATCAGGGTAAATCTCAATACCCCGGTGCGGAAACCAATAGTCACCCGAGGCAACCATTTGTTGCGCGACTTGTGCAAATCTGGGTTCGTCGGCGGGCCAGGGGCCGCGTTGCAGGAAGCCACTAAACAGCACAAGTACCGCAAGCAGCCAGAGCCAACGGGCGGCTAGAAATTTCTGTGCCGCCGAAGCAGTCTTTTTTGAAACTTCGTGTGCTGCGAGTGCAGCACGATTGGTCACTTCACCACGCGCAGATTCGCGCGACCTTTTCGTTCTGGTTTCGCGGGTTCATCTACTCGCACGTCATCTTCAGGCGGCAAATCGCCGTCGACTTCGTCTTCTGCACCAAACACAATGCCATGCTGAATATCTTCACGCGAGTAAATTGCGAGTACCGATGCAAGCGGGAAACTTACTTCACGCTGCGCACCGCCGAAAGATGCCTTTAGTGACACCAAATCATTGCCCAAATTAAGCCCGAACACCGCACGTGGTGCGATATTGAGCAGCACGCGGTCATCTTTGACCGCGCTCGGCGGTACAAAAACACCTTTTGCAGTCGCATCGACCAATAAATGCGGCGTCAGATCGTTATCAACAATCCATTCGTACATCGCTCGCAGCAAATAGGGCTTTTTCGAGGTCGGGCCACGTTTATTCACTTAACTAAGCTCATCAATGGACGTCTTTCCAGAACTCATTTTTAAGTAACCAAAGTAAAAAAGTCAGCCCAGCCAAATAAAGTATTACCCAAACACCCATGCTTTCGCGCTGGATAATTGCTGGCTCGCCGACGTATTCGATGAAGCTGGTCAGGTCTTGAATATCCGCATCATATTGCAGTGCGCTGCGTGTTCCTGGCGTTTTTAACGCCAAAGACGCGGGGCTGCACGCAGCTTCTGCGGCGTGTCCGCCTGCACCAGCAGCTGCATCATGCGCTTTCGCTTCATGCACCACATGCTCTTGCAAGCCCTGCAGCTCCCACAGTGGATTTGGCATGGATGCATTTGGGAAGGTCAGATTGTTCCAGCCTACCGGCCGACTTGGATCGGGATAAAAACCCTTGAGATAGTTATAAATCCAATCAACACCACGCGCACGGGCAGTGAGCGACAAATCCGGTGGCGCCGCACCAAACCATTCGGTACCGCCGGGCGCTGCACCACGACCACCCTTGGGCATATTGTTGGTGATGTAATCGCCGAATTTCGCTTCAGTGTAGGCCAAGTCGCTCATCACTTGCGCTTCGGTCAAATCCAAATCCTGCGCAAGCAGCGAGTAGCGCATGTACTGAAGTGAATGACACGACGAGCAGTAGTTGAAATACAGCTTCGCACCACGTTGCAACGTTGGCACATCCGTCGGGTTTGTTTGCGCTTCGCCGAAAGGCAAACAAGCCGCAGCAGATGCGAAGGCTTGTGTGCTCAGCAATCCCGTTGCGGCGATTAAGCCGAGCAGAATTTTAGACAGGGTTTGGGCGAACTTAGTCATGCATGGTCACTCGGTCGGGAACGGGCTTCACCTTGTCGTAAGCACTAACAAAGTAAAGCGCAGGGAAAAATCCAAAGTAAATAGCCGTACAGATGCGAGCCACCCAAGTTTGGGCATCGCTACCCGCTTGCGAACCTAACCAACCCAAAATCACGAACACCAGGGCAAAAGTAAACAGCAAGATTTTTGACCAAATACCGCGATAACGAATGGATTTAACCGGCGAGCGATCAAGCCAAGGCAGCGTGAATAAAATCAGGGTGGCCGCCCCCATGACGATAACGCCGCCGAGTTTGTCCGGGATTGCGCGCAACATGGCGTAGAACGGGGTGAAATACCACACCGGCTTAATCTGCGCAGGCGTAACCAAAGGATTGGCCTGGACGAAGTTATCGTGCTCCAAGAACAAGCCGCCGAAAGTCGGGTTGAAAAAGATTACGCTGGCAAAGATGATCAAAAAGAAGCCGGCACCAAACATATCTTTCACGGTGTAATAAGGATGAAAAGGAATGCCATCCAAAGGTTTTCCTGATGCATCTTTATGTTTTTTGATCTCTACGCCATCGGGATTGTTCGAACCCACCTCATGTAATGCGCCCAAATGCAGCACTACCAGACCCAAAATCGCTAGCGGCATGGCGATCACGTGAAGTGCAAAAAATCGGTTAATCGTGGCACCTGAGGGCAAATAATCGCCTTGAATCCACTCAACTAGCGTTGGGCCAATTTCAGGCACCGCACCGAATAGGCTGACAATAACCTGCGCGCCCCAAAAACTCATTTGGCCCCAAGGCAAAACGTAGCCCAGAAATGCTTCTGCCATCAGCAAAAGCATAATCAACACGCCTAAAACCCAAATTAATTCACGCGGCTTTTTATAAGAGCCATACATAAAGGCTCGAAACATGTGCAAATAAATAACGACGAAGAAGAACGAAGCGCCGGTCGAGTGCATGTAGCGAACAAGGTAGCCGTAAGGAACCTCGCGCATGATGTATTCCACCGATGCGAATGCGCCTTCTTCGGTCGGCACGTAATGCATCGTCAAAAAAATACCGGTCAGAATTTGATTGACCAGCACCAGCAGCGCCAACGAACCAAAGTAATACCAAAGGTTGAAGTTTTTCGGCGCGTAATATTGGCCGACGTGTTTATTCCAAAAGTCGACAACCGGCATGCGCTGGTCGAGCCAGCCTAAAACTCCAGTTGCTTGAGACGGGGTTGCGCGCGCCATTTATGCTGCCTCTTGATCTTCGCCAATGATGATCGTGCCATCGTCAACAAAGCGGTAAGGTGGAACTACTAAATTGGTTGGCGCTGGCGAACCGTTGTAAACACGCCCGGCCATATCGAACTTGGAATTATGGCACGGGCAGTAAAAACCGCCTTTCCACTCGGAATCCCAACTTTCCGGCTGCAGTTCTGGGTGGTATTTTGGTGAACAACCCAAATGCGTACAGCTGCCGACTAACACCAAAAGCTCAGGTTTAATTGAGCGATACGCGTTATTTGCATATTTCGGCTGTTGCTCAGGATTTTCATTTTTTGGGTCTTTCAACCGCGCGTCTTCGCCAGCAAGTGCTGCTAAGGTTTCCTTGCTGCGGCGAATAATCCAAACCGGGCGTTTACGCCACACTTCGATTAATTGACCGCCTTCAGCAATTTTGCTGACGTCCGCCAATGTAGGCGCGCCCGCCGACAGGGCCTTCGCACTGGGTTGAAATGTAGATAAAAACGGTATTGCTGCAACTGCAACACCGGAACCGCCGACGACCGCACAAGTGGCGGTTAAAAAGCGTCGCCGACCTAAATCAGTCTGCTCTGCCATGGCTAAACCTCAATCTAATTGAAAAGAAATCTGATGCCGCAATAAGGCAGCGGCTGGTAAGTCGCGCCAGCTGAACGCTGCATCGCGTCGTTACGCATTCAGTTTACAGGAACGGCTAGGAGCCAGACAATCAAAACCTAGCTTGTTTCACATTTTCTTCGGCGGATAGTCATGCACACCTCTAAAAACTCTGCCGTAATGCCGAATCGTTGGTTCAATTTGAACTTTCTGGTGATCTGCGTAATGGTCGGGTTGTCATTCGCGTTCATTTTGACGCAGTTTCGCCCAGCAGCAAATACGCCAGCGGCAGAGCGCGGCTACGCCGGCGCGGTGGCGCGCGCCAGTCCTGCCGTGGTGAGTATTTTTGCCGATAAAATCGTCACGGAACAGGCGCTCGGCATTGTGCAAGACCCAACGTTACGAAGGTTTCTCGGCGTGTCGCCGGTTGGGCCTGCGCGCCAGCGTTTGGAGCAAAACTTGGGCTCAGCGGTTTTGGTACGCAGTGATGGCACGATGATTACCAACGATCATGTCATTGCTGGCTATGACAATATCCGCGCCGTACTGTGGGACGGGCGCATCACCCGCGCCAGCGTGGTCGGGCGTGACGCCGAAAGTGATTTGGCCGTGCTTAAAGTTGATTTAGAGGATTTACCCGCCGCAAAATTTGCCACGCCGGGCGCGTTGCAGGTCGGCGATATTGTTTTGGCGATAGGTAACCCTTATGGCTATAGCCAAACCGTCACCAGCGGCATTATTAGCGCGCTGCAGCGGCCAGATCGAAACTTGAGCACCTTTATTCAAACCGATGCGGCGATCAATGTCGGCAACTCGGGCGGTGCGCTCATTAATGTCGACGGCGAACTAGTCGGCATCAACACCGCTGCACTTGATCGCGTGGATGCGGGCATTGCCGTCCCGGGTATCAGTTTTGCGATCCCGGCCGATGTGGTGCACAGCGTGCTCGAGGCTATTTTACAAGACGGCGAAGTCATTCGCGGCTGGATGGGTGCGCTATACACCGAACGCGGCGTCATTGGCACCGGTGGCGTACCTATGCGCGCGGTGCTGGTGCAAGATTTGTATCAAAATGCGCCCAGTCTTGCCGCAGGCATGCTGCCAGGGGATTTGATCGAGCGCTTTGATGGCACGCTAATTAACAGCGCAAATCAGCTCAACGCGCTAGAAGCCGCCACCGCACCAGGCAGCGCCGTCAAAATCAGCGCACGCCGTGCAGGCGTGCCGATTGAATTTGACTTGATCTTGACTAAGCGGCCTAGATTGCGGAGTTAGCTTTCGGACTTGGATTGCACGTCGTCAAGCGCCCCAGCGCTCAACTCCCCTTCCCATTTCGCGACGACCGCCGTTGCAATCGAATTACCGACGACATTGGTGGCGCTGCGGCCCATGTCCAAAAAGTGATCCACGGCAAGAAGCAGCAATAGCCCGGTTTCTGGGATATTGAAATGTGGCAACGTTGCGGCAATCACCACCAGTGAGGCGCGCGGTACTGCGGCCATGCCTTTACTAGTAACCATTAACAGCAAAAGCATCGTGGCAATATCTGCCATACCTAAAGGAATATTGTAAGCCTGCGCAATAAAAATGGTGCCGAAGGTGCAATACATCATCGAGCCATCCAAATTGAAAGAGTAGCCCAGCGGCAGTACGAAGCTGGCGATCCGGCGCGAAACGCCAAATTTTTCGAGCTGATCGAGCGTGCGCGGGTAGGCTGCCTCGGAACTTGCGGTAGAAAATGCCAGCGCAATCGGCTCGCGCATACCCCGGATCAAGCGAATCACGCTGGGGCCAAGGAAAATATAGCCGGCGCCAATCAACAACAGCCAAAGCACACCGAGCGCGCCAAAAAAGCCGCCGACAAACCAGGCGTAGGTGGCCAAAATAGCCAGCCCTTTCACCGCCACCACGCCCGCAAGCGCTGCGAACACGGCAATCGGCGCGAACCACATCACGTAACCGGTGACTTTCAGCATCACATAGCTGACTTGCTCAAAGAAATCGACGACGATTTTGGCCTTTTGCCCTAAGGACGCGCAGGCAACACCAAAAAACACGGAAAACAGCACGATCGGCAAAATTTGATTTTTTGCCATGGCATCGAAAATAGACATCGGCACCAGATAGGTCACGAACTCTTGCAAGCTTAGGCCCGAGCCTTTGATTTCGACCAGATCCGTAGGCGCTGGCAAGGCTAAGCCCAAACCGACGCCGGGCTTAAGTATCGTCACAATAATCGCGCCCAAGGTAAGTGAAATAATCGACGCGCCAATAAACCAAGCCATAGTTTTTGCGCCCGCGCGCCCGAGTGCTGCGGTATCGCCCATGTGCGCAATGCCAACAATCAGCGTCGACAATACCAGCGGCGCGATAATCATCTTGATTAAGCGCAGAAAAATATCCGTCGCAATTTTTAAGTTGGCAGCCAGTGCCGCCTGCTGCGCGGGATCCAGATGCAAATTGCACTGCCAGCCAACAATTAGCCCCAGCAACATGGCACCCAGTACAAACATCGTAAAGCGATTTGGCATGGCAAACATCTGCATTAAAAGTAGGGGTGAACGATAGGCGAAGCGCGCCGGTGGTGCCAGTTTTTTTAGCTTTAGAATTATTTTGCGTTGTTGGCTAAAGCGGGCTCGATTAGTTTGGCGCGAATGCCGCTCGGCCGTGAAGGTGAATGCAACGACGCACAGTGAACACAATGCGACCTGGTATTTCACCCCAGCTGAATACCGCATCGATACCAGTAACTCGGCTCGATCTGATTCGCTTTCGCCGTCTCAATCAAACTTTAGTAGATCACGCTAGCCCGGATCAAACCGATAGCCCGCGCCATAAACCGATTCGATCAGTTCGCCGTGCTCGCTTTTGGGTGCGGCTTGATGCAATTTGCGGCGTAGGTTGCGGATATGGCTGTCAATGGTGCGCTCCAGAATGTCGCGGTCGGCGTCGTAGAGTGCGTCACACAGTTGTAGTCGGGAAAGCACGTGGCCTGGGTGGCGCGCCAAGCGTTTGAGCAGCTGGTATTCGATGCGGGTTAATGGCAGCAGCTCGGCACCCCAATGCGCTTTCATAGTGGCGTCATCAAAGCTTAAAGTTGTGCGCAGGCTCCATTTGCCGCCAGCGCGGCGCAACAGTGCTTTCACGCGTGCCACCAATTCCTCGCTCAGATAGGGTTTGATCAAATAATCGTCTGCGCCCAGTTCTAATCCCAACACCCGATCCAGCAGTTGATCTTGCGCGGTGACCATAATAATCGGCACTGCGGTGGCCTCGCGCAGCGCCTTGCACAAATCGAACCCATGTTGATCCGGCAAGCCCAAATCCAGCAACACCGCCTCCGGTGGCGTGCGTTTTACCGCCTCCACCACGCCCTGGGCGCGGGCGAAGCGGCGCACCGCATAACCGGCGCGATGCAGCGCTGCTTCGGCAATGGCGGCCTGGATATCGTCGTCTTCAACCAAAAACAAGACTAAGCTAGTCGGGGATTGAGTCACGCCTTGGCGTGACGTCCCAATCAATTGTGTCAAAGCTGATCCCCGCTAAATTGATGCCAGAGTTTCTGCTTATTTTGTGCGCATTTGTCACGCATACTTTGACTCGTTTCCGCCAAACCTTTGCGCTTGATCATGCCGCATTCGCTTCTCCACCGCCAAGTTCGCCGTGCCAGCGCACGCAAGCGTTGGTCTGTGCGTGCGCCTAAGCGGTGGTTGCCACGTTGGGCGGTGCCACGTTTGGCCATGCTCTTGTTTACGTTGCTGTTAGCGTGCAATTTGGTGGCAGTGGCGTTTGCCGATAGTTTTGAAGACCGCCGCATCCGCACCGGCGCACGCATTTTTCGTTCGCTGCTTGCGGCGGATATCGACTTAGGCGCTAAAGCCAAAGCGCGCGCTGGTTTGCGCATTTGGGTTATCGGTAAAGGCGATGCTTTGCAGCTGGATGTGCATGAATTGATTGCCTCGCAATCGGATCCGCAACGTTCCGCAATCCAGACGCTGCCGGTGAAAATTACCGGCTATCAGCAATTCGATCAGATCAGTGCATTAGCCGCGCCGATAGCGGTGTTTTTTGTGAGCGCGCCGAACGAGGCGGAGTTCAAAATGTGGCTGGACTGGAGCGCAAAAACCCGCACTGTTTTATTTTCGCCCTTTGATGGCCATGTTGAGCGCGGTATGACCGCGGGCATTTCCATTCAAGCCAAGGTGCAACCTTTGCTCAATCAACGTCGGGCCCAGGCGCTTGATCTCAAACTGAAGCCATTTTTTCTGCGCGTTACCAAGGTGCTGCAATGAGCAGCGCAGATCGCACCATGCAGCGTTTGGGTTTTGCCGCACTTGGCCGGGCGTTGCTTTGGCGCTTAAGCATCATCTTTGTAGCCCTTGCGCTGTTGATTGAAATTACGCTGTTTGCCTATTGGCGCTATTCGCTGCAGCCGCGCCTACAAAGTGAGGCGCAAGCGCAAATTAGTTTGTTGGCGCAGTCGCAAGCGCCGCTGTTGGCGCAAGCGTTGGCAGCGCCGCCCACGCAACTGCGCAACCAAATGCAAGCAGCGTTGGATCAGCTTCTGCTGCTCAAAGGGCCATCCGGCAAGGCCTTGATTGAAGGGGTATCGCTGGAGGTGGACAACGAGGCCTTAGGCATAGCTGACGCGGCCTTAGTCGGGCTGACGCAACAAGCGCCCACAGGGGGCAACGCCAGCGAGGTTGCCCTGTATCACCCGGACACGGGCGAGCTGATCGGCATTGCCAAGTTGTGGGTGTCGAACGCTTTTTACGAGCGCTTCGTGCGTGATGTGCAGCGGCAAATGCTGCTGCAGGCGCTGATGCTGGCGGCGTGTTTGAGTTTGCTGTGGGCTGGCTTTTCGTGGCTGATCCAAAGGCACGAGGCGCAGCGCCAACGCGATGCCGAATCGCTTAGCCTGGCACGCGATCAGGCCTTGCAGGCCAGCCGCGCCAAGAGCCAGTTTTTGGCGAATATGAGCCACGAAATTCGCACGCCGATGAACGCGGTTTTAGGCATGGCGAATCTATTGAAAAAGTCCGACTTGCTGCCAAAACAACACAGCATGTTGAGCCAGTTAACCGAATCGGCGAAGCTGCTGTTGGGCGTGTTGAACGACATTTTGGATTTATCGCGTATCGAAGCGAACAAGCTGGCGATTCAAAATGCGCCGTTTCGCTTGCGCCACGCTTTGCGTAGCTTGCAGCATATGTTGCAACAACGTGCGGCGGATAAGTCCTTGGCACTGGAATTTCCTGACGCCACTACCTTGCCGCTCAATTTAATGGGCGATGCCCTGCGCTTGCAGCAGGTTTTAGTTAATTTATTAATCAATGCGATCAAGTTCACTGACTCTGGCAGCGTGCGTTTGCAGATCCAGGTTCGGCCTGCGCCAGCGCCTGCAGATGCAAAAACCCAAGCGGCAAAAACTCACGGTGAAATAACCTTGGGCACGCCGGTATCGGTGCGTTTTGCCGTGATTGACACCGGTGTGGGCATCAGCACCCAAGATCAAAAGCGCTTGTTCGACCCTTTCAGCCAAGTGGACGAATCCGATACCCGCGTGCACGGCGGCGCTGGGCTTGGGCTTGCCATTAGCAAGCGCTTGGTGGAACTGATGGGCGGCACCTTACAATGTTCTAGCGAGCTGGGCCGGGGTTCCGAGTTTGCTTTTGAATTGCCGATGCAGCAATTGCCCGAGCCAGAAGCTGAAGTAACGCTGGCGGATGCACAAGTGGATGTTGATACGCGGCAGGGCCGGGTGTTAGTCGTTGAAGATCACCCGATTAACCGAGAAGTGGCGCAGGCCTTGTTGGAAGCACTTGGACTTTCGGTGCATACCGCAACAGGTGGTAAAGAGGCGCTCGCGCTATTGCAAGAGCAGCCAGGGGCTTTTGATTTGGTGCTGATGGATATCCAAATGCCGGAATGGGATGGCATTGAGAGCACCGCTAGAATTAAAGCCGTGCCCGCGTTGGCAGATCTGCCAATCGTGGCGTTAACCGCACACGCGATGAGCGGCGATCGTGAACGGTTTTTGGCACAAGGTATGGATGATTATCTGTGCAAACCTTTGGATGAAGCCGAACTGATCACGGTGTTAAAGCGCTTTATGCCCAGCGTTGCCGCAACAAGCGTTGCCGCAACCTCCCAACCGGGTGCAGCGACAGGCGAATTCACTACGGCAGACGAAGCTGCGGGCGCGCGTTGGCAAGCGGCTGGCATCGATTGGCCCTATGCGTTGCGCAATTTGGGCGGCAATCAAGAGCTACTAGAGCGCTTGCTGATGGACTTTTGTCAGCGCCACAGCGCTGCGATGACGCAACTGCAGGCGCTCAATTTTGGGGCCGGGGCCGATTTCGGGGCCGAACAACGCATGTTGCACACCTTACGCGGTGCGGCGGCGGCATTGGGCGCCAAGACGTTGACGCAAGCGGCGGCGACGCTGGAACAGCAACTGCGCGCGCAGCTGCCAACCACTGCCGCCCTATTGCAGTTTGAGCAAGCGCTAAATCCCTTGTTGGTCTGTTGTCATCTGCTGCAAACGGCCAGCCAAACCTCCATGCAAGTGCCAACATCCATTAGCCGCGACCAAGCGCTAATCTTGCGCGATTGGTTGGCGGGCACAAGTTATAACTCTTTGCAAAAAGCGCTGATGCAGATGGATTTACAGGCGGGCGAACAACTGCGCGCGGCACTGGCACAAACTCCGGCCTTGCAACAACCGGCGTTGCTAGCGCTATTGCAGCCGGTCGCTGCAGCGATTGATCAGCTGGACTACACAACAGCGCTTGAGCAACTCGGGCGTTTGCGCGCAAACCTTGGTGAAGACCCATCTGGTGACAACCTATGAACCGTAAATGCATTTTGATCGTTGATGATGAGAGCGCCAATATCCAAAGCCTGGCGCAAGCGCTGGGCGGCGCAGGGCCGGAGGCACCGTATTCGCTGCGTTTTGCCAAAACCGGTGAGCAAGCCTTGTTATTGGCGCATAGCGCGCAACCGGACTTGATCTTGTTGGATGTGGTTTTGCCCGGCATGAATGGCTTGGCGACACTCGCGAAATTGCAAAGCGACCCTATTACGCACGGGATTCCGGTGATTTTTGTCACTGCGCGCGATGAGATTGATGAGGAAGCTAGCGGCTTGGAAATGGGTGCTGTTGATTACATCACCAAACCGTTTAGCCCCGCGATCGTGCGCGCCCGGGTGCGCACGCATTTGGAACTCAAGCGCCAGCGCGAATTCGAAGCACAACGCGCGCGCATTGATGGCTTAACCGGCATCGCCAACCGGCGCGCGTTCGACGAACAAATTCAACGGCATTGGGCGATCTCTGCCAGCGAATTAGCGCCCCGGAATTTGAAGCTTTTGCTGATCGATGTCGATTATTTCAAGCGCTACAACGACCGCGCCGGACATGGTGCGGGCGATGAATGCTTACGGCAACTGGCGCGCAGCTTGCAACAAACCTTTGAGCGTCAACACGAGCTGGTAGCGCGCTTGGGTGGCGAGGAATTTGCGGTATTAATTCAAGGCGGCGACCTAGTGCAGCACGCGCAGCGCGCCTTGGATGCGGTGGCGGCCATGGCCTTGGCGCACCCGGATTCGCCGCTAGGCGAGCGCGTCAGCATCAGCCTAGGCGCGCTTGAACGCAGCGTGGAAGCGGACCCAATGGCGTTGTTGCAAGCGGCGGATGTCTTGCTGTATCAAGCCAAGCAACAAGGCCGCAATCGCTGTTGCGCGCGCACCGCGAATGGCGAAGTCACTCAAGTCTTTGCATCCAATTCAAGCTCGGGGGAGATCTCATGAGCAGCTACAAATTAAAGCGTATACGGCTTAAGCCAGCGCTGTGTGCGGCGCTGTGCGCGCTGAGTTTCAGTGCGAATTTTGCACATGCCCAAGATGAGGAAAGCGAGCTCTTAGAGGCACTTTCCGAGGAAACCGAAATCGCGTCGCGCAGTAAACAAAATGCCGACTTTGTGCCAGGTTTAGTCAGCGTGCTGCAAGGCGATGAGTTGGCATTGCTCGGCAAACGCACGGTATTAGACGCGCTTACCTTGGTGCCAGGCATCGAGGCCAATGTTGACTTAGATGGCAATGCCACGCTGCGGGTACGCGGGTTCGATTTCTTCTTTAATTCCGGCAATGTCAAAGTCATGGTCGATGGCCTGGACATGGCGGCAGAAACCAGCGCAAGCAATAGCGCCGTTTTGCTCATGCCGATCGCCCAGGTGGATCGCATTGAAGTGATTCGTGGCCCCGGGTCCAATCTTTATGGCGATTTCGCCTTTACCGGCCTGGTCAATATCATCACCCGCAGTGACCGTTCGCAGCTAAGTTTGGCCGCTGGATCTGAGCAAAATCGCCAGCTGGCGGTGAATCACAGCGTACAGGGCCAGGCCGGGCAACTCGATTTCAACGCCTCGGATTTTCGTGGCGATATCGCTGAAGATTCTGCCTTGCCCAGTGATGAAGAACAGCGCCGCTTTGTTAATGCCCGTTGGTCTTTCGCCGGTTTTGTGCTGCAAGGTAATTTCTTTAATCACGATATCGGGCGCGAAGCCGCACCGCGGCCACCGCCGCCACCACCCGGGCAAGCGCCACCGCCGCCACCGCCGCCTCGCCCACGTGACCGGCATGAAATATTGAGCAACCTGCAGTTACAAAAATCTTGGCAGCTCGATAATTCTGCGCAGCTGGGGTTTAGCCTGGGCCGGCAAAATGTCGATTCGCAATTCGGCAATTCGCGCTACGACGGGCACGAATGGCGCTATTCCTTCAACGGCGAAAAACGCTTTGGCCCGCAGCTGTGGCTGTTTGAAGTCTCACGTATCCAGCAATCCATCGATTTTGCCGACTCGCCCGCAGCCATGCCCCAGCCGGGGCAACCCGCGAACCCAAATGTCCGTGTTGAAGACATCTCGCGCAGCTTAAGCTCGGTGATGTTGCAAGATCAAATCGACTTCAACCCACGGCTTAGCGCGACTTTGGGTGTGCGCCTGGACGAGCTGCAAGGCGTGGATTCCAAAGTGACGCCACGCGCAGCGGTGGTGTGGCGCATCAACGACAGGCATACCTTCAAAGCGCAAACTGCGCGCGGCTTTCGTACCCCGACGTTTATTGAGCTCTACAGCGCCGGCACCGGCATTGCCAACGGCAATTTGGATTTTGAAACCATTCAAACCAGCGAGCTAGCCTATATCTATGACTTTGGCGCCGGTAAATTGCGCGCCGCGGTCTTTAACGCCAGCGTGCCCGACGCCATTTTTCGCAGGCCGCCCGGAAGCCCGCCCGGACATCAAAATGCACCTGGGCAAAAGAGCAAAGGCGTTGAGCTGGAATATCAACACGAGCTATCCGAAACCCTGCAAGTTCGCGCTAATTTCAGCTTTGCCGATACCGCCGATCCTAGAATACAAATGGGGCAACGGCGCGGCGAAAGCTTTGGCGCGGCAAAAAACAACAGCAGCTTAAGCGCACTCTGGCGTGCACACGAACGCTGGCAATTTGGCGCGCATCTGCTGCATGTCGGTACCCGGCAGGTCGAAGCCGATCAAGTCGCCGGCTACAACCGCCTGGATCTTGCCCTGACACATCGGCTGTCCACCCCGCTGTCATTACGCGTTTCCGTGCAAAACGCCACGGACGCGGAGCTGCGCTATATCACCCGCGTGCCTCCCGGGCGCCGCGTGGATACGGTTTTTAGTGAGCGCTTGGTTTGGGCGGAGTTGTTGTGGGAGTGGTGAGGGGCGAAGCGAAGGCACAGGCCAAGTCGCAACCTCAGATTTATCGGCGATTGGCATTAGGTAAGGCTTGATTTGCAGGGAGATTGAAGACAGCATGCTACTCATGCCCGTTTATTTGTATTTACAGTGATCTCGATGGCTTCGTACGTTGATCCGATCTCAATGCTCGTGCACAGCACGGTCCGAATCCTTGCGTACGATGCTAACGGCGCGGCCTCCTCCGGGACCGGATATGTTTACCGCTTCTGCGAGACAGAAGACGGTAGTAGCGCGCCGTGCATCGTGACTAATAAGCACGTGCTTAGGAACGCGGTGCGAGCGGTATTTAACTTGACACTTCGAGCGGACGGCGGTGGCCCAGACATTGGAAGACACGAGGCGGTCACAGTTCACGGCCTTGATGCGCTATGCATCGCTCATCCAAATGATTCGGTGGATCTAATTGCACTGCCAATCGGCGCAGTCCTAAACGCCGCGAGCAAAAAAGGAACTGCCTATCACTTTGTTGCTCTCGACCGGACATTAGTTCCCAACCAGTCGCTTCTAAATTCGCTGTCGATCATGGAAGAAATTGTGATGATAGGATATCCAAACGGTATGTGGGATCAGAACCACAACCTTCCGATTATCCGACGGGGCATTACAGCCACGCATCCACGCTTGCCCTTGAATGGCAAGCCTGAGTTTCTTATCGACGCCGCGTGTTTTCCTGGCTCTTCGGGCTCGCCGGTATTTCTTGCAAACATCGGGAGCTTCATAGAACCATCGGGCACCGTATGCATCGGAAGCCGTATTGCACTCCTAGGCACTCTCTACGCCGGACCCCAACACACCACAACCGGCGAGGTCGTAATCGTCGAAGTCCCTACCGATACAAAGGCGATGGCCGTTGGCTCCATCCCCAACAATCTAGGATTGGTCATTTTGAGCTCAGAATTGCTTGTCCTCGAAGACGCCATTCGCGAGCTCACGCATAGCCACAGATCACGCAATAGTCTTTGTCCCTGCGGAAGCGGGGTTAAGATTAGGCATTGCTGTGGTGCTTTGGCTTAGCAGTGGATCGCTCCTACAACACATTCCAAGCGGCATTCGGCGGTATCGCGCTAACGTCGGTTCCCGAGCCGGATGTCGGCTGAATTCAAAATTATGCAGGGTAGGAGGTTTCAGGTGAATGAAATAATTAGCACCACAGAATCGTTCCTCGGCTTAGCGAACGCTTATTTGAAAGCCGCCGAGTTGCTGGCTGCAGATATATCAACTGAGCGTATTCCAGATTTTATCGCGTCGGCTTGCATGTTCAATGCGCGGTTAAGTATCGAGCAATTTCTTAAAGGCATGATTGTTTTGCGTGATCCAGCCGCAAAATTTGTTTCCCACAAACTTGAAGAACTGAGCATCGAGTTTCACAAATGTTTTCCAGAGCCGGAATATGTTTGGAGCATCCCGTTTACGACTCAAGTTATAGGCGGAAATGATTCGGAAAGAGCATTGGCCATTAGGGAAAATCTGAAAGCTCGGCCGCTAGATCAAGTCTTCAGATATCCAATAGATAATAAAGGCAAGCCTTGGGCCATGGTAGAAAATGTTCAGACCAGTTGGTTTTCTGCATTTACTCATGATATTCGTAAATCTATGAATCGTATCCGGAGTGCGGCTGAAGCATTTCCCGACGGTAAGGCATAGCTAAGAATCCTCTGTATTGGTTTTCGGAGGCGAATGTCGGCGGAATTAAGCGTTAAACAACATTGGATAAATGTGCGACTAGACCCACACGAGTTACATAACATCAAAAACAAATTTATTCGAATGCTCGAAGAAGACCTTCCTGAGCAGGCATATCAAAACTACATTGAAGAAAATACGTCACTCATTCCTAGAGAATTTATTCAGAACCACGGCATTCATTTCGATATGGTTTTCAGAAAAATCTCGCTTGCAAAAGACTACGCCCCAGATTTCTTCTATTTATCAAAGAGCTCGGCAGACTGGAATCTTGTTTTCGTCGAAATAGAAAAACCACGTTCACGTTACTTCAAAGATAATTCCACTGATCTGCATCCTGAATTTCTCGCGGGTCTGGATCAAATCGCTCGGTGGCGAGCATGGTTTGATAACCAGGCAAATCTGATCGGCTTCATTGACAGCACGATCGCGTCAGTAAGAGTTCCCGAAATCATGAGGCGCAACAAGTGCTATATCAAATATGTACTTGTTCATGGTCGTCGCTCAGAATTTGAAGGAAGCGAACTAAAAAGAGGATTAATCAGGGCGCGCGAGGCAGATGACTTTCACATAATGTCATTTGATAGTTTAGTGGAGTCCTTGCATAGCAAAGGCCAACTTTATCTTTGCGTGCGCAAAAATGAACACGTAGATATCATATCCAAACGCTTTATTGACGAGGCTGTTTTTTCTTGTATGGAACCGAGCCAACTGCGAATTACCGACGAGCTTAGGGAAGATATTATAAATAATAGGAGCAATTGGTTTCACCGGAGCACCAAGGGCGGGATGATGTTCGACCAAAACCTACAACAGGTGGGCCGCTGTGTCGTCTAATTTGTCATCGCGCCGGACACCCAGGCCTCAGACTTAAAAATGCCAGCAGCCTTAATACCGGCGGCATTCTCTTATCGCCCTATCAAATTCGGCGAAAATCCAAGCCAAAACAAATCAAAAACGAACACCGCCAGCCGCAAACGCGGCAAAAACAATGACCCAATGTCGACTTAAATCTTGCAGTAACGCCGGACACCCAGGTCTCAGACTTAAAAATGCCAGCAGCCTTAAAAACCGCTCGCATCCTCTTATTTCCCTATCAAATTCGCCGAAAATCCAAGCCAAAACAAATCAAAAGCCAACACGCCCAGCCGCAAGCGCGGCATAAAAAATAACCCAATGTCGACTTAAATTTTGTTCAAAATCCGGGCAAATCCAATGCCAAACAGCGTGCGCTGACTGATTTCCTTCGCCTTATCGATCAACTATTCCAATTCCCCGACCACGCGCCAGTAGCCCGAGCCAATGCCTTTGACACGCGTCGTCAAACCCAATTTGCGCAGCGCCTTCGGCTCGCTCGCTTCAATCTTGCCGCGTTTGCCGGGATGCAGTTCGCGGCCAGTAAAATCGACAAGCTCAATGTAATCCGCCAACGAGATATCGGGCAAATTGAAAGATCGCGCGCCAACCAACGGCATTAACGACTGATTTGCGCGCTCTGGGTTTTTGCGCAGCTGCTGATTGAGCACCTTTACGCTGGTGTAGCGTATCCCTCCGCCCAACCCCACATACCAACCCAAGCCCTAATCTGCCAGCGTACGGACTCTATTGAACGCAATGGTATTTGAGATGTCGCAGGGTGCAAAAGTACAGTGGCAGGCGCGGTTATCGGCGCATGCGCGTAGCGGTCAGACGGTGACGGCGTGGTGCCGGGTGATTTAGTGCTTTCGTTTAGTGGTGCGCAGTTGCGTTTGCCGCGCGATGTTGCGCCGCGCTGGTTGGCGGACGTGCTGTTGGGTTTGCGCTGATGTTGCAACCTAGGGCTTGGTACGTGGCGGTGCAGCCGCTTGGCAGAGTGGATTGGCAAGGTCGGTGTCGCGCTGAAGCCGCTGGTCGCGTACCTGCGCAAACAGCTCTACGAACAGGCGGTTTTGCACGTGGATGAGACGCCGATTCAGATGTTGAATCCCGGCGCAAAAGAGCGTTCGCAAACCACCAAGCGTGCGTATTTATTTGCCTATCGCAGCGCCGAGTTAGGCGCTGCACCGATGGTGGTGTTTGACTTTCAGACCAGCCGATCCGGCACGCACGCGGCCGCGTTTTTAGAAGGCTACACCGGCGCGCTCGTGGTCGATGATTTTGCTGGTTACAAAGCGCTTTTTCGCGACACCCCGATGCGCGAAATTGCTTGTTGGGCGCATGCAAGGCGCAAGTTTTTCGAGCTGCACAAAGCCAATCAAAGCCCGATTGCATACGAAGCGCTGACACGGATCGGGGCGCTGTATGAGCACGAACGCGTGGCGAAGGAAATGATCAAGGAAGAACGCACTGCGTACCGCCAAGCTCAAACCCAAGTAGACGCCGAGAACTTATTCGTTTGGCTCAAGAAAATCAGGCCGCAGGTGAGTTCAAATTCAAGCACGGGTAACGCGATTGATTATCTGCTGCGGCGGGAAGCGAGTTTCCTACGCTTTTTGGAGGACGGGCGCTATCCGATTGACAATAACGCGGTGGAAAACGCGATCCGTCCAATTGCACTAGGCCGCAAGAACTGGCTATTTGCAGGCTCCGCCAAAGCCGGCGAGCGTGCAGCGGCGATCATGAGTTTGTTGGCAACGGCAAAAGCCTGTGGTGTCAACTCGCAAGCCTATTTGACCGACGTGCTAACGCGGTTGCCAACAACTAAAGATCGCGATATTAGCGAGCTATTACCGCACAACTGGCGGCCGCTGGCCTAGCAAACCGCGACGTTTTTGGGTAGATGGGGGTGGGCGGAGTGATACGCTTTTTCATAATGATCCTCCTTAGTTGACTACGCTTAGTTGATTCGACTTGGTTGATTACGGCAATAGGTTGCTTGGTTGCCGGGCTCGATATTCGGCGCGCACTGCCTACCGGAGCATTCCAAAGCGATTACAAAGTGCTTATAAGCGCATGACAAAACGCTAGAACAACGGGCAAAAGGCCCGAAAATTTGACGAAAACTGTCGAATCGGGCGGTTAGCGTAGGCACGAGGTGCTGCAAAACCGCTGTTAGCAGACATTGTTGGCGGGTCGTCGCACCGCGCTAGAACTTCGGGAGGCGCGGGCACTGGATTGGATTCCCGCCAAAAGTACGCGGGAATGACCCACGAACTTAGGGCGCATTACCGCATCAAATACTGATCGTAGAAAATTACGGGTTCATTACATCAGTCTGTATAGCCCCAGGTCGTTAGTCGTCAGCGACGCACTACCGTTTGATCGTTCGTTTGCAGATAATTCGCGCCTCCTGCGGCCAAAAGCCCGCGACCGCGTGCAAGTTGGGCCAGGGTTAATTCGGGATTTTTTCGTGCCGGTGGCGTTGGTACTGACGCGAGCGAAGCTGGAGCCAGCGAAGTTGGGGCTACAGACTCCGCAGCAACGGAAGTAAAACTTGGCGCCTGCGCGCCGGTGCCAGCGACAACAGCAAGCAGCGCAATCAGTGCGAGCGCAAACCACCAGATTCGACTTGATTCGGCAAGATTCGACACGATCTGGGCGCGAACAAACTCCGGGCGAAACTACCTAGGCTGTTCCAATTTTTCCATCACATCCCGTAGCGCAAAAACGTGGCTTAAAAACCCAGCCTCGCGCTGCGCTTCGCGCGCGGGCAGCGTACTTCGAGTCATCGCACGTTGCTCAAGAATGGTGCCTGGCGCCGGTGACATGATCAGCACTTGATCCGACAGAAATACTGCTTCTTCGACATCGTGGGTGATGAAAAATACGCTGGCTTGCTGCTCATGCCACAGCTTGAGCAACAAATCTTGCATCGATAAACGCGTGGCTGGATCCAGCGCACCAAAGGGCTCATCCATCAAAATAATGCGCGGCTTCAAAATCAGTGTGCGCGCAATCGCAACGCGTTGGCGCATGCCGCCAGAAAGTTGATGCGGATACTTCAGCGCGTCTTTGTCGCGGCTCAAGCCGACTTTGCCGATCCAATCCATTGCCAAGGCATGCCGCTCGGGCTTAGCCATGCCCTGACATTCCAAGCCAAAGGCGATGTTGTCCAGTACTGTGCGGTGATCAAAGCTGCTGTAGTCCTGAAACACCATGCCGCGGTCGCTGCTCGACGGCGTGACTGGCCTGCCAAACACCAGCGCCTCACCGCTGGTTTGCGGATACTGCGGCGTCAAGCCCGCAATGGTGCGCAACACCGTGCTTTTGCCGCAACCTGAGGGGCCAAGAATGCACACGAACTCGCCACGCTCGGCGTGATCTTCAATTTTGAAGGTCACGTTTTTGATCGCGGTAAAGGGTTTTGCGCCCTCGAAAGTCTTGGTTACATTGCGAAACTCAACCACCGCTGACCGCGCTTGCGCGGTCACGGTGCTGGTTGCTGGCGCTACGGCGTTAGGCTGGGCCAAATCGCCAGCAACTTTAGGGTCAGTGTTCATCAGTTTTTATACGGAAATAGAAAGCGCTGCAACCAGGCTAAGCCGTGATCAATGAGCCAAGCGAGCAGGGCAATGACAATCAGGGTCATGTATTTGTCTTCGGGTAAGCCACGGCGGTCAGACATATTGATAACCGCGCCAAGCCCTAATTTTGTGTTGATTAATTCCGCCAACATGATGTAGCCAAAAGCCAGGCCGAACAACGCGCGCAAACTGGCAAAAATATCGGGTAAGGCCAGCGGCACCAATACTTTTAGGACGATTTGGCGCTCACTAGCACCCAAAGTGCGCGCAGTGTCGACATAGCGCTCCGGCACATTCAGCACCGCCGCACAGGCGTCCGAAAAAATAAACGGAAAACAGGCCAAAAAGATAAACATAATTTTTTGTTCCTCGCCGATGCCAAACCAAAGCAAGGTGATTGGTATGAGCGCGGCAATCGGCACATTGCGCAAGCCAACGATGGCAGGATGAATGAGCGACTCAAACCAGCGCTGCGAGGCGGCCAAAATACCGAGCGGCACGGCAACCGACACAGCAAACAAAAACCCCAAAAGCACGCGGCTCAGGGTGGCTGCGATTCCTGGCAGCAAGCCACGTTCACTCACAAGTCCAGGAAAACTACCAAACACCTCCAAGGGCGAAGGCAACACCGCTGGCGAAATGATGCGTCTTTCTGCCTCGCCTACCGTCAAAACAAACCAAACGAAAATCAGCAGCAACACAAAAGTGATCGCAAGTAGCTTTGACGTCATCGGCTGCGGTGTTTGGCGTAACGCAAGCGGCTTAAACATAGTGGGTCAACATTTTTTAGACATCCTAGGCAAGGAGCATGCAAAACAAGTCGCCATGCGGGGTCCGGGCGAGGTCGCTAGCGTAGCTGGAAATCAGCGGTGCGCGCTAGGCTGAAAGCAGGTTCAGTTTTCACGCGCGCTAGAGTTGCCGCTCGGATTGTCAAAATGCTATTCTTTTATGGCTTTGCAGGGCCGA
>JANNYA010000065.1:0-33632 GCA_031409855.1 Rhodanobacteraceae bacterium | reverse complement strand
CAAAAAAAGCCAGAGCAACCACTTGAGAGACTTACGCAGCATAGAAACACCCAAACGTATAAACAGCCGTGAAGTTTCGGATGATTTTGACGCGGCGGAGCCTGCCAAGAGTCATAGCAGCACGAAACCGTGTCGTAACAGACGCCGCGCGAAAACCGACCCAGTTTGTTGAAAACGCAGGCAATTTTCGGCGACATACTGAACGGCAATTCGTTGTTTGCGCGGAACGTGATGGAGTTTGGCTCGGCTTTACGACATAAGCTGGAGACGACCAAAAACGAGTGCGCCGCCCGTCGACAAGCAACAAAGTATTTGTGCGCTGCCCTGCCTTCACTTTTCATCTGTGACCAATTTATGACTATGCAACGCACCGTGCGTAAAGCGCGCGGACACTCAATATCAGCCAAACCTTACTCACCCAGCCGGCGGACGTTATGCTTGGCGGGTGCCATTATTTCCATTGTTTTCGCTAGTTCAAGCGCTTACGCACAATCCTGTTTGAAAAATCCGCTGGGAACCGCCGAGTGCCGTTCGCCAAATGAGGGCGAACCGTATTGCAGTGCGGCAAGCCCTTTGAATTTCGGCAGCGCGCCCCAGTGTGCACCTTCTTGGTCATCAACAACGGGTGGCCGATGTGGCACGCAACTTGTTGCCCAAAAACAAGCCAGCGACAATTGGACCGCGCAGCTAGCGACGGGTCCGTTCCCAATTTGCCAACCCGTGCGGTTTGATGGCCTATACCAGTCCAGTGAAACTTGGTCGCTAACGGGGGGCGGCCATCAAATCGTTAATTATTATAATAATGTTAATTATACAGTTATCTTGCAATCGGGTGCCTGTTCGAATTCTACCGCTCTCGGCGGTACCAGTTACTGTAAATCGCAATTAATCTGCCCGCCTGGGAGCGCGGCTAATCCGAATTCCCCGCCGAACAAGCCGAATTGCATCACTTTTAAGCCTGAAGCATGTCCAACGGGAAATCCAATTCAATGCGCTGGCGGCCGAAAATGGGCTGCTGAGCCGGATTTTACTACATCAAATTCTTTACTTTCTTTCATACGTTATTACTCCAGCTCGCAGTTTTTTACGCCGGTTGACGTTTCACCTAGCCAAGCAAATCTCGGTGGCAATTGGCGGCACAACTTTCAAAAACGTGTTTTTATTGACTCCACGATAGTATCGGGCCAGGTAGCGGTTGCTTATGTGGATCGAGAAGGAGATGATTATCGTTATTTTAAATCTCAAAATGGTATTTGGGTCGGTCGCGTTGACTCAGCCGAGAAGCTGCTGGAATTGAAAGATATCAATGGTGTTCGAACCGGCTGGCGTTACACAACCCTCAAGGACGAAACGGAAGACTATGACCTCACCGGTCGTCTTGTTTCGATTAGTCGCAAAGACGAGAAAAAAGTTAATCTAATTTATAGCACGGCAGCTACAAACCCTTTAATTGCACCGGCGGCCGGGCTTTTAATTGAAGCGCAGGATGAGCGTGGGCGGTCTATATTCTTAAAATATGATGTTAATTCACGATTGATATCAGTCACGTCGCCAAATGGTGAGGTTTACTCCTATGACTACCATTTAACTAAAGGGATTTTTGAAAAAGTAACCCATCCCAATGGCACCACAAAACAATACAAATATGATGAGTCGAGCAATGTTACTGCTAATGCGGGCGGCTTTAACTTATTGACAGGCATCATAAACGAATCCAGCGCGCGCTTTGGCAATTATAAATATGATATTCAAAATAGGCCTAATTTGGAGTGGCATGGTTCCGATCCACTCGTTGACCGATTAGCACTAACCTATTCGACATCAGGCTATTTGGGTGCTACATCCAATACGAATTACATTGACGCACTGGGTGCCGTGCGCAAAAAGAAATTTGTTGCATTCAACGGCATTATTAAGGACGCTGGCGAGGAGTGGCCTTGTGGAACTGCGGGTTGTACCGGCACGCAATCAACCACGATTACCTATGATGCCAACGGCTACCGCAATTTATATACGGATCGTCGTGGTGCCGTAACCGACTATGACTATGACACCCGTGGGCTAGAATTACGCCGTATCGAAGCTAAAGACCAACTCGCCGAACGCATCACCGAAACCCTCTGGCACCCCAACTTCCGCGTTCCCACCGAACGCCGAATCTGCGCCGCCAACACCCTAAACACCTGCCCCAGCAGCGCCGTAACGCCAAACCTACTCAGCAAAACCCTGATGACCTACAACTTGCGCGGCCAGCTTTTAACGAGCACGCAAATCGATCCGGCCCTGCTGAGCAACACACGCGTTTCGAGCACAACCTACTGCGACGCCGTCAACGCCAGCGACTGCCCACTGATTGGCCTAGTCAAAACCGTTGACGGCCCGCGTATCGATGTCAATGACGTAACGACTTACAGCTATCGTATGACCAGTGCCGGTGACTTATCCTATCGCGCTGGTGACGTTTGGAAAGTTACCAATGCCGCGAACCAAGTCGTGGAATATCTGGCCTATGACGGCGCCGGTCGCGTGTTAAAAATGCAGGATGCCAACGGTGTCGAAACCTGGATGAGCTACCACCCGCGCGGTTGGTTGTTGAGCCGCACGGTCAAGGGCGCGACCGTTACCGATGACGCCAGCACCAGCTTCGCCTACACGCCTTTTGGCGCGATTGAGCGCGTGACGCAGCCGGATGGTGCATTCCTGCAGTATGGTTACGATCAAGCGCAGCGCATGACTGGCATCTCGGATAATGCTGGTAATTCCATCACTTACGTGTTGGATGCAGCGGGCAATCGAGTCAGAGAATCCACTGAGGAATTCAACCCTAGGGGCGCAGCGGTGTTGAAACGCCTGATGGCGCGCCAGTACGATCAGCTGAGCCGCATGAAGGCCAGCATCCGCGCGCAGTTTGCGGCTCAAAGCAATTTGGACGACCCCAGCGTGCGCAAAACCACGATGACGTTTGACGCCAATGGCAATACGGACATTACGACCGATCCGGCCCGAGGAACGGCACCCAACACGATTGTCCCCGGCACCATTAGCGATAATGAATATGACCCCTTGAATCGCTTGCTGAGCACGCTGCAAGACGTGGGTGGCGTTGCTGCGAAAGTGATCTATAGCTATGACGCGCTGGATCGTTTGACCACAGTCAATGACCCTAAGTTACTCAACACCGTCTATGGCTATGATGGCTTGAGCAATCTTAAAACCCTCACCAGCCCCGACACTGGCGTAACGGGCTATACCTACGACGCCGCCGGTAATCGCAAAACGCAAACCGACGCGCGAGGCGTGGTTTCGACGATGTCTTACGATGTGCTCAATCGCCTGTACAAAATTGAGTACACGCCCGCCGGAAGCAACACCGTCAATGCCGTGAAAACCGTGCAGTTTTACTATGACCAAAGCGACGCCATCACCGCCTGTACCCAGAGTTTCCCAACCGGGCGCATGACGCGCTTTACCGACGAGTCCGGCAGCACCACGCTGTGCTATGACCGTCGGGGCAATGTGAGCAGAAAGACGCAAGTCACCAACGGCACCACGCTGGTGCTAGCAATGACCTATAGCAAAGCGGATCGCTTATCCGGCATCACTTACCCGTCCGGCACCACCGTCAGCTATGGCCGCGACGGGCAAGGCCGCATTACCAGCGTCGACATTAATCGCGCGGCGTTTATCACTAGCGTGAGCTACCTGCCGTTTGGTCCGGTCAATGTGATTACTTTTGCGAACGGTAAGACGCTCACTAAAACGTATGATCAAAATTACGATATTGATGCGATTGTTAGCACGGCGACGGGTGGTTTGAATCTGGACTATTCGGTCGATGAAGTCGGCAATATCACTGGCGTCAATCAGACCTTTGCGGGCACGCTCACGCCGTTTGGCCTCACATACGACAAGCTGTACCGATTGACGGCGGTGAATATCATCAACCCACCCACAGTGCCGCCTACACCGCCGACGCCAATCGAAGTCTTTACTTATGATGCCACCGGGAATAGGCAATCTAAAAAATTGGGAACTGCGCCGCTCGTGGGTTACAACTATGTGCCCTTTACCCATAAATTGGCAAACGCCGGAACCGGTGCGCGCAGTTTTGATGCGAATGGCAATAGCACATTGATTCCCGGCACCGGCACTTTAGGCTATGACGAGCGCAATCGGTTGAAAACGGTGGTGGGCACGTCAACTACGCGCAGCGCCAGTTACAACGCGCGTGGCGAGCGGGTTGCCACCGCCGCTGCGCCCTTGGGCGGTGGCAGTGGCGACGGTAGCGCGGGTGCGAGAAGCATTGGCGGTGGCTGTATCGGCAATGACAGCGCAAGCGTATTTATTTATAGTGAATCCGGCGCTTTACTGGGCAATTACGATATGTGTGCAGCCACGGACGAAGACGTGGTGTATTTAGATTCCACACCGATTGCGCGCGTGAAAGACGGCGTCGTGTATCCACTCGAAGCCGATCATCTAGGCAGCCCGCGCGTGATGCAAAATGCAACGGGATCGAGTGCGGTGTGGACTTGGAATTTGTTGAGTAATAGCGCCACCGGTTCGAATGCGTTTGGCGAGCAAGCACCGACCGGCAACCAGCCGTTCAATTTGCGCTTTCCGGGGCAGTATTCGGATGGCAATGGGCTTTCTTATAATTATTTTCGGGATTATGAGGCGGGGACGGGAAGGTATGTGGAGTCGGATCCAATTGGATTACGGGGTGGGATGGGGACTTTCAATTACACATTCTCGAGGCCATTGTCATTTACTGATCCAACTGGTCATGTCGTTCCTGCTGTAATTATCTGCATCGGAGGAGGATGCGAAGCAGCAGCAGCCTGGTGTACCGCTGTGGTGTGGACAGCAGTCGCTCTCTTGGCAGTGGATACCGCCGCAGAGTGCGCCAACGGAGATTTGGCTGTTTGTAGCACGTCTGCAAATTGCAAAAAAGCAGAAGAAATTTGTCACACTCGGTGCGAACATTTTTTGGGTCGTGACAGGTCGGGCCAAGGAAATAAATACACACTCTGCAGAAGAGAATGCCTCAAAGAATATAATTGCTACTAGATATTTGTGAGCTATGGATAAATTTAAATTCGAAGAATTGACCGACTGCGACGCGCTTCTAACTATATTGGCTATTGCGACAAATGATTTGGCGCTTTATGCGCGGCGGATAGATTGTCTTATTCAATCAAATTCATTGAGAAAAATTGGTGACATCTTAATGCTGATCCATGAAATGAGGGATTTGGTGTATGTTGAGGCACCGTTTCTGCAGCCAGATTTTGAGCACAGCGGATTGAGTGCAGAGAGGCTAAATTTGAGGCGAATTGTTGAAAATGAGTCTTTTAACACGGTTGATCAAACTATTCGAGATTACGAAGTTCTCAGAGAAAAGACATCGGTTGAACTTCGTCAATTTATCGATGTTAGAATTAAGCTATTGAAACTAGACACCAGCTATTGAAACTAGACACCCACACCTCAGATTAAAAAA
The DNA here is from genome assembly GCA_031409855.1 of Rhodanobacteraceae bacterium. Classification (GTDB taxonomy): domain Bacteria; phylum Pseudomonadota; class Gammaproteobacteria; order Xanthomonadales; family SZUA-5; genus JANNYA01. The sequence continues at coordinate 28,129 of JANNYA010000065.1, read as the reverse complement.
TGCCAGCGGCCCAAAAACCGCTGGCATTTTAATATTTCCCAGTCAAATTCGCCAAAGGCCTCTAAGCCTGGACACCCAGGCCTCAGAGGTAAAAATGCCAGGTGCCTTAAAACCGCTGGCATTTCCATATTTCCCCGTCAATTTCGCCACAATTCCAAGCCAAAACAAATCAAAACCCAACACAACCAGCCGCAAACGCGGCATTAAAAATATCCCAATGTCGTCCTAAATCTTGTTCAAAATTCGAGCAAAGCCGATGCCAAACAGCGTGCGTTGGCTGATTTCCTTGGCTTTGTCGATCAATTCTTCCAATTCGCCTACCACGCGCCAGTAACTTGAGCCAATACCTTTCACGCGCGTCGTCCAATGGTTTTTATCTAATCCCAATTTGGTCAACGCTTTTGGCTCGCTCGCTGCAATCTTGCCGCGCTTACCGGGTTGCAACTCACGGCCGGTAAAATCGACCAGCTCAATATAATCCGCCTGTGAAATGCCCGGCAAATTAAAGGAACGCACGCCAACCAGCGGCATGAGCGGCTGATGCGCGCGCTCCGGATTTTTTCGAAGCTGCTGGTTGCGCATTTTGACGCTGGTGTAGCGCGACGTGCTGATGCCGCTGGCAATCTTCGCGCGCACCGGGTTTAGATCGACATACGTCATTGCCGCGAGGATTGATTTTTCGCTCAGAAGTGCCTGACATTTGAATCGGCCCTCCCAAAATCGCCCGGTCACTTTATCTTCCTCGTTCGCCTTGCGCGCAATCGGTTCAGACAGCGATTTCATTAGCCACGACAAGTTCGTCAAGCGGGCGCGATATTCTGCAATTAGCTCTGGATTTTCCATTATCGCAGCGATCTTTTGCGCGCAAAGCTCGATTGTGTGTGCAGGATAAAGCCGAACCCAGCGCGCGGCGACTTCTTCAGGCGACCAGGCGTTTGCGGTGGCTGGACTCATATGTACAACGATGTGCAGATGGTTACTCATAACGGCCCAGGCATGAATACCGCAGGCGAAAATATCGCCCAGCGCCAAAAGACGCGCTTCAACCCACGACTTTCGGTGCTCGAAGCTTTGGCGCAGGTATTTGTCGAAGCCGCACAGCCAAGACCGGCGCACACAGCGGTTGATGCAATGGAAGGTTCCGGCTTGGGTTGTGTCAACGAGTTGGCTGCGCGGCTGGGTCATGGGCGCAGTCTGGGCCTGCGGGCGTTGCGTGAAAATCAGATTGGGCGCAATCTTGGCTCAGATTTTTCTGAGTTGTGTTGTGCCGGAAAGCTGCGGACACCCAGGCCTCAAATCTAAAATGCCAGCCGCCTTAGAACCGCTGGCATTTCCATTTTCCCTAATTCAATTCACTTAAAGCCAGTCAAAAAATTGAAAGCCCATAACTCCGGCGTCTAAGTCTAATGCTTATTTCCCCTTCAACCCACCCAGGCGAAACTCCACCTTCACGGTATCGCCAATAACACCCGCTTCATCCCATTCGCCCCTGCCGACACCAAAGTCGCGGCGATTGATAGATGCGCTGCCCAGCAAGGACTGCGTTTTTGCGTCAATTTGAATCACTAAGGCCAGCGCTTTACTGATGCCGCGCAGTGTAAACGTGCCAGGGCAGCTGAGCGCCGCTGGCGCCGCGCTGCAGGCACCGCTACTGACAAAGCGCGCGGTGGGGAATTTTGCGGTTTCAAACCAGCCGTCAGCACGCAAAGTGTCATCGCGATCTTGATAGTCGGTGTTTAAGCTGGCTACGTCGATTGATACATCAAACTCGGCGTCTTTTGCGTCGGCAAAATCGAGCTTGAGCGTGCCGGAGAATTTTTCAAACTTACCGGTGATCTGCTCGCCATCGTAGCTGCCCGCAAACGTGAGCTGACTCGCGCTTTGATCGAAAATAAAATCTGCCGCCCATGTTTGTGTGGCAATAAATGCGAGCGAGATCAACATTAATTTACTGCGCTTGGATTGCATCGGATTTCCCTTAGTTTTTCACTCGCCAGTTGCGTTTGAGCGTTTGGATCGAAAGCTCGGCAGCATGCGGCGCAGCACGCTATCGCGGTCGATGAAGTGATGTTTCAGCGCCGCCAGCACATGCACGCCGATCAGCGCTATCAGCGTCCACGCGATATAAGAATGCGCGGCTTTAAAAATTGCCAGGTTTTCCTGACTGCGCGCGATCAAATCGGGCACCCGCACCAGGCCAAAATACTTCATCGGAAAGCCGCTGGCGCTATTCATCAGCCAACCTGAAATTGGCATCGCAATTAGCAGCAGATAAAGCAGTGCATGGCTGATATGTGAGGCGGTCTTTTGCCAGCCTGGAATGCCAACCGGCAGCGCCGGGGCTGGGTTTTTTAAGCGATAGGCAAGGCGCAACAGCATCAGCATTAACACCGTCAGGCCGACCGACTTATGGGTCATATACAGCTGAATTTTCTGTGGCGAGATGCGCAACTCGGTCATATAAAGGCCAACGCCAAGCAGCCCAAACACCATAAGCGCGATGAGCCAATGCAGCCACTTCGCGCTGGATTTATAATCTTGAGTTGCGCTCACGCCTTGGCTTCCTCAGTCATTGCAAGGCGCTGGTTTGCGACTTTGTTGCCGTTCGCCCTGGGCTTGTCGAAGAGCCCTTCGACAGGCTCAGGGCGAACGGTTCGTTTAGCGATCGCGTAAACATTTGCTGCCTATACAAATAGCGCTGCCGCTACTTGCCGCTCGCTTCCAGCTCGATCCGAATCGAAACGCTATCGGCAATGGCGGGTAAGTATTCACTCATACCCCAATCCGAGCGCTTCAGCGTGCCAGTTGCGGAAAAACCGGCATAGGGCTTGTTGCTCATCGGGTTTTTGTCGACTTTATTTTTCGTCAGCATCAAGGTTACTGGCTTCGCAACGCCAAGCAAGGTTAGGGTGCCGGTGACTTTGCCGGTGAAATCCGTGAGCTTCTCCACTTTGGTCGAGACAAAGCGCGCGGTTGGAAATTTCGCAATATTAAAGAACTTCGCCGCACCCATGTGCTCGTTCCAGGTTTTGTCACCGAATTGCAGCGCGGTAATGTCCAAAGTCACATCGACCGTACTTTTCATCCAATCGGCGTCATCAAAAGTCAGCACGCCTTCTTTGACGCGTACCGCACCGGTGGAGTTGGAAAAACCCATGTGGTTGACGGTGAAATAGGTTTGCGTGTGCGCGGCGTCAATTTGATAGCTCATAGGTGCTGCGGTGGCAAGGGTGCTGGCGCTGAGCGCAAGCAGTAGGGAACGCAACATGGAATACTCCTTAAGGAAATTAAGCGGTTAAATTAGACGAGCAGCTGTTGAATGCGCATGAATACATCGGGGCTAGAGCCACAATGACAAGGCCAGCTGCGCATAATCCGGTGCCACGGCCTTGGTATCGTTAACCTGCCAAGCACTATGCGCAAACACCAACGCGATATCAATGTCCAGCGCGCACAAGCCAGACGTGGGCATAGGACGTATCCGCCCACACGTGGCTTCGATTTCGCGCATCGCTAGCTTAAGTTCGGGCGCTGGCAGCGGCGATGCAATTTCTACCCCACAATTTAGGTAAGGCGGCCGGGCATCCCCGGCCTCGCGATCGGGCGAGGGTAAAACTTCACCCAGTCGCAAAACGCCGTAGTTGCGCTCAATAATTCCCGTCGCACGTGCCAGCGCCGCTTCGGCATCCTGGTTGGAACCTAACAACAATACATAGCGCGGCATCGGCACTATTGGCTAGCTGGCGGGCTGTTTGGCCGACCAAAATCCGCCGGTGCGTGCGGTGCGACTATGGGCGCCTTCGGTTTCGCGTCCAGGGTTTTCAGTAGCTCAGCTACGGCGCGCTCAATGCTGGGATCCGCGCCCGCAGCGATCAATTCTGGGCGATCCAGTACTTCGATGTCCGGCTCTACCCCCTCATTTTCCACGACCCATTTATTATCGGTGCTTAAAATTCTAAAGGTTGCCGCCGACATCGTGCCGCCATCAGCCAAACTTGGATTACCGCTTAAACCAATCAAGCCACCCCAAGTGCGTGTGCCGATGATGATTCCTAAGCCCAGCTTCCTAAAATAATACGGCAGTGCATCGCCACCGGAACTACTCAGGCCATTGATTAACATGGCTTTTGGGCCATTGTGGCTCAGCAGCGGTGTGGCCTCTGGCTCTAGTCCGCGCCGTTTCCAATAGTTCAAAGGTTTGCGCGCCAAAATTTCAATCAATCGGTCGGGAATGAAACCGCCGCCGTTGTAACGGTCGTCAATAATCAGCGCTTCTTTGTCGGTTTGACTCGGCAACTGCTTGAATAATTCGCGATTGCCTTCGATGGCAGTGTTGGGCAAATGCACATAGCCGATGCGGCCATTGGAAAGCTTGGTTACGAGTGCGCTACGGGTTTGAATCCAATCCAAATAGCGCAAATTGGTTTCGGCGATGATGGTTTTTACCTGCACGCGTTTACTGTTGCCCTTGCGTACTCGCTCAATTTCAACGCCACGCCCACCGCTACCTTCCAAAAGTTGATAGAAGTTTTGCACCTCCAGCGCGCGCTTGCCATCGATGGCGGTGATCACATCACCGAGCTGAATATCAACACCCGCGTCCAAAAACGGCGAGCGAAATTCTTCGCTCCAATTTTGGCCAGGAAAAATTTTGCTGACTCGATAGCCGCCAGTGGTGCGGGTGAATTCAGCGCCTAATAAGCCGCCGTTTTTGCGTTCCACCTGCGGCTCATCACCGCGATCCACATAAATATGCCCGGCATTGAGCTCACCCGCGATTTCGCTCAAGACATAGTCCAAATCACTGCGATGTGATGCACTTGCTAACAGCGGCTGATACTTCGCCCGTATCGCTTCCCAGTCGTTGCCATGCATGCCCGGGTCGTAAAACCACTCACGCAAAACGCGCCACCCGTCCACATACATTTGCTGCCATTCGACTTTCGGATCAATGCGCAAGCTCAAACTGCTCAAATCTAATGGCTTGCTGATGTCCAAGCCGGGCTTGGCATCGCTAAGCACCCAGCTGCCGTTGACATTGAGCAGCAGCGTGCTGGCGTTGCTGCTGAGTCGAAAACTGCTGACCCCAGCGGCCACCAAATCAATCTTAGCGCCCGCTAGTTCAAAGTATTTCAACTCTGCCGGCCCTTGCCCGGTTTGAGCAATGAAATAAAGCCCGTTCGCCGACGCGGCTAAACCGGGGTAATTGCCGCCCGGAATTGCCAACATCTCAACCCGGCTTGCCATCCCGTCGAGATCGATTTTCAGAGCGGCGCTAAGGTCAACCGGCTTTGTCCCGTCTTTCGGCGGCTCAACTTTGGCGACCACAGCGCCAATTTCGTCGCTTTTTTGCGGCATCAGCGGCGCTGCATCAGCATTCAACCGAGCCGCAAAAATACGTCCGGCATTATTGTACAAATAGTTAAATTCATAACTACTGTAGCTCAAGTTATGGTCACGATTGCTGGTGAAGTATAAATAGCGGCCAGCCGGATCAAAGCATGGTGTAGCGGCGTCAAATTGCCCGCCCAGCACGCGCTGTTTTGCCGCTGTGTCGCGATTGAACCACCAGATTTCGCTCATGCTGGTGGCGTTGGCCTTGACATAGGCCACGTGTTTGGAGTCAGACGAGAACACGTATTCAGAGATTGCGCGATTACGTGTGGACTGATCGACAAGCGTAGATCGGCCATCCAAGGTGCTTATAAACAAGCGATTTTCGCTATCACTGAGCAATAGCGCTTGACTATCGGGCGCCCATACTGGGCTTAACCGCCAGGACTTTCCCCCCTTGGTCAATTGTGTCGGTTCGCCGCCTTTGACCGGGCGAACATACAGCTCGTACTCGCCGGTGGCATCGGATAAATACGCCAGCGTTTTGCCATCGGGCGACAGTGCCACCGACATTTCCCTTAGCGCTGGTGTGTTGCTTAGATTTCTAATCACGCCATCTTTGCGTGGCACTGAAAACAGCTCACCGCGCGCGGAGAATATGACGCGCTCACCGGCGGCGGACAAGTCGCTGGATTCGATTTGCCCGACTACGTTTTTCAACGCTGGCAAAGTACCTGGCTTGTCGCCAGTCACGGTGATATTCAGTTTTTTCGGCGCAGTCGCTCCGGCTTGCAAAGTGTAGAGCCAGCCGCCGTTTTCAAACACGATGGCATCCTTAGCTGCGCTTGGCCAAAGCACATCAAAGTCTTTGAATTGGGTGATTTGCGTGGCAGCGCCACCACTAGCCGATACTTGAAACAAATTGAGCGTGTAATTGCGATCCGAGGTGAAATAAACCGAGTCCCCTAGCCACATCGGCTGATTGTCGGTGGCACGATCCTCGGTCAAACGCAAACTCGTATTTTTTACCAAGTCATACACCCAGACATCTTGGGCGCGGCCACCCCGGGTGCGCTTCCAGGTGCGAAATTCCCGGTCAATCGGCGTGTAGACAAATTTATTGCCATCCGGGGAAAGCATGCCGCCGCCGGTTTCAGGCACGCTGAGCGCCACTTCATCACCGCCCGCGACCGGCACCAAATATGGCCGCCCCGCGCGCTCATCCGTGCCAATGCGGTTCATGCGCACCAGAATATTTTTGCCATCCGGTGTCCAATCCAGCACGCGGTAATCAAAGCCGCCACGCGGCGGCATTGCGCCGACATCGTTGTACCAAGTCAATTGCACAGGCGCGGCCGAGCCGTCGCTGGGCATCACATACACTTGGCGGCTGCCAGAGTACTCCGCTGAAAACGCAATCTGGCGGCCATCGGGCGAGAATTTTGGGAATAGCTCCATGCCCGCATGGCTGGTCAAACGCTGCGCCGCGCCGCCGGTTCGCGCCGCAGTATAAATGTCACCGCCATAGACAAACACGACCTGCGCGGCTGAAATATCCGGGAAACGCAAAATCCGCGTGTCGGCGTGGCTGTAAAAAGTTGCGCCCAGAAGCGCAGTGGTAAGCAGGAAAGTTCGCATCGTATCGTTGGGTCAATGAGTTGATTGTGTTAAATGTTTTTGCCACGGCAAAACACGTGAGCGCCGATGATAATCATGGACCTGCGCGTGTGCGAGTGCTGTTAGTTTGCAGTGGCAATCGTCGCGATCTAGATATATACCAAGCACCAGCCTTGCAATCAGAAGATGGAATTATTGTGACCGACTTTAGCGCCACAGAGCATGCCCACATGGCTTTAGCATTAGCTTTAGCCAAGCGTGGGCTTTTTACCACGCGCCCGAACCCGCGAGTGGGATGTGTGTTGGCGCATGGCGAGACGGTTGTAGGCACCGGCTGGCACCAGAAAGCCGGCACGCCGCACGCGGAAGTACATGCAATCGCTGCCGCAGGATCACGCGCGCGAGGCGCAACCGCGTACGTCACCCTGGAGCCCTGCGCCCATTTTGGCCGCACGCCGCCCTGTGCAGATGCACTGATCGCGGCCGGGGTAGCACGGGTAATCGCCGCCTGCGTGGATCCATTTCCGCAAGTGGCCGGGCTTGGATTAGCACGTCTTTCCGCAGCGGGGATTGCCGTCGCATCTGGCCTAATGCACGTACAAGCGCGCGCACTGAACGCAGGCTTTTTCAGCCGTATTGAGCGTGCGCGCCCGTGGCTGCGGCTAAAACTGGCGATGAGTATCGATGGCCGTACCGCACCAATCGCCAGCCCGATCCAAATGGCGGCAGGCCAAACGGCGTCAGCCAGTGCCCGCCGCTGGTTAACCGGTGCTGCAGCGCTACGCGACGTGCATAAGCTGCGTGCGCGCGCTTGTGCGATTTTAACCGGCATAGACACCATTTTAGCCGATGATCCAAGCTTAGATGTGCGTCTGGACCCTGCCGATTTGCCTGAATTGGGCGTGCCCGCACCGCTCAAAATAGTGCTGGATCGCCATTTGCGCACACCCGCCAGCGCGAAAATATTCAGCACTCCAGGTGCAGTTTTGATCGCACACAGCGCCGCAGCGCCCGAGCCGCAACGCGCAAGATTGCGCGCCGCCGGGGCCGAATTGTGGCAACTGCCAGCGGCAGAGGCAGCGCAATTGCCCGCGCTATTCGCGGAATTAGGCAATCGCGAAATCAACGAAGTGCACAGCGAAGCAGGTGCCACACTTTGCGGTGCGCTTTTGCACGCTAGCCTTGTGGATGAGCTGGTGCTGTATCAAGCGCCGATCCTGCTGGGCGATCAAGGGCAACCGTTGCTAAAACTGCCGGGATTGAGCAGTTGGCAGGATCGAATTCAACTGGAGTTGCTGGAGCAGTGCGCGTTTGGGCCAGATTTACGGTTTCGCTATCGACTTGCTTGACACCCTGTGCACCGCGCAAGGCTAGAATCGCCGCATGACAAATATCGAAATGACAGCGGAGAACGCTGAAGTAAAACGCCTGCGTTGGCAATGCCGACGCGGCATGCGAGAAATGGATATGCTGCTGGAACGCTGGCTGGATGCGCATTTTTCCAGCGCAAACCCCGCCGTTCGCGGCCACTTCGCTGCGCTATTGCAAACTGAAGACGATCTTTTGTGGGATTGGTTGATGGGCAAAGGCGCACCCGCTGAAGCTGAACGCGCCGCCCTGATTGAGCAAATCCGGACAAGTTTCGTGCCTTTGTGAAAGCCGCACCGCGCCTGCAGATACAGCTTAAACCTTCACGCTGGCGGCGGCGCTTGAGTGTTTTCAGCGCCCTGCTGTTGGGCAGTGCAGTCGGCTTGCTTGTGCATGATTTGGCGCTGCTGCCATGGCGTGGCTTGAGCGGTGCCATCGCGAGTCTTGCAATAGCGGGCTTTGCTGCGGTTATTTTTGCCCAGCTAGCAGCGCACAATGGAAAACTAAGTGAACCGGAAACATTGCGGCTGATTTTCGCGTCGGCGGGTCAAGTCTGGATTGGATCAGCGCAGCCACTGAGCGACAACTTAGCAATGGACGCCGTGTTACCAGAACTACGCAAAATGCAACGCTATCTTGGCCTCATCTGGCTCAGCAACTCAAACGCTAAGCAGGCGCTAATTTGGCCCGACAGCATAAGTACCGAGGAGCATCGACAGCTGCGTGTATGGCTAGGTATACACGCGCGCAATTAGCCGCCGCCAATCGCCTGCACAATTTCAAGCTGATCCCCCGCTTCCAGCAATGTCGAGCCATGCGCGCTGCGCGGCACAATCGCACCATTGCGCTCAATCGCGACCCGCTTTTGCGCATAGCCAAGCTCAGCTAACAGCATTGCAATCGAGGTTTGGGCAGAAACGGCGTGTGATCCGCCATTGAGAGTTAGATTTAGCAGCATGGGTGTAGTCAAAGTCAGCGCGCGTAATCATGCCAGTTGCGCGCGCAGTGGGACAAGGCGTGAATAGCGGCGCTCACTCGAAACCATCGGCAAAGAACTCGTCGGAGGCGCGATAGATTTGTACCGCTTGGCCTTTTCCTGGAACATCGGCTTCAATGGCCAGAAACACGCCGTGCTGGGTTTGCCAAAGTTTTCGGCTTGGAAATTGATTATAAAATGTGGCATTCGCACTCCATTCTTCCAGCAATGAGCCTGTGGAATCAACATGAAACAACTTGTTTTGCGCACCTTGCGCACTTTCGATCTGTAACCACTGTTCGCCGTTTGGCAAATCTAGAATGTCCCTGAGTTGGCGCGCACCTGGGCGGCTGATACTTTTAAACGGTAGTGCCAGGGCCGCATCAGTAATCGAATGCCAATACACCACGCCCTGAGGCTCGTTTGGCTCGTACAAACAGGCCTCATGCAGGGTGCTTGCATTCGGTAAAAGCAGCCACGGATAACAGGGCGTCTGGATATTATGCTGCCAAGCCACGCTGCCGTCGGCGTTGCGCCGCGTATAAACGAATTGGCGCAAATTTACGTTTCGCCGGGTCGTTATAGAAACGTCATCACTTAGTAGAATGGATTCTTGCGCCATCAGTGGTATGCGCCAAACCTCGCGGCCCGTGTTTGACCTGCGCACGGCAACCATGGGCTGCGGCTGCAGCTCGGTGGCATTGCCGAAGCCATCCAAATCAAAAATACTGGCGTCGGGCGCTTGGGCAAAACTTGCAAACTCCTGTAGTCCGGCGGCGCTAACTTGAATTAGCTTGAACTGGGCAGGCGCCGAGTCAGTGACGCAATAAAGCCAAACTGCATCTCGTTGCGCGTGCGCACGCAGATTCGCAGTCCCGCATCCAGCCGGGAACGTTTGCGCCCAAAGATCTTGCCCGTCGCTGCCCACGTGAACTATCTGGCCCGCACGCCCTAAATAAGCACCTTGCGCACTTGCAAGCTGCCAATAAGACCAATCCGCTTCGCGTTGCCAAAGAATTTTTCCCCGGGCATCAAGCGCGGAAAGCTTGCCAGCAACCAGCAAAAAGGTTCGATTCGAGACTTGCGACACGCCAAAGAAGAGCGCTGGCCCTGGTAGTAAGAGCGGATGAAAGTCCTGCACATCCAGTTGTGCAAGGCGAAATTGCCCGCTGCCTAAGAGCTCATTGCCAGTAGGATCGCGGCGCGCTTTTTCACCGAGGATGCGCCATTGCGCATTTGGTAAGCGCAAAAATGCAGTGATGAAGTGATCCGCATTCTGTGTGCTCTGACCCAGCATCGCGCCGTTGCGACTGATGCGCCGAATAGTTTGCGTCTCTACAAAGGGCGTACTAAACACCGAGGAAGCGAACACTGCGGAATTTTCGTCTATCGGCGTTAGCGCGGTACGGACCCACTCTGGGCTTTCATAGACGGTTTGTAAGGCGTCGCCTGGACGCCAAGAAAAAATAGTCTGCAGGCGTTGACCTGCAACATAGCGCACTGTATCCAGCCAAAGCGTGCCAAATTCATAATGCCAGCGCTCCAAATTGTTCAGAGGCGGCAATAAGACGTTGCCTAAAAGCACACCTTGGCTATTGACGATTGAGACGGCAAAGTCACCGTTAATCCAGGTACGAATAACCGCTCGATCAGCGTCGGTTGTAAGTACATAACCACCACTTTGCCCCGCTGGCGGCATGAATTGCCACGCCGGTTGCAGCGCTGAATCCAGTGCCTGCAGTGCTTCTGCGCCCTGTGAATCGCGAGTCAACACGACAATTTTATCGTTCAATCGATTGAGGTAATGCACGGACGCTGGCAGCGCATTTTGCGTAACCGCCACATTTCCTAAATATTGCCCCTGGGTTGAAAAACGTAACAGCGCTTGAGTAGGCCAGGAACTCTGCACCAGTAATTCATTTTGATTCAACGCCATGCCGTTGCACGCGAAACCACCCTTTGCCTGAGCGGATTTCGCCCCAGCTAGCTTCGATGTGCCCTGCACAGTGTTAGCCAGCGTCGGTGCTTCAGCATCCACGCGAAATCGGTTGTTCAAATCAGCGCTGTAGGAAAGTAAAGTGCAATTGGAACTCAACACATATAAACCGCCACTGGGATTTAGCTCTAGCCAAACCCGCTGAGCGGATGCATTCAATTCACTTGCGCGGTGCAGGACTTGCCCGTTCACGCCAAATTTGAGCACAGATAAACTTGAGCCATAATCAATAACTGCGTAGGCACCGTCTGCCGTGGGAAGCGTTTTCAGGACGACGCCTTCGAACTCACCAGGCTGCCCCTCGATGGTGCCGATCGGCTGCATATCACGCGTGATTAGCGATTGCGCAATCGCGATCGTCGATGCTGCCAGCAGGAGCGCAGACAGTGAAAGCCGAAAATTCATCTAAATTCCTTGGATCAGGGTTGCTATGACGATAGTCGTAAAAGCGCTTTAAATTCAATCACAGCAAAATGCGCGCATTCAGCTTTGTGCGCCGCTAAATACACAAATCCTCAAACCCCTGCCATCCCGCGCGCCGCCGCCACGCCACTGGCCCACGCCATTTGAAAGTTATAGCCGCCCAAATGCCCGGTCACATCCAACACTTCGCCGATGAAATACAGCCCAGGCACGCGCTTGGATTCCATCGTGCTGGACGAAACTTCCGTGGTATCCACCCCGCCTAGCGTCACTTCAGCAGTGCGATAGCCTTCGGTACCGCTGGGCAAAATCGGCCAGGCGCTCAAATGATTGACCAGCGTGGATAGCGTCGTTTTGCTGCATTCTGCGATTTTGGTGCGCGCACCAATGGCCTCGCCATAGACCTCACTAAAGCGCTGCGCAAAGCGTTTCGGCAGTATTTCTGCAAGCCAATCGGCGACTGTTAAATGCCCCTTGCTGCGCTGTGCTATAGCCACCAATTCCGCCGCACCTGCAGGCAATAAATTCAGCACCAGCGGTGCGCCAGCACTTTGCCAGTAGGACGAAATTTGCAAAATTGCCGGGCCGCTCAAACCGCGATGGGTAATCAACATCGCATTCTCGAACTGCGTGCGCCCGACACTGGCCCGTACTGGCAAAGCCACACCCGAAAGCTCAGCAAATTGCTCGGAATAGCGCCCGCTTAAGGTTAATGGCACCAAGCCCGCACGCGTTGGCAGCACGGTGTGGCCGAATTGGCGAGCTAGCTCATAGCCAAAGCCGGTGGCGCCCATCGCTGGAATGCTTAAGCCGCCGGTGGCAATCACCAGCTTAGCCGCGCTAATTGCGCCTGCGCTGGTAGCCAGAAAAAAGCCAGGCTCGGTTTGCGTTATTGCTTCGATATGGGTTGAAGTCAGAATTTGCACGCTAGCGGCATCGCATTCGTCAGTCAACATTTTCACGATTTGCTTGGACGAATCGTCGCAAAAAAGCTGCCCCAACTCCTTCTCGTGATAAGCAATGCCGTGCTTTTCCACCAGCGCGACAAAATCTGCCGGGCGGTAGCGCGCCAGTGCTGACTTACAAAAGTGCGGGTTTGCCGAGATAAAATTAGCCGGGCTGGTGCCAAGATTCGTAAAGTTGCAGCGGCCACCGCCGCTCATGAGAATTTTTTTTCCGACGCGATTGGCGTGCTCCAGCACAATCACGCGCAGGCCCGCATGCCCGGCGGTCAAGGCGCACATCAGCCCCGCAGCGCCGCCGCCGACGATAGCCACATCAAAATCGAGCGGCGCGCGCATTTACATATTGACCAAAGCGGCGACAACGGAAAACGTTAAACCAATGCTCAACAGCATGATGTAAGTAAAGCCGACGACGCTATATTTAAACGCACTCCAAAACCAGCCTTGGCGATACACGCGTTTTTGCATCAAGTACAGATATAGCGGCATCCAACAGCCGACTAGCCAAGCCAAAGGCGTAGTGAATTTTTCCAAACTTGGCCCAACCAACGCGGCAATATCCGTTAATAAAACCAACAAAATAAAACTTAGAAATAAAAAGCTGTGGCTTTGCACCGCCACTAACAAATGTTCGGCATAGAGCCTGTTGCGAAAGAAATACATCGCCTTGAGCACCAGCGCGAACACCGGCAGCAGCAAAAACATCATCGTCGGTAAAACCCGAAACAGGCTTTCCAAAACCTTTTCAGGATGTTTTTCGACTTCATCACCGACTTCATTAAGGCGCGCCAGTTTGGCATTGAGCCAGTGGTTGGCAAAACCGGGCAACCAAGTCAGCACGACCGGGTTGGTCGTTTCGTGCCAGGGCTTGCCTTTAACTTCAAAGTCGACGAACTCGTCATCATTTACGCTATCAGCTTTGCCCCCCGACGCGCTGGCACCTGGCTTTTCATCGGAAAATTCTACTGAAAAGGCACCCGCCAAAGGGTTCACCTCTGCCTTTGGCGCTTCAAAGCCCATTGAAACAGCAGAGTCCTTGGATCTGATTTCAGGACTTAGCCCGGCCTTGATGCTCAAATCGAGACTAACGAGCAAAAACAGCACCAAGCTGAGCGTTAGATACAGCTTCACCGGCTTGATGAAACTGGTGCGCTGGCCAGCAAGATAGCGCGTGGTTAGCAAGCCAGGGCGGAAATACAGCGCCGCCAATGAGCGAAAAAACTTGCCGTCCGGGCGTAGAAATTCAGTCGCACTGTCAAACATAAAGCTAAAAAATTCGCGCACCGGCGAGCGCACAGCCTGCCCACACCTGTGACAAAACGGCCCAGTTAGCGTGGTTTCGCAATTGCCGCAGCGCGGCACTTCCGGCTCATCTTCTGGCTCCGCTTCTGGCTCCTCGTCCGGCTCCGCTTCTTCTTCTTCTTCTTCTGCTAAAGGCTCGTCTTCCGGGCACGGGCCATCTTCAGCTTCTGGGCGCTCGTCCGGCTGCGGCTCGACTTCGGTTGCTGACGTGCTCAAGTTCGGCTCGGTGTTAGAAGATGCTGGTTAAAACCTAAACTAATCAAAACTTAGGCTGATCCGGCGCGTTTTTATAGCGCTCAACGGATTCTAAAATTTCCTTTTTAGCCTCTTCCGCGCCCACCCAGCCATCAATTTGCACCCACTTGCCTTTTTCCAAGTCTTTATAGTGCTGGAAAAAGTGCGCGATCTGATCCAGCGTGATTTGCGGTAGCTGGCGAATAGAATCAATGTTGCTGTAAAGCTCAGTAACTTTATTGACCGGCACCGCCACAATTTTGATGTCATCGCCGGCTTCGTCCCGCATTTTCAATGCCCCGACTGGGCGCGCGCGCACGACCGAGCCAGGAATCAGCGGCACCGGCATGATCAGCAAAATATCGACCGGATCGCCATCGCCACAGAGCGTGTGCGGCACATAGCCATAGTTCACCGGATAGCGCATCGCGGTGCCCAGCACGCGATCCACGAAAATCGCGCCGGTGGCTTTATCGACTTCGTATTTGACCGCTTCCCCGTTGAGCGGGATTTCAATCACAACATTGATGTCATTCGGCACGTCACGGCCGGTGGAAACTAAGTCTAGGCCCATAAAAATCCTTTAAAAATGAGTTATTTCAAAATATGGGGGAAGATTACCTTAAGTCGCTGGTTTTACCCATTCGGTCATGACCTAGCTCGTCGTTTCCGCATGCTTTTGGCGGAAATCCTCAGTAAGCTTCAAATCGTCATTCCCGCGCAGGCGGGAATCCAGTTTGCGCAAGCTTTGAGTGGACAAAATTTGTGGTGTCACCCTTGGTTCCCCGCTTTCGCGGATGACGAATCCCCTCACTGAGGATTAGCCTGCTGGATCCCCGATTAAAACATTCGGGGATGACGGTTACACCACATCTGTTTGAATCGCACCGCCGCCGTCAATTGACCTCGAAGCGAATTTCAGGCAGATCACCAAGCGGCAGCGCGGTGATGTTTTCCGCCATGGAATATCGCAGCGCGCCCGGGTAGACCACCCACAGGTGCGCTAGTTGCAAATCCGCCATCGCAATATGCATCGATTTTGTCGTCTTCGGCGCATCGGTGCATTTGTACTCAAAGCCCCAGCGCTTACCCCGGCGCAGCAGCAGTAAATCCAGCTCCGCGCCACTTTGCGTACCGTAAAAATAGGCATCACGTTCGCCATGGGCAATCAGTGTTTGTTCTAACGCAAAGCCTTCCCAGCTGGCACCGTAGCGCGGGTGCGTGCGCAGATCCAGCATCTGCCCAATGCCTAGAAAATGGTGCAGGATGCCGCTATCACGTAAATAAACCTTGGGCGATTTGACCAAGCGCTTGCCCAGATTTTCAAACCAAGGCGGCAATACGCGCACCATAAACGTGCCCGCTAACAAATCGCGATAGTGATTCACCGCCGTCACGCTGACATCCATTGATCGTGCAAGCTCAGCGGCGTTCCAAGTCTGCCCATGAAAGTGCGCCAGCATCCGCCAAAAACGACGCAGCGCCTCCGGTGCAACCTTGGACCCAATGCCAGGAATATCCCGTTCCAAAAATGTGCGGGCAAAGCTGTCCATCCAACGCGACCAAGCGTCCATGCTGCCCGCCAAAAACGCGCGCGGAAAGCCGCCCTGCAGCCAAAGTCGATCTTGTTCTGAGGCACCCACCTCAGCCAGGGAAAAGCCCGCGACATCAAGCAATTGAATCCGGCCCGCCAAACTTTCCGACACCCCTTGCACCAGCGTCCACGACGCACTTCCCAATAACAAAAACACCGCTTTTCGCATAGGGTCGTCACACAGCGGACGTAGCAGTGCAAACAGCTCCGGTAGGCGCTGCACCTCGTCAATAATGACCAAGCCCTGCTGTTCGGCAAGGAGCTTGCCAGGGGTAGTGCTCAGCGCGGCACGTGTTTCCGGACGCTCCAGATCGAACATGGCCGTGGCACGCCCCCACTCAGCCGCAACCTGCCGCGCCAACGTGGTTTTCCCGACTTGACGCGCACCCAATAACGCAACCACCGGTGCCTCAGCTAAGCCCACACGGATCGAATTCAACAGCACGGTGCGCTCGATAGCGGTCATTTTGTCGGCTCAATAAAACTCAGATGCTATTAGAATACTCGTAATTAACCTTGTAAATCATACTTTAAAAGTAAGATATTCAATGATAATTGACTTTCCACCCGCTGTACAATTTCAGCACATGCTCTGGTAAACTTAGTTCATTAAAACGGACTAAGCCCACATGCGTAGCTACAACATCCACGAAGCCAAAACTCAGTTGTCTAAATTGGTCGAACAAGCGGCCAATGGTCAAGCGTTTGTCATTGCAAGAGCGGGTAAGCCTCTGGTTAAGGTCATAGCGGTGAATGCACCGGCTGAAGCCGATCAACGGCGGTTTGATTTTATGCCCGGCATTTTGGTACCTGACGATTTCAACACCATGTCATCCGCTGAAATCACCCAGCTTTTTTCCTGATGAAGCTGCTGATTGACACGCACCTGCTTATTTGGGCCGCTGGTTCGAGCAAGCAACTACCCGCCTTGGCGCGCCAGCTTATGGCGGATCGCGGGAATACGCTGCTGTTTAGTCCGGCAAGCATTTGGGAGGTTGCTATCAAACAAAATCTCGGGCGTGCAGACTTTCAGGTGGACGCACGCTCACTACGCCGACTGTTGCTTGATAACGGCTACGAAGAGCTATCAATCACTAGCGAACATGCGGCTGGGGTAGCAGGTTTGCCAAATATTGACCACAAAGACCCTTTTGATCGGTTGCTGGTTTCACAGGCCATCAGTGAAGGCGTTCCATTATTGACCAACGATGAGCAACTGCCGCGCTACGGCGCATGCGTACTCAATGCGAATGACCCGCTCAGTATTACGCGGTGGCTGCGCTAGTTTTCTCAACGAGTGTTCGACAGGGTTAAGGCCATGAACTTAAGTCAAGTTGCAGTTTTAGCGCTGAAAGCGCGTCTCATACCAGCCTGGGGCAACGCCCCAGGTAGTCATAAAACAAGATCCAAGGGCTGAAGGCCCGCTTCATCGGTCAATTGCACTCTGTCAGCCACAATTTTTTAGCCAAGGGCACAAATCTAACGTCGCCATGCAAACCTCGAAACGAGGAGTCAATGCCTATATTCACGACACTAAAATTGCCATCGTCAGAAGCCAGTTCCAGCGAATCTATCGCCGCATCTACGTCACCCAATTGCGCCAGCTGTGACTGCTTGTTTTTGCGGCTGGCGGCTGGCGAACATTTTGCAAGCCTTAAAGTCGCACTAAAAAACTCAGCGAAGTTTATTTCTTCGGAAAATAGTTTTGGTGCCGCCGCGACCGCCGCACTGCTAGACTTAGATCGCCGCAATCGGGGCGGGCTTGATCAACGCAGTATGAGGTCGCGGCTGCGCGCGACCTTTCCATATTCGTTAGGCCATTATTGAAATCAACCGGGAGTCGGCATGCAAACAATCGAACGTGAAGATCAAGTTGCGCAAAACATTGAAGTAATGGAAGCAACTCGAAGAGCGGGAAGCTCGTCAAAGTTCTTCGCCTATTATCGGGGCCTGATCGCAAGAGGCCACTGTTTCGTGCCCTACAATGTAGACGGGGTGCTCCATTTCGCGCCATCAAGGTTCATAGGATACAAAGGGGTTACATTTGAACGGCACAAGAACGCCGAATTGCTGGATGGAAAGTTAACAAATCCAGCAATATCGAAGGCGCTGGGGATCCCTCTAGTCGAGGATCTTGGCATTGATGCGGCGTATAAGGTGTTCTTGACTAGGGTGCTCGGTTACACGAAGCCATTGCACAATCTGCGACGAAAATTCTGGCTAACTGATGCTGCGATTGATTTTGGCCTGTTGCTGGAAGATCCGCTTATTGAGCTAGATGATCTACCCGATACCGAGCGAGCCGCAGTTATTTTGGCACGGGTCGGGCAAAATAATTTTCGTAAGGCTCTGATAAAGCATTGGAAAGGGTGTGCGCTAACTGGCTGCAAGTTCATTACAGTTCTGAGAGCATCGCATATCAAGCCTTGGAAGGTAAGCAGCAGCGCCGAAAGACTTGACGCCAATAACGGAATTCTTCTAAATCCCAATGCGGATACTCTTTTTGATCTTGGGCTAATCACCTTTGATGAGGGCGGGGTACTGATGTGCTCTGATTCTCTGCCAACGAGGGAGCGCGCCTTGCTACTCCCTGGAAATCCGAAGATCATGAAATTTAGTGACAAACAACAACACTATCTCGCTTACCACCGGAAGTTTGTCTTCCGTGGAGAGGCATAGCATGACCGAAATAAGCGACCTGCAATTCTTGGATGTCGCTCACTCGTTTGGAGCAAGTACGTTCTCGACGCTTCAATTCGCGAACGCGCTAGAGCGAATGTTTCCAGCAACTATGGTGGAACTCGTAAGTGAATATGGAAAGGGCGGTGCCGGTGCCGGAAAGCCCTACAGCGCCTTTAGTCGAATTGCGCATGCGCTCGACAAGCTTGCGAAGACTAGAACTTTGGTGAAGCTTGATTACCGCGATGCGCCTGATATTTGGGGTAGTCCCAAAATCAGATACTGGTGCACTCCCGGTGTCACACCGCAATTTCCAGAGGAAGTCCCGCTGCCGGAGACTGTGCTCGAGGGCGCGATGCAACCCGTGTTGGTAAATAGATATGAGCGAAATCCCGTTGGCCGGGCGAGGTGCATTGAGAAGTGGGGAACAACATGCACTGTTTGCGGTTTTGATTTTCACAAACGATATGGTGATCTTGGGCTCGGATACATTCATGTGCATCATCTAAAGCCACTCTCCGAAATTCGCGAGGAATATGAGCTTGATCCAGTTGCGGATCTACGGCCAGTATGTGCCAATTGTCACTCCATGCTTCATCGCTCAATTCCTCCGCTTTCGATTGAATCGCTAACAAGCCTCCTGCAATAACGGAAGGGAAACTAATCAATAAGGTCATAGGTCCTGCGCAGCCGCGACCTTACACCGTGTTGAACAAACTCAGCCCGATTGTGCCGAGCAAGTTTGCCTTATACTTTTAGGTGACTCATCGCGGTTAACCCCAATTGATTGAGCAGCGTAACAAATCGCACGTTGCCATCTAAAGCCCGCAGCGATGGGTCAACATTGAGATTCACGACATTGTAATTGCCATCGTCAACCGCAGTTTCAAACGCATCGATAGCCGCCTCCACATCGCCCAAATGTGCTAGCACCTGCGCCTGCATGTAGGGAAGCTTGCCCTGTCGGTTCGCTGCGTCTTGCATACGTTTCAAAACCGCCCTGGCATCCGCTTCACGCCCGGCTTTCGCATAGCTAATGCCCAGCACGGCAAGAAACAGCGTTTCACCTGGCGCGCCGCTTAAAAAGCCTTGACCAACTTCAATAGCTTCATCGTGGGCACCGGACAAAGCCAATATGTGAACCAGCCAACAGCGCGCCGCAAGGTGGCTGGGATCTAACGCATAGGCTTTCCTGGCCTGCGCTACTGCTTCCGGCAACCGATCCGCATAAAAATAGGCACGCGCCAAATCGGCCTGTGCACCGACATCGCGCGGCTTGCGTTCAAGCTCGCGCTGTATCGAAACGATATTTTTAGACGGGCGACCACTGGCGCTTAATGCGGCGACTACTTGTATGAAGTTTTCGTGATTCATAGCGAACATCCCTTTTCAATCAATGTTCCAAAATGCGTCAGTTTTGAAATACAAACATCAACCAACCGCCACTTTCAATCGCATTCTCCTAACCCCCGAAACCTCATCCCCAAAACCCCTTAACCACCGTTCCAGCACCGCGCTATCCACCACGGTCGCGGTGATCTCCAATTGATCGCCGATTACCCGCACTTTTTGATCGCTGGACAAAGGTGATTCGCGCAGGTGTTTTCCGGCATCTTGGCTAATTCGAAACTTCAGGCGAATGCGTTTGCCTTCCCCGAACAAAAAGCGGCCATCTTCATCGTATTTTTGTAGGTTGAAATCCGTAGGGCGCTCGAAGGTTAGCGTCGTGGCTTCGGCGGACTGCATGCGGTGCAGCGCTAGGCTGCGCTCGTCCGTGTAGCCTTGATATCGGCACACTAAGTAAAGGCATGGCCCTTGGTGCGCTAGGCCTTGCGGCATCACGGTGGCTAGTCTGTTTTTACCGCCGGAATTGGTGTAGTCCACTTTCAGCAGCTGATTGCGATATAGCGCATTGCTGACGTTCTCGAATACGCCGGGCTTAATCACCGGTGGCAATAGCGGTTGCGTGGTGCTGGCGACACGTACCTTTGAAAGCCATTCGTGTGCGAGTTTTGCATTATCTGGCGTGCTCAGATTATTGCGGGCTTGGACAAAAAAACCGTCTAGTGTCTGCATCAGGCTGGCAGGCAGTAAGTTTTTTAGGTGCTGCTCGGCCAGCATCAGCAATAGCGATTCATGTTCGCTCAGGATCGGTAAGCCCAAGCCTTTTGACGCCTGCTTCCAGCGATAGCCATAAGGTTTGCTGCGCTCATCCCGCTCAATCTCGAAATGCTCGCTGAGCATTTCCAGTTGGCGTTGGATGGTTCGAAGATCACGTTGCAGCCCAGCGTTGGCAATTTGCTTGTGTAACTCGACGGCGGAAATCTTACGGCCGCGTGGAATGCGGCGCATAAGCTCAATCGCTAGCAGCGTGGTTTCTATACTTTCAGGGCGTCTGGACATGGCATTCGCTTGTTAAAACGGTGCGGCCAATGAAGTATGCCCAGATATGCAGCAGCCCAAGCGTGTCTTGTTTACAGTACTCGAATAGTTGCTTCTCAAGCTCGGCTTTCCGGTACTTGCTTGTTTCTGGCGCAATGGCCTCAAGGTACGTCAGCATCGCCATTTGGCCATCCTGCACAGCTAGCGAATCGTAGTTAAGTTCGGGGGCAATGCAGGGCAGTACCTTTTTGATGCTCCAGCTGCCTTCTTGCGCAGGGTGATAGTAATGCGCGCGTGCTTTTTCCAGCACATCAACAAGCCGAGCCTGGTTCGCTTGCAACGGTGCACGCAGTTTCGGTAGGCGCGCGGCAAGATTCTTAATACACGTTTTTTCAAATGCCCCGTAGGCAAAAATGCTGCCCCGCGTACCGCAGGCCGCGATCAACGCTTCAGCGATGGCTTTGGATGGGTTCTTGCCTGATAGGTCAATAAAACTGTGATGTACATATTTGCTGTTGCGACCCACCCGGTGCAGGCTAAATTGGAATGGAATGTGCTGGTACGGTCGAGTGCCGCGCCAAATGGGCACGGCGAAATTGATTGTTTCAAAGTCTAGAAAATAATACGGCCCTTGATGGCGGGATAAATCTGCCAGCGCATTTTTTTTGGCAATGTAGACTTTATTCGACAAGGTTTGGGTTTTGACACGCAGTTGCAGCGGGTTCAGCGCCTCGTTTGGCACTTCCGCCAGCTCAGTGCTTTCGCTGAGCAGCGCCTTTAAATTGTCGGTTCGCACATCTGGCAGCCAACTTGCCGGGTGCTCAGGCGTAGGCTCTTGCGCTTGGCAATACGTGAAAAATGCGCATGGGTACGGCGTGTTGCACTGATTGCCCGTTTTAATTGCGGGTTCTTTGCGTTTTGCCGCAACACGCTGTGCGTCACTGATCCAGCATTTGACTTCATCACTGCGCGCAAACGCTTGGTCGCTGAGGTCTTGCTCGATCAGCAAGCCACGGTAATCATTTCCACCTGGATAAACCCAGGTGTTATCAATATGCGCGACGGCAATGGCTTTCAACGGCACGCCTGCAGCTAATGCGATGTAGGCTTGAATCGCCACGTCATCGTGATGGCAGGGATTGAGGCTGCTCGCCGCTTTTACCTCAACCATGCGCCAGCCTAATTTCCTACCGTCTCCCTGGGGCAGCATAATGTCGGCGAAAGCCAACGCGCCGACGGCGCTAAAACCCGCTTCAAAGACTGGTTTCGCTGATTTGAGCGCCGCCGTGCTGCTGTTCAACGCCTGCGCAGTTCCAGCGGTGCGATCAATCAATCGGGCATCGTTATTCGTGTCGTAAAGCTGGCGCGCCACGACATCCACGTGATTGCCAACCGCAAAATTGGCCTCGGCGCTGGCGCTGTCAATACGCAAGTCCTTGCGATGTATTTCAAGCCAGAGGCGCTTTGGGCACTGTCGGAACGCCATTAATTTCGATTTGGAAAGGCTGTGCATGATCGACTCCTTAGACAGTGGGTAAATTAGCGGGCAACAAAGTTGTGCAGGAAGCCAATCGGCGCCCGACCTGGTTGCTTGACGGCGCATTCCGCGTTTAACGCGGTGACAAAATCACCGCTACTGCAAATCGCGCGAAAGCGGTGCTGGCGTAACACCACGGCAAAATCCCCCAGCGTCAGTTTCGGTAGGCGCCGCACGCGCGCCAGTTGCTCCAGTTGTGGTGCAGGCAGGCTGAGCTTTTCGCAGTGTCGGTGCAATAGTTCGCACGCCTGTTCGGGCTTGAGAAAATCAAACTTCACCTTCAGATCAAAGCGGCGCAGCGCTGCGGTATCCAAGCCATCCATCAGATTGGTCGAGGCAATGAATACGCCCGGAAATGATTCCATTTGCGCCAACATTTCGTTTACGAGGCTAACTTCCCAACCGCGCTGCGCACCCTTTCGATCTTGCAGAAAGCCGTCCACTTCATCGATCAACAACAGCGCGCCGTCATTCGCTGCTTCCTGGAAAGCCAGCGCGATATTTTTTTCGTTTTGACCGACATACATAGACATCAAATCTGATGCGCGTTTCACCAGCAGCGGCATATCCAGTTGCTCGGCCAACCACCGGCCATACGCAGTTTTGCCGGTGCCTGGCGGGCCATACAAACACAGGCGTCCGGATTTCGACGCTACTAGCCCAGCTGCGATGTGTGCCAAGTCAGCATCCGCGTGAATAAATGATGGGTCATAGAAATCCGGTAAGCGGTTCGGGTCATCTTTGCGTATCGCCGCGTGCCCTTGCGCCTGCAGGGTATTGCCAATCAGTAACTCAAACGCGCTAGCCGTGGTGCCTGAGTCAATCTCATCACTGACCGAACGCAGCACGGCGGCAGCTTTTGCTACCACCGCCGGGGCTAGCTCAGCGGACTCGGCGATACGCGCGAGGACTGGTGCATTCAGCAAGTCGGAACAAATGTCGTCAAGGATACGCGTGCGCTGCTTTTTCGGCGGCACCGGCAATTCAAACACCATATCGAAGCGGCGAATAAACGCGGGATCCATCCCTTCTACGGAATTTGACAGCCAAAGCGTCGGCACCGGATTTTCTTCCAAGGTGCGGTTGATCCAGGCTTTGCAAGTTTGCGCGGTGCTTTTGCGGCCAAAAAGGCTATCGCCGTCATCGAACACGTCCTCAACTTCATCAAACAGAAATAGCACGCGGCGCTGAGCAAAAAAACTTTGTGCAACCCGAAAAGCGCGCAAACGGCGCGCACCGTCGACGGCGTCCCCGGCGTTGTCTTCACTTGCCACCTCAAACAGTTCGCAGCCGAGTTCTTGCGCGATGGCTTTCGCCAGCTGGCTTTTCCCGGTGCCTGGATCGCCATAAAGGAAAATATTGACGCCTTTGCGTTTGCTGGCAATGGCATGCTTAAGATAAGGCCGCAAAATATCCAACGTCGGGGCTACGTGCGTGTAATCCGCGATTTCTAGCTCCGCAGGCGCGCTCAACGCTACGGTATCGCGCAGCAAACTGATTGGGTCGGCGGCTGAGTTGTAAATAAGGTCGGCAAAAGTGTCTGACAATAGTTCGAGCGCCTCGTTTAGCCGTGCCGTCGATTTGCGTTCGAGCGACACCAAACCAGATTTTGCCAAAATGCCCTGCAAACTCAGAGAGTCGCGAATTTCGTGCTCCGCGACATCAAGCAACTTCGAAAGCGTTTGAAACACCTGTACCGAGGACATTGATGCAAGTTCGTTGCACATGTATTCGAGTGTTGGTTCGCAGCGCACCATCACCGCAAATTCTAAAATTCGACAGTCGGTATCGGAAAGATTGACCAGCTTGGCGATGCGCGCAATGTTGTCCTGCAAGATTTCCGGCAGGCTGGCACCGGCACTTTCATGCAGCTTGCGCAGCGCCGCACGCACCAGTTTTAGATCAAATTCGCGCGGATTTGTGCCAACCCATTCCTGCAAACCCAGCAACTCGGCGGTCGCATCGTCGTTAAAACCCATGTGCGAGACAAATTGACGTTGCGCGCCGATCGGTACCAACAGGCGCAGCAACCACAAACGCATGATTGGTGTGAATTCGGTCGCTTTTTTGGCGCGGTGGCGGCGTGTGGTCATGATGATCTCCTAGCTTTGGAGCGATCATTGTCTTCATGGCTGCGACAAGATGTGTCGCATGTGGGTGCATCGCCTAGATTTTTCTATTGGCAGCCTGTTGAAGCGCCATTCGACAGGCTTTCTATGAACCCACTAAGATTCGTCGTTGCGAACGCAGTGAAGCAATCTCGCCGTTTAAAGCTAGATTGCTTCGCTGCGCTCGCAAAGACAAGGTTCATGGTTACTCAATGTGCTCGCAAAGACGAAGTTCATCGTCACTCAACAGCCGCGTTGAGGCTGAAAACTCGCAAAGACCTAGCCGTTCGCCCGAACCACCAATTGCCCATTCAAAGCATCCACAAACACCGTATCTTTCGGCCGGAACTTGCCCGCCAGCACTTCTTTGGCGAGTGGGTTTTCCAACATGGATTGGATTGCACGCTTCAGTGGCCGTGCGCCATAAACTGGATCGAAGCCGAAACGCCCCAGAATATCCAGCGCTTCAAGGCTGACTTCCAGTTTTAACTCGCGCTCTTTCAAGCGCTTTGCCAAGCTGGCGAGCTGGATTTTCGCAATCTCACGGATGTGTTCGCGTGCAAGCGGGTGGAACACCACAATTTCGTCCAAGCGATTGATAAATTCCGGGCGAAAATGTGTTTGTACGATGTCCATCACGGCGTTTTTCATACGCGCGTAATTGTCACGACCGCCGCCTTCCGTGGCCGAGTCTTGCTCAGACATCGTCTGAATCACGCTGGAGCCCAAATTGCTGGTCATCACGATCACCGTGTTGCGGAAATCGACGGTACGGCCTTGGCCGTCGGTCAGGCGGCCGTCGTCGAGCACCTGCAGCAAAACATTGAACACATCGGGGTGCGCTTTCTCAACTTCGTCTAACAAAATGACGGAATAAGGTCGACGTCGTACCGCTTCAGTCAAATAGCCGCCTTGCTCGAAACCCACATAGCCCGGCGGCGCGCCGATCAAGCGTGCGACTGAGTGCTTTTCCATAAACTCACTCATATCAATGCGCACCAGCGCATCGCCGGAGTCAAATAAAAACTCGGCCAAAGCCTTGCATAGCTCGGTTTTACCGACGCCGGTTGGGCCTAAGAACAAAAAACTCCCGTTGGGCCGGTTCGGATCGGACAAACCGGCTCGGCTGCGGCGGATGGCGTCGGCGACGGCGGTCACTGCTTCATCTTGACCAATCACGCGGCGGTGCAGTTCGTCCTCCATTTTTAGCAGCTTTTCGCGTTCGCCTTCCATCATTTTCGCGACTGGAATACCGGTCCAGCGGCTGACGACTTCGGCAATTTCCTCGGCGGTAACTTTATGGCTGACCAATTTAAAGCCAGCGGTGGTCTTTTCTTCCATTGCGCGCACATCGCTCAACTGCTTTTCCAGCTCAGGCAATTTGCCGTACTGGATTTCGCTCATGCGGGCGAAGTCTTGACGCCGTTGGGCGGCCTCTAATTCAACCTTGAGCGCCTCGATTTGCGTCTTTAGATCGGTTTCGCCCTGCACCGCAGATTTTTCCGCATTCCAAATTTCTTCCAGATCGCTGTATTCGCGCTCTAATTTGTCAATTTCAGTTTCAAGCAGCTTTAAGCGCTCGCGCGTCGCTTCATCAGTTTCTTTTTTCAAGGCCTCGCGCTGAATTTTTAGCTGAATCAGGCGGCGCTCTAAGCGATCCATTTCCTCCGGCTTGGAATCCATTTCCATGCGAATGCGGCTGGCCGCTTCATCCATTAAATCAATGGCTTTATCCGGCAATTTTCGGTCCGCAATATAGCGATGGCTCAAGGTTGCGGCGGCAACAATCGCCGGGTCGGTAATTTCGACGCGGTGGTGCAGCGCATAGCGTTCTTTTAGCCCGCGCAAAATCGCGATGGTGTCCTCAACATTTGGCTCACCCACCAACACTTTTTGAAAGCGACGCTCGAGCGCGGCGTCTTTTTCGACGTATTTTCGATATTCGTCCAAGGTTGTAGCACCGATACAGTGCAGCTCGCCCCGCGCCAGCGCGGGTTTAAGCATATTGCCCGCATCCATCGCACCCTCAGCTTTACCCGCGCCGACCATGGTGTGCAATTCATCAATAAATAAAACGACATTGCCCTCTTGCTTGGACAGCTCGTTCAACACCGCTTTCAGGCGTTCTTCAAACTCGCCGCGAAATTTCGCGCCGGCAATCAAGGCCGCCATATCCAAGGAAAGCAAACGCTTGCCGCGCAGCCCTTCGGGCACTTCATCATTAATAATGCGCTGCGCCAAACCTTCGACAATCGCGGTCTTACCCACACCCGGCTCGCCAATCAGCACTGGATTATTCTTAGTGCGCCGTTGCAGCACTTGAATGCAGCGGCGAATTTCTTCGTCACGCCCAATCACCGGATCCAGCTTGCCGCTTTCCGCCAACGCGGTTAAGTCGACGCAGTATTTGTTCAATGCTTGGCGGTTTTCTTCTGCGCCCGCATCGTCGACCTTGTCACCACCGCGCGCGCCGCTAATCGCACGTTCAAGTGCTACTTTCGTCGCGCCGACATCACGCAACAGTGCGCCCACGCTGCCTTTGTCGTCCATAGCTGCAAGCAAAAACAGCTCGCTGGCGATGAATTGATCACCGCGCTGCTGTGCCAATTTGTCGGCGACATTAAGCAAACGCGCTAGATCATTAGCGATGCTGATTTGGCCTTCATTACCGCGCACTTTCGGCAATTTTTCCAGCAGCTCACCGGCGCGCCGCTCCAGCTCGCGCACGTTAGCACCTGCTTGGGCGAGCAGCATTTTGCTAGCACCGGAGTCATCCTTAAGCAGTGCTACCAACAAATGCACCGGCTCGATCAGATTATTATCCCGCCCCACGGCGAGGGATTGCGCCTCGCTTAAGGCCGCTTGAAATCTCGAAGTTAGTTTATCTTGTCGCATGATGGGCAATCCAAAGCGCGCGAACTGCGCGGCACTATGGTTGTATTTGGAGGCGCAAATTCACGGTTCAAGTACATCCAATGCCGGTACTTCACCGCACCCAACTGAGGGTGCCATTCAAACTGAAGGATCGTCATCCCCGAATGTTTTAGTCGTCATCCCCGAATGTTTTAGTCGGGGACCCAGCCTGCACCTGCGCAAAGTACAACGAATTGCAATGGTGCAACGCCAGAACAAGCTCCCTGGATTCCCGCCAAAAACACGCGGGAATGACGAACTCAGTGCGCCGTCGCCCCATTAAACTCGAATCAGCGAAAACTACCGAGATTCCCCTTCAGTTTTAATCGCACACCCCAACGGATCGCCATTCGCTTTCAGCGCCTAAGCATGCTGAAATCGCGCCTGTGTTGAAACCACTTATTTCATTGGCTGCGCCGATCGTGCGCACGCTCAGCGTCGGCCTAATTTCTGGCCTGATTGCGTTCGCGTGTCTGCGTTTTTTACTACCGGCGCCCTCCAGCACGTTGCTCAGTCGGCATTCCGAAACACTAACCGTCGCCGTGTTTTTAGACGCGCACGGTGTAAATAAGCCGTTACTGACAGCATATTTTGAGCTGCTAAGCCATTACGCTCGGGGGGACTTTGGCTATTCCTGGGTCAACCAAGTGCCGGTTGGTTCACTGCTTGCCAATGCGCTTTGCTTAAGCCTGTTTTTGACC
>JANNYA010000064.1:0-9101 GCA_031409855.1 Rhodanobacteraceae bacterium | reverse complement strand
TTCGCTGCAACCATGCCTTCATCGAAGGGATGCATATTAAAATCGCCGATAATCAAGCTGCGCTGATGCCCGAGTTCGCGCTCAACGCGTTGCAACTCAGTAACAACAAGTTGCGCCGATGCATGTTGATCTGACCGCTTTGCATGCATTTTGCTCTGCAAATGCAACACGACCAAAATAAAGTCGGCACCTACATTTGGCTTGATGTTCCAGATAGAAAATCGATTGCTGTCGTGTTTAGACAGCATTTGATGCGTGGCGTGTCTGGAACACACCTCAAAAAGCTCGGTTCGTTGCACTTGACGAACATACTCAGCGGTACCGGATACAGTCAATGTGTCACCAAGGTGTTTGGCTTGCCGTCCTGGCTCTGCCAATAAGACGATGTCGACGGATTTTGCTTGGCAAAACGCCGAAAGCTCGGGCGGCGCGTCCTTCTTTTGTATGTTCCAAAATAGCAGGCGCATTTGGTTTGATCGAAAATCTATTGACTCCAAGCATATAACAGCCGCAACCGAGGCGGTTATTTGACCGCGACAGCGCTGGCGATGCTGCGGCGCACAACAAAAACGGCCTGCGGCCAGAAAACGCGCGGTGAATCGCCAATTAATATTCCTCTGGATAAACAATACCTTCAGCACACTCAACCGCATCAAAATCAACCGGAATATCAAGGCCACGCAGCGTCAAAACGCCGCGCGCGATCACGCTTTTATATTCGAACTGGCTGTTCACCATAAAATGCATGTGTAGCACGCGCCCCTCTGGGTCAAACGCCCAATATTCCTGCACGCCCGCGCGTTCGTAGATGCGGCGTTTAATCACCAAATCGCGGCCAGCACCGTTCGGACTGATCACCTCGATTACCACATCTGGTGCGCCTTTAATGCCGGTTGGCGTTTCTTTGCTGCGTTGGCAATTGATCAACAGGTCGGGCTGCACCACGTTGGACTCAAAGCCATCTGCGTCATAAGTTTCACCAAGGCGTATGTCGTACGGGGCGACGAATACACGACATGGTTTGCCCTTTAAGTGCGCAACAAGTTGATAGGAAATTTCAACTACGGCCAGCTGATGCAGTGTTCCCGCACCCGCCATAAGCCAATACTGACCTTGGATGAGTTCATAGCGTTTACCGTCGTTGATTTGCAGGTAGTCGGCATAAGTTGCATTTTTTAATTGGCGTTGCGCTGACATGAGGACTCCAGTGCGTCTGGGTTTGTGGCAATCGTGCAATAGTTTGGCTGGCGATGATTAAATACTCAATCTAGATCCAACTCAATTAAATCCACCTTTTGCTGACGTAAATCCGCGTTCAACGCAGCCAAATCGTCACCCAGCATGGCCTTTGTTGCCGCCAGCGCCTTATCCGCTGCGTCAAACAACTCTTTCGCCAATTCTTGCTGTGCGGCGGTCGGCTTGTTGTCGCCAAAACTGATCTGCGCCAGTAGCCCAGACAGTTTGTCATTCAAACGCACCGGGAAATTAAGTGGGTCTTGTTCGCTCTTCAGGCTGGTTTGATAGATAGCTTCCAATATTGCGAGGCGACGCTTATCCAGTGTTTCCAGCTTTGCCTTCCAAGATTCGTCTTTGCCAAAGCGCTCACCCAGCGCGGTTAATGCCGTGCCGAAGCGGCTTAGTTGGTCTATCGAGACATGTAAGGCCGACAACTTATTACTAACACGCGCTGCCAGCTCGAATTGCGCGCGAAAATCTTCGGTGCTGATGTTGGCGCGTGGGTCAGCTTTCAGCTCGAAGCTCTGTTTTTGCTCCGTTCCAGCAAAATTTAATACGGCTTGATATTGCCCTGGCACCGCCTTCGGGCCGCTTGGATCACGGTTCCACAGCACCAAACCCTCGAACTGCTTGGGCGATGGATAGTGGCCATTCCAAGCGAAGCGATTGATGCCTAAATCAACGGTAAGCAGGCGCAACTCTTGTCCAACGGGCTTGGCTTTCGCTTTTGCCTCCTCGGCTTTCAACTCATCAGTATCTAGCTTGCGCGTGTAGCGAATGATGGCTTTGCCGCTGGCATCAAGAATTTCCAAGCTGATGTTGTCTGCGGCTGTGGCGGCGCGTGGCAGCTGGTAATAGATCAGTGTGCCGGGCGCCGGATTGCGGCCCGCGGCGTTCGGTTTCTCATCGCTGCTGGTTTCTAATCGAAAGCTGACGCGTGGTGGATACAGGCGGGCAGCTTGCTTATCGTTTTGAGCAACAGCGGCTAGCGGCGTGGTGTCATCCAATAGCCAAAAGCCACGGCCTTGAGTGGCGGCGATCAAATCACCTTGATGGACTGCCAAATCGGTGATCGGCACCAAGGGTAGATTGAGTTGAAACGCACGCCATTGTGCGCCATCGTCCTCAGATACGTACAAACCACGCTCGGTGCCCGCGTAAAGCAAGCCCGCACGCGCTGGGTCGGCGCGCAGCGCACGGGTGAAGTGCGTGGCGGCGATGCCGCGCGTGATCAACTGCCAGCTTTGCCCACGATCTTTAGTGCGATACAGATACGGCGTGCGATCCCCAAGCTTATAGCGCGTGCCCACCAAATAGGCGGCATCGGTGGAAAACGGGCTGGCTTCTAGGGAATTCCACTGCATATCTTTCGCCGCCTGTTTCGGCGTGACATCGCGCCAGTTGGCACCGTCGTCAACACTCAAATGCACCAAGCCATCGTCGCTGGCGGCCCAAATCTGCTTATTGTTTTGCACTGATTCGGCGAGCGCGAAAATCGTCGCGTAATACTCGACACCAGTGTTGTCCTTGGTGATCGGCCCGCCGGACGCCTCCAGGGTTTTAGGATCATTACGGGTCAAATCTGGGCTGATCGCTTGCCAACTGTGGCCGTCGTCCACACTTTGATAGAGCCGATTGCCCGCCGCATAAAGCCGATTCGGA
The DNA here is from genome assembly GCA_031409855.1 of Rhodanobacteraceae bacterium. Classification (GTDB taxonomy): domain Bacteria; phylum Pseudomonadota; class Gammaproteobacteria; order Xanthomonadales; family SZUA-5; genus JANNYA01. Next base: position 6,203 of record JANNYA010000064.1, on the reverse strand, counting down.
TTATGCCGTGAATGCAGCAGCGGGAAGTTCCATTGAAAGCGCATGCGCGCGTCTTTAGCGGCATGCCCGATGGTTTCTTCAGGCCAAACATTGACCTGCTGCTGCGCATCATTGGCGTGGTTGTAGCGCGTTAAAAAGCCCATGTACGAACCGCCAAACACCAAATCCGGCTGCCCAGGTTTGGCGCTAATCCAACCACTTTCGCCGCCTGCCGTGGGTTCCCAATCGCGTGCGCCGATGGCGCCGGAACTGAGCGAGCGCGAACGAATGCGCAGCGCGCTATTGTCTTGCTGCCCGGCCAGAAGGCGATACGGAAACGCGCTATCGACCGATACCCGATACAGCTGCGAGGTCGGCTGATTATTTTGACTCGACCAAGTCAAACCACCGTCGATACTAATCGTGGCACCGCCATCATTGGCGCTAGCCATACGCATAGGATTGGCGGGATCAATCCAGTGATCATGGTGGTCACCGTGCGGCGTGTCGATTTTGTTAAAGCTCTTGCCACCATCGGCCGAGCGATGCAAACGCACATTTAAAACCCAAACCACTTCCGCGTCTTTCGGGTCCGCCACTACGCGCGAAAAATACCACGCGCGCTGGCGCAACGCACGGTCACTGTTGACCAAAGCCCAGGTTTTGCCCGCGTCTTTAGAGCGAAACAAACCGCCCTCGGCGTGCTCGATCATTGCGTATAAATTATCCGGCGCACTGGGGCTAACGACGATACTGCTGATGCCGATCGGGCTTTCCGCGCTGGCCTTGGGCAGACCTTCATTGCCGGTCAGCTCAAGCCAGGTTTCACCACGATCCGTGCTTTTCCACAGTCCCGAACCGACCCCACCACTGCTCAGAAAATTCGGCCCGCGCTGCACGCGCCAAGTGCTGGCATACAGAATTCTTGGGTTGCTGGGGTCCATGCTCAAATCGTCCGCGCCTGCATGGTTATTGACAAACAGCACGCGCCGCCAAGTTTTTGCGCCATCGGTGGTCTTGTAAATACCGCGCGCGTCACTGGCGGCAAATACATCGCCCAAAACGGCGGCGTAGGCGGTGTCAGGGTCGCTTGGGTCCACGACAATGCGCGGAATCGTGCGCGAATCCGCCAAACCCGCAAACGCCCAAGTGCGCCCGGCATCGGTAGACTTCCAAACGCCTTCACCCTGACTCATATTGCCGCGCACGGTGGCCTCGCCGGTGCCAACATAAATGACGTTAGCGTCACTCGGGGCTAGCGCCACCGCACCAATCGAGCCGCCAAAAAAGCCATCGGAAATATTGCTCCAGCTGCCGCCCGCATCCGCAGTTTTCCAGACACCGCCGCCGGTAGCACCGAAGTAGTAAAGCATCGGATCATGCGCAACCCCAGTGATCGTGCCTGAGCGCCCGCCCCGGTAAGGGCCCACTTCGCGCCACTGCATGCCAGTGTAGGGATCGGGAGCTTTGACAGCTTGCGCTGCGAAAACATCGGTGCAAAAGCTGACAACAAAAAACAGGATGGCTAGGCTAGTAAATCGCATGTTGAGACTCTTTAAGAAATGGCTCAGCGCCGCAAGGGCGGAATGTAATCAAAAGCAATGTTGCAGCTAAGTGTAGCTGCCCGGCAAATTTTGCTGGTGACAAATTAGCGCCAGTACGCAGTGCGCCATGAGCTGAATCGAACCCGAAAGTGTGAATTGCTACCGCACGCTTAGCATGGCGCCTACCTTGACGCCTGTAGCCACAGCCGCCACCATCCAAAGATGACAGCTGAAACCGGTGAACTACTGCTGCACTATCTGCTTGAGCTGCGGCTTGAGCTAAAACGCTACCTTAATCCTGAGGAGATTAAGGAAGTGGAGCGTGCGTTTTTGCTGGGTGAAACTGCGCACCGTGGGCAGAATCGTAAAAGTGGTGAACCCTACATCACCCATCCAGTGGCGGTGGCACGAATCCTGGCTGAGTTACGCTTGGACGCGGAAACGTTGATTGCAGCGATTTTGCACGACACCATCGAAGACACCGTGTTGACGAAAGAAACGATCACGCAAGCGTTCAGTGCGAAAGTTGCCGAGCTGGTGGATGGCGTGACCAAACTAGAAAAAGTCAATTTTGCGACCAAGGAACAGCAGGCGGCGGAAAGCCTGCGCAAAATGTTTTTCTCGATGGCGCGCGATCCACGCGTCATTTTGATCAAATTAGCGGATCGTTTGCACAATATGCGCACCTTGGGCGCGCAGTCCTCGGCGAGTGCGGTGCGGATTGCTCGGGAAACGCTGGATGTCTACGCGCCGATTGCGCAGCGGCTGGGGATGAATGCGATTAAATCCGAGCTGCAAGATTTAGGCTTTCGCGCACTGTATCCGCTGCGACATAAAGTGATTGAGCATCGGGCCAAGGCGCAATTAGGTAAGCGGCGTGAGGTTTTAACCGAAATCGCGCAAAAAATTACGCAAAAATTAAAAGACGAGCGGATCGGCGTGCGTATCGTTAGCCGCATTAAAACGCCGTATTCGATTTACTCAAAAATACGCAAGCTCAAGGCCGATAAGTCCAATAAAGCCATGCGCGGGCATACGCCTGGGGTCAAGCATCGAAGTTTTGATGATGTGACCGATGTCTATGGCTTTCGCGTCATTACGCCGAAAGCGCTGCACTGCTACACCGCACTGGGCTTGATTCACGGTTTGTACGTGCCGAAAGAAGGGCGCTTCAAAGATTTTATTGCCTTGCCCAAAGCGAACGGCTACCAAAGCTTGCACACCGGCGTCAAAGGCCCCGGCGGCGTGCCGATTGAAGTTCAAGTTCGTACTGACGAGATGGACTCGGTGGCTGAGCGCGGCATGGCAGCGCATTGGTTATACAAAGCCGGTGTATCCGATCAAGCGGGCATTAAACTGAGCACGACCGCCTCGGTTAAATCCTCCGAATGGATGCGTGATTTGGTTGAATCGCAAACCAATGTCGGCAACAGCTTCGAGTTTTTAGAGGCGGTCAAGGCGGATTTGGTGTTTGATGAGGTGTATGTATTTACCCCGAATAACAAAGTCATCACGCTGCCAGCCAACGCCTCGGCACTGGATTTTGCCTACGCAGTGCACAGTCAAGTGGGCGATCACGCGGTCACGGCGCGCATTGATGGCCGCACCTCGCCGCTGCATACTAAGTTGCTGAGCGGACAGACCGTGCAGATTGTAACTGCCGCCTCGGCAACGCCGAAAGCGCAGTGGTTGGAAATTGTGACGACAGCAAAAGCGCGCACCGCGATTCGCCATCATCTAAAGACGCTGAGTTACGCGGAAGTGATTAGCCTCGGGCATCGGATGTTAGATCGCGCTTTGAGTGCGCTGGGCAGCTCGCTGGACACGGTGCCTGAAGGGGCGGTGGAAACCACGTTAGCGGAATTGAAGTTCAATCATTTGGAAGATTTATTGTCCGATATCGGCTTAGGCAATCGCACACCGGAAGTAGTCGCGCGGCAGCTGACGATTGGCGTCATTGCCGCAGCAGAACATGCGCGGCTGGATGTGGTGCGCATCAGCGGCACCGAGCGCGGCGCGGTCACTTTTGCGCATTGCTGCCACCCAATTCCTGGGGACGCCATTTTTGGCTATTTGAGCCCAGGCCGCGGCCTGATGGTGCATGAAGCAGGCTGCCACAACGTCGCAGATCTGCGTAAAAGTGTTGAGCGCGTGGTCGCGGTAGCATGGGACGCGCAGGTCAGCGGGGACTTTAACGTGCAGCTGCGGATCGAAGTGACGGATCAAGCCGGTGTTTTGGCGCGGGTGACCGGCACATTTGCAGAAGCACGCATCAATATTCTGGATTTTCAAAAGACCACCAGCGATGGTGACAGCGCTGTCGTGGTCTTTACCGTGCAAGTACGCTCAGTCGCGCATCTGGAGGATTTGATGCAGCGCATGCGCACAGTGGATGTGGTGCAAAAAGTTGCCCGCGTTGTCGGATGAGGCATCAATTTCATTCAATGCGTCAGGCTACAGTGCGGCCAAGGGTTCGGGCAGCAAAAATAGTGCGACGACGTAGCGCTTTGGCACATAAGATAGCGACAATTACTGCCATGTCGTCCTTCGGCCCATAAACTATGGAAAACACTCAAGCTCACCCGATTGTAGCGACCGAGGTACGCGCTGTTGTATTACTTGTGGACGATCAAGCAGCGACAGTCAAGGCCATTCGCCGCATGTTGGAAGGCTGCCGCGATATTGAGTTTCACTTTTGCAGTGATGCTACACACGCCGAAGAAATTGCCATGGAGGTACTGCCAACGGTGATTTTGCAAGAGCTAAAAATGCCGGGTATTGATGGCTTGACCCTGGTCAAACGCTATCGGGTGAACTCAGCGTTGCGCGAAGTCCCGGTAATGATGCTTTCCGATTTAGTGGCACCAGAAATTAAAGCCAACGCTTTTTTGAGTGGTGCGAACGATTACGTGGTGAAATTACCCAGCGCGTTGGAATTAGCGGCGCGCGTGCGCTATCACAGTCAAGCATATTTGGCGTCACAGCAGCGCCATGCGGCTTATCGCGCGGTGGTGGAAGGTCAACGCGCAATGCGCGCGCGCAATATTGAAATTGAGCGGCAAAAAGCCTTACTTGAACAGCAAGCATTGATGCTAGAAAAGGCGAATCAAGAACTTGCAGAAAGCGCTTTTTCGGATGCTTTGACGGGGCTGCGCAATCGGCGCTATTTCAAAACCTACATCGAAGCGGAATTTCACGAATGGGAGCCGGAGCCTGAGGAAATACATACGGGTGCCTACGCGCTTGCGCCGCAACGGCGTGAATTTGGCGATGACTTGTTGATGTATATTTTTGATCTAGATCATTTCAAAAATATCAACGACACCTACGGCCACGATGCGGGCGATGTAGTGTTGGTCGAAGTAGCGCGTCGCTTGCGGGCAATGGCGCGCGCTGGTGATTCGCTCATGCGTTGGGGTGGTGAAGAATTTTTAGTCGTTTCACGCGGCGTGCGGCGTGACAATGGTGCAGGCTTTGCGCAGCGCATTATGGCCGCGCTGGCCGATACACCGATTGTGATTCCCAGCGGCCACGCGTTGCGCGTTACCGCATCCATCGGCTGGGCACCATTTCCATGGAACCGCGCCAATCCACAAGCCGTTAGCCAGGAAGACGTGCTTTTTATGGCCGACAACGCGGTGTATTTAAGTAAGCGCGGCGGGCGAAATCGTGCGTTCGGTGTGTTGCCGAAAGTCGACGTCGCTGACAGCTGGCCGGCGCACGTGCGTAAGGCGGGCAAGGAAGCGCCGGATCAGTTGGCTGCTGAAGATAATAAAACATTGGATTTGGTTATGAGTATAGGCCCGGCGGATACGCGGCAGACAACAACTCCATGAGTATGCGAAAAATCGACACGCACGCCCACATCTTGCCGCACAACTGGCCAGATTTGGCAGCTAAATATGGTGATCTGCGCTTTCCGAGCATTACCCACAGTGTCAACGCAGGTGGACAAAAACAGCATCGCATCTATAAAGACGGCAAATTTTTTCGCGAAATTTGGCCGAATACTTGGGATCCACTGCTGCGTATTGAGGAATATCGACAATTCGGCGTTACCGAGCAGGTCATTAGCACGGTGCCAGTAATGTTTTGCTATTGGGCCGAAGGCGCGCGGGCGTTGGAGCTGCATCAGGTGCTGAATGATCATATGGCGGAAGTTTGCCGTGCGCACCCGGCGCACTATCACGCGCTGGCCACAGTACCGCTGCAAAGCCCGGAACTAGCGATAGTTGAGCTAGAACGGGCGAAACGCGAATTAGGGTTGGCGGGTGTGCAAATAGGCTCACACATTGGTGATTGGAATCTAGACGCGCCGGATTTAAGCGATTTTTTCGCCGCCTGCGCTGATTTGGACGTCGCGGTGCTGATCCACCCGTGGGATATGATGGGCACCGCGTCGATGCCAAAGTATTGGCTGCCGTGGCTGGTGGGGATGCCAGCAGAGCAATCGCGCGCTGCCTGTTCATTGATTTTCGGCGGCGTGTTAGAGCGAAATCCGCGCTTGCGCGTGGCGTTCGCACACGGTGGTGGCGCATTTCCCTACACGCTTGGGCGGATCGAACACGGTTTTAGCATGCGCCCAGATTTAGTTGCGACTGACAACGCACGCAACCCACGCGAATATCTTTCGCGCCTATATTTTGATAGCTGCGTGCATGATCAGCGTGCGCTGGAATA
>JANNYA010000063.1:0-8448 GCA_031409855.1 Rhodanobacteraceae bacterium | reverse complement strand
AGACGGCTGGTAAGCCGTCAAAGCTTGCCATCACGGCCTGCATGCGAAAGCTCCTGACGATTCTGAATGCAATGCTAAAAAACGATCAAACATGGAAAATTCAGCCTTCCGCTTGACACGGTTGCTGCGCTGGGATGACGGCTACCCGAACGTCCACCGAGCGATAAGACCGGCAGATCCCGGCAACCCCTAACAAACTTCAAACAAACCCGCCGCGCCCATCCCGCCGCCGATACACATTGTCACCACCACATATTTCACGCCACGGCGTTTACCCTCGATCAGCGCGTGACCAACCATCCGTGCACCCGACATACCGTAGGGGTGGCCGATGGCGATCGCGCCACCATTGACGTTGAGGCGCTCGTCGGGAATGCCCAACTTGTCGCGGCAGTAGATCACCTGCACCGCAAACGCCTCGTTTAACTCCCACAGGCCGATGTCGTCCATCTTTACGCCACTGCGTTCGAGCAGCCGTGGAATGGCGAACACCGGGCCGATACCCATTTCATCGGGCTCGCAGCCGGCGGTGGCAAAGCCGCGAAAAATACCGAGCGGGGCAATGCCGCGTTGCTCGGCAAGCTTTGCATTCATCACCACACACGCCGCCGCGCCATCGGAAAACTGGCTGGCGTTACCGGCGGTGATCACGCCACCCGGCATCGCCGAGCGAATCTTTGCGACGCCTTCGAGCGTGGTGTCGGCACGAATGCCCTCGTCTTCACTGGCGGTAACCTGTATGGTGCCGAGCGCGCCGGTTTTGGGGTCGGGTGCGCCCATGGTGACGGTGATGGGTGCGATTTCATCGTTGAATAACCCGGCCGCACGCGCCGCCGCGGCGCGCTGTTGGCTACGCACGCCATAGGCATCCTGCAATTCTTTGGGCACGCCGTAACGCTTGGCGACAATTTCCGCCGTCTCCAGCATGTTGAGGAAAAAGTCAGGGCGATGCTCGACCATCCACTCGTCCTTCAAGTAGTGCATGTTGATATTGGCTTGCACACACGAGATTGACTCGACGCCACCGGCGACCATCACCGGCACCTTGTCGGTAATGATGCGCTGGGCGGCAATGGCAATGGCCTGCAATCCGGACGCACACTGGCGGTCGATGGTGGTGCCACCGGCTGTCACCGGTAGTCCGGCGCGCATCGCGGCGTAACGGCCGATATTGAGGCCGGTTGCGCCCTGCGGCAGCGCACAGCCCATCACCACGTCCTCGACTTCGGCCGGATCAATGCCTGCGCGTTTGACGGCGTGTTCGATGGCGTGACCGGCAAGCGTTGCACCGTGCGTCATGTTGAAACTGCCGCGCCAGGATTTTCCCAGCGGCGTGCGGGCGGTTGAAACAATAACGGCGTCTGTCATGTTGATTCCTTCATATCTGCAATATTTGTTGGCACATTCGGCACGGCTGGCAACTATCCGTTAAACGATTTTCCGGCTGCGGCGAGTTTCGCCAGCAGCGGCGCGGGCTGCCAAAAACCACCCGGCTGTTTTCCCGCATTTTTTTCCGCGCGCGTAAAACCTTCCATGGCACGTTCGACATTCATCAGGCCCACACTGTCGGCGTATAACATCGGCCCGCCGCGATAAGCCGGGAAGCCGTAACCAAAGATATAAACGATATCGATATCCGAGGCACGTTGCGCGATGCCTTCTTCCAAAATACGCGCCCCCTCGTTGACCAATGCGAACACACAACGCTGGACGATCTCGCTGCTGCTGATCTTGCGTGGCGTGATGCCTTTCGCTTTGCGATGTGCATCGACGATCGCACCGACCACCGGATCCGAAATCGCATCGCGCCGGCCCTTCTCGTAACGATACCAGCCGGCGCCGGTCTTTTGGCCAAAGCGGCCTTGCTCACACAATGCGTCGGCAATCACGTCTGCACCGGCGACAGTATTCGGGTTTTCCGCGCGCTGGCGTTTGCGTATCGCCCAGCCAATGTCATTACCGGCGAGGTCCCCCATACGAAACGGGCCCATCGCCCAACCGAATTTTTCGAGTGCGCCGTCGATCTGCTCGACGGTGGCGCCTTCTTCGAGCATATTGATCGCCTCGCGCGAATAGCCGTGAATCATGCGGTTGCCGATGAAGCCATCGCACACACCCGAAATCACCGCGGTTTTGCGAATCTTTTTTGCCACCTGCATGATGGTCACCAGCACGTCGTCGGCAGTCTTGGCGCCGCGCACGACTTCGAGCAGCTTCATCACGTTTGCCGGGCTGAAAAAGTGTGCACCGACCACATCCTGTGGGCGCTTGGTAAATGCCGCAATTGCATTCAAATCGAGCGTGGAGGTGTTTGATGCGAGGATGGCGCCGGGCTTGCAGACGTTATCGAGTTTCTCGAACACGGCTTTTTTGACACCCATTTCCTCGAATACCGCTTCGATCACCAGATCCACATTGCTGAAATCATCGTAGCTGAGTGTCGGCTTCAACAGTGCGGCCTGGGTGGCGGCCTTCTCCGCCTTCATCTTGCCTTTTTTGACGCGTCCTTCAAAAAAATCGTTGATGTGTTTAACACCACGATCAAGTGCGTCTTGTTTGGTTTCCAGAATGACGGTCGGTATGCCGGCCATCAGGAAATTAATCGCAATACCGCTACCCATCGTGCCGGCACCAATCACGCCGACGCTGGCAATGGTGCGCGGCTTGACATCATCGGCGATACCGACCACCTTCGAGGCTTTGCGTTCTGACAAAAACAGATGTCGCAAAGCACGCGATTCATCACTTAAGTACAACTCAAGAAACAACTTGCCTTCAAATTTGAGCCCGTCGTCAAACGATTTGGTGACAGCGGCTTCGACGGCGTCAATACACTTTAAGGGTGCCGGATAGTTTTTTGACATTGCACCCACCGCATTGCGCGCAAACATAAACAACGCGTTGGCCTTCGGATGCTTGACCTTTAGATCACGCACGCGTTTTAACGGCCGCTGTTCGGCAACAACCGTTTGGGCAAAAGCCAATGCGCCGGCCAACAAATCGCCCTCAATAAACTGGTCAAACAACGGCGTGCCTTTAAACATGTCCGAGGGCACCGGCTCACCCGACACAATCATGTTTAATGCCGCCTCGACACCAATCAAGCGTGGCAGGCGTTGTGTCCCGCCGGCACCGGGCAACAGGCCGATCTTGACTTCAGGCAGCGCGATGGATGCGCCACCAATCGCGACACGAAAATGGCAGCCAAGTGCCAGTTCCAGACCGCCGCCCATACACGCGCCGCCAATGGCCGCAATCACCGGCTTGGTCGACGACTCAACAATATTGATCACGGTATGCAGGCCCGGCTCGGCCATCGCGGCCGGCGTGCCGAATTCGCGAATGTCGGCGCCACCGGAAAACGCCTTGTCGGAACCGATCAAGACCATTGCCGTGATGTTTTGGTCAGCTTCCGCCTGCCGCACATTGGCGACGATACCGGACCGCAGCGCGTGACTCAGTCCATTGACGGGTGGATTATTCAAACGGATGACGGCAACGTTGCCGTGGACTTCATATTGGGTACTGTTCATGGGGTTCTCGGCTGGAGGCGGGCGGGGCGTGGATAAGCTTGGAGCGGTAGGCACAGAAAATGGTTCATGGCGCGCGGATTGCCCACCAAAACGACCAAGCTCCATACACGTGTGTATTGATAAGACCATACACTAATGTATTTTAGGCGGCGCGTCAAATTGACGCCGCGAATATTGTCGCCCAATGCGCGTTTGTTAACGAGGCTTTTCGCCTAAGTTGATGCAATTACCCGCTTGCCCATTCGGGCGAACGTCAAACGTAAAAATGCCACCCGAAGGTGGCATTTGAATTTTTTGGTGCGCCCGGCAGGATTCGAACCCACGACCCCTTGGTTCGTAGCCAAGTACTCTATCCAACTGAGCTACGGGCGCAACAGTCTTTCATTATAGCAAACAAAACACTGTTTTAGCTAGTCCACAAAGTGGCGGAGACGAAGGGATTCGAACCCTTGATGCAGTTTTAGGCCGCATGCTCCCTTAGCAGGGGAGTGCCTTCGACCTCTCGGCCACGTCTCCAACTAAAACGTTTTTGCTTTACAACGCGCTGTCTTTGCTAAAAAACTACGGCGCTTTTACTACTTTTTAGACCCACTTGATATTCCTACCAAGCCGCGCATTCTACTTGATTGTGCGCTTGCCGTCAAAACAAACCTTTTTATGCGGTGAGCCCTATTTTGACTTTTCACTTTAGTTCATTGAGCAAAAACGCATACATTAACGCCGTACGATAGGCTACCTGTGCATTATTGGCCGATCCTGCATGGCCGCCCTCCATATTTTCGTAGTATCGAACAGGGCTGCCTAACGCTTGCATTTTTGCCATCATTTTGCGTGCGTGACCAGGGTGGACGCGGTCATCACGAGTGGATGTGGTGAACAGCACGCTTGGGTATTTAACGCCGGCTTTCAAGTTTTGATATGGACTGTACTTGCTAATGTAATCCCATTGGTCAGCTTGATCAGGATCGCCATATTCAGCCACCCACGATGCACCTGCCAACAGCTTATGGTAGCGCTGCATATCCAGCAGCGGCACGGCGCAAACAACAGCCTTGAATAAATCAGGGCGCTGCACCATCACCGCACCTACCAATAAGCCGCCATTGCTGCCGCCATAGATGGCCAAGTGCTTTGGACTAGTGATTTTGCGGGCGCTTAAATCTTCACCAACGGCGATAAAATCATCAAACACTTTTTGCCGATTCGCCTTTAATCCTGCTTGATGCCAGCGCGGACCAAATTCACCGCCACCGCGAATATTGGCCACCACGTATACGCCTCCGTTGTCGAGCCACGCGGCACCCGTCGTGCCGGAATAACTGGGCACCATCGATACTTGAAAGCCACCGTAGCCGTAGAGCAGGGTTGGGTTGCTACCGTCGAGCTTGGTGTTCTTTGCCATCACCACAAAATACGGGATTTTTTCACCATCTTTACTTGTGGCTTCAAATTGGGTGGTTTGATAGGGCGTTGCATCAAAAAACGCAGGTAGTGATTTTAATTTTTCAGCTTTGGTTGATCCAGCCGCGCCCAAATACAGCGTGGGTGGCGTTAGGTAATCTGTTTGGGTAAAAAAGTAATCATCGGTGGTGTCACTATCCACACCGGACGCGCTCAACGTTACGTTACCGCCGTGGGCAATTTTAGTGGATTTCCATGCGCCGTTCGCGTGCCGCCATTCCACCAATTTATTTTTTACGTTATCTAATTCATTGATGATAATCGCACTTTTAGTCGCGGTGTAACCTGCCAGTGAGCTGCGTGCAGTGGGCTTAAAAAGCACATCAAAATTACGCTTACCGGCCATGAAGCTGGTTTCGTTAATCGCAATGAGTGCGCCGCTAGGGTAGGTCGCGTCACCAAGCTTCCAATCACTTTTTAGCGAGACCAACATCCAGTCGCGCACGCGTCCTAAAGTTGCGTCAATTGGCACATCGATTGCCGTTAAGACGCCGGTCTTGGCATCGCGCAGAAAGGTTTTTGAAGTGTAGAACGTCAGTGATTGGTTTACGTATTGGCGTGTTGGATAGCCCTTCGCTTGGCTTACAAAACCAGTAATACTGATGTCCGATTCTTTACCCTCAAATACTGTTTTAGCAGCCGTAAGTGGTGTGCCACGCGTCCATTCTTTAACAATTCTTGGGTAGCCCGAAGCAGTCATGCTGCCTGCGCCAAAATCGGTCTGCACAAACAAGGTATCGCGGTTAATCCATGACAAACTACCTTTGGCTTCGGGCAAGCTGAAGCCACCAACCACAAATGTTTTTTTAGTGACGTCAAACTCACGGTACACCGTGGCGTCCGCTCCGCCGCGTGAAATCGATACCATCGCTCGATCATAATCTGGGTACAAGAATGTTGCGCCCTTCCACACCCAGCTTTCTTTTTCTTGCTTTGAGTAGGCATCAAGATCAAATACCATCTCCCAATTGGGTTGGGCTTTGCGGTATTCCGCTAATGTAGTGCGACGCCATATTCCACGCGGGTTTGCAGCATCTTGCCAAAAATTATAGAAATGCTCGCCGCGCTTTGTCACACCTGGAATGCGCTCTTTGCTATCTAATATAGCCAAGGATTTATCACGGATGCTGTTGAATTTTGGATGCGCCGATAACACGGCTTCTGTTTTTGCGTTTTCGGCCTTTACCCAAGCAATCGCCTTGTCGCCATTTACTTCTTCCAGCCACAAATACGGATCCGGTTCGCTAGTTGCAGCATTGGCTGCGGTGTTAAAAACAGTTGCGGCGACGGTTGCGACACTCAGCAAGGCTTTTCCTAAATTAGTCATCTGATTCTCAATTCTGGTTACGTTCAAAAGTTTTTTTTAAATTGCTATGCCTGGATTATCCGCTACGCCAATCAATTTTGGCAAATTCAACTTTACTGGTGCAATGGTTCCTTTAGCTTTTAAGTATCGTTCCACAACATCCCAAATTGGCTCGCCATTCGCATCGCGTCCTGCTTCGCTCACCGGTGCCCAACCCGAAACTTTATAAGTCTTATCAGCTTCAATTTGTTTACCATTCAGTTGCATGTCACTAATGCGGGAACCCGCACGGGCATTGGGCTCACAAGCATATTGCATTCCGCCCACGCGCACCATGTCGCCGCCTTGCTGCAGGTAAGGATCAGGATTAAAAAGATTATCGGCGATATCTTCCAGCACGGTTTTAATCATGGCGCCGGTCAACTCCGTTAAGGTCGTGAAGGGATAGGTGATTGCGGTTTGATCTAGCAAATGCTCGCGCGTAATCGTCTGACCGGGCAACAACGACGTACCCCAGCGAAATCCGGGAGAAAAAGCAATTTGCGCATCTTTTACTTCAAGTAGGCTGTCCAAAATTAGCTGATCGAAGCTACCATTGAAGCTACCGCGTCGATATAGCGTGCCTTGGGTGACGGCTAATTTCTGCGCTAACCTCGCTTCGTAGGGTGCGCGGATTCCGGTTATCAACTTTTCCATTGCCACATCGGCGGGTAATAAATTTGAGAATACAGGTAGCAAGCGGTAATGAATATCGACTATTTTCTTATTGCGCACATCAATATCGAGCACGCCTAAAAACTTACCATTAGAGCCCGCGTTGGTCACTAAAGTATGGCCTTGCGCATTGGCCACTTTGATTGGTGCAGGTACGCCATCGTGGGTGTGACCACCTAAGATTACGTCAATGCCAGTCACGCGTGAGGCTAGCTTTAAATCAACATCCATGCCGTTGTGGGACAATAACACCACCGCTGAAACACCCTGTTTACGGACATCTTCAACCACTTTTTGGAGCGCCTCTTCACGAATGCCGAAGCTCCATTCCGGTGTAAAGTAGCGCGGATTAGCGATTGGTGTGTAAGGAAACGCTTGACCAATAATAGCCACAGCAACACCGTTCATTTGCCGAATGGTATAGCCGGGAAATACGGGGTCTTCAAAATCAGTGGTGCGAACGTTTTGCGCCAAAAACTCTACTTTGCCCTTAAAGTCTTTGTTGAGGATTTCGAGTAAACGCTTATCGCCAAGCGTAAATTCCCAGTGCGCCGTCATGATGTCAACGCCCAGTAACAGCGCGGCGTCCACCATGTCTTGGCCCTTTGTCCACAATGCCGTGCCGGAACCTTGCCATGTGTCGCCACCGTCAAGTAACAACGCACCTGGCCTACTGGCTTTTAGCTGCTTCACCAACGTAGCAATGTGCGCAAAACCGCCTACTTTGCCGTAGGTAGCTGCTGCCTTCTCAAAATTTAGGTGGGTGAAAGCATGCGCTTCGCGGGTAGAGGGCGCTAATCTAAACGCCTTCAGTAATGCCTCGCCAACCAAGTGTGGAGGGCGACCGAGCGCTTGGCCAAGGCCCAAATTTACGTTCGGCTCACGAAAATAAATTGGCTTTAATTGCGCGTGGCAATCTGTCATGTGCAATAAATGCACATTGCCTTTTCGTGGCAAATCATATATCGCGGCAGTTTTGGCAGCACGCGTTGCAGCAAAATTATTTGGTGCGTTTAACGCAAAACCCCCAGCAGAAGCTACTGCCAGTAAATGCAAAAATTCCCGACGATCTAACTGCGCCATTTTATGATCTTTCTGTAAGAATTAGGTCGATCCTTCTGCAAATATCAAACAGCACATCACTCGGAGAATGGAGCCCGTAGACTAAAACGCGAGGTCGTCAACAATAGCCGCAATACCTGCTTTGGCGCAAGCATCGTCCGCGTCGCCGCCGGGCGCCCCAGAAACGCCAATTGCACCCACTAAGCTGCCCGACGCAGTAATAGGCATCCCGCCACCCACCGCTGCAACACGCGGCAAGCTGCGAATACCACTCATCGGTTTGCCTGCCTGGGTTTCAACGGCAAGTGCCGAGGTGGTGATTTTAAAACTTGCGGCTGTCCATGCTTTGTTTAGCGCCATGTCGTGCGTGTG
>JANNYA010000062.1:0-39054 GCA_031409855.1 Rhodanobacteraceae bacterium | reverse complement strand
TTTAGGCCCGGAAAACCTTATTTACAGGCGCTGGTATATCCTCAACACTTTCGCTTCAACGAGGCCGGGGTTTTTAGGCCCGGAAAACGATCGTCTAGCGCGGCTTCTTGCTCGGGTGTCAGCGCGCTTCAACGAGGCCGGGGTTTTTAGGCCCGGAAAACAGTGAGTATTCAACACGAACGATCTTTAGCCATTCGCGCTTCAACGAGGCCGGGGTTTTTAGGCCCGGAAAACCCAACATCAGCATCGAAAGCGCCGCGAAACTCGCTGCTTCAACGAGGCCGGGGTTTTTAGGCCCGGAAAACGGTTAGAACGCTAGATTCATAATCTAGAGGTCACCCGTTCGCTTCAACGAGGCCGGGGTTTTTAGGCCCGGAAAACGCACTTTCTCCTTGTTAGGGTTTGTTGCTGCGACGGGGTGCTTCAACGAGGCCGGGGTTTTTAGGCCCGGAAAACTAGTTCAGAGATTTGGGTATAGCCGTATTCAGCATTTTGCTTCAACGAGGCCGGGGTTTTTAGGCCCGGAAAACATTTTGCCGCTTCTAAGTGCGCTTTAATTCGCGGCCTGCTTCAACGAGGCCGGGGTTTTTAGGCCCGGAAAACGCGCCGCGCCCGCCGTGCCATCTTTGCCCGCTGAAGCGCTTCAACGAGGCCGGGGTTTTTAGGCCCGGAAAACGCTAACACGCTTACATCAGAAGCACTCAACATTGGCGGCTTCAACGAGGCCGGGGTTTTTAGGCCCGGAAAACCATTGCTTTTGGGGGGCCTCTTCGCACCGCAGTAACGCTTCAACGAGGCCGGGGTTTTTAGGCCCGGAAAACGAAGGGCGGCGATTGTTTGAGTTGGCGTTAGGCCCCGCTTCAACGAGGCCGGGGTTTTTAGGCCCGGAAAACTGCCTTTCGGCAGCCCTTTGAAATATAAGGTTTTTTCGACTGATTTGCGAGCGGCTTGTAAAACTGCTTTGGTTTGGCGCATAAAAAACCTGATGTGTTTCGCACCGGCTGGAAAAAATCTTTAATTTTCAAAGAACTATGGCCTTGCGAGCGGGGTGCGGGGTTTGGGCTAACGGTGCGCCTCTCGCGCATCGATGGCGGCGGATCAAACAGATCTTTCTCAAACAATGATCGCCTCGCGTGCAATGGGGGTAAATTCTTTGCCTAAGCTTGACACCTTTGGCTGCACTTTATCGGCATCGCCTAAGTCCAGCATAATCACGTGATCCTGCTTGTGATGAATAATGTTATCCAGCGCGAATTGTAATTCGGCGCGGCGGCGTGGGCTTAGGCGGCACTGAAATATGCTCAATTGCAGCCATTCGCCATAGCCTTTCATCAACTTAAAAATACGCCGCCAACGTTTCGGGCTGCGGATGTCGTAGGCAACGATAATTAGGCGCTCACTCATCTTCGTCCATCCACGATGGGCAAACGTTGCAGTCAGAAATCACTTTGCCATGCACTGCGCGGTGCAGCTGTTTGCAGACAAACGAGCTAATGTTGTCAGCATCAACTGCACGATATGAAGCAGCAAACCACCCTTTTGTTGCCGGATACACCCACCGGTTTCGCATCCACAACCCCAAGGCGAAGTGCGAAGTTCCACGAAAGGTAAGCTCATCCATTGCAAGAATCCTGGCGCGGTCTTCGTCGCTAAGCATAGTGAGTAGCGTGTCGACCGCTTCACGCAACGTGTTGGGGATTTTTTTAGCGAACATCAGCGCACCACAAAATTCGGATATTCGGGAATTTCACCCAGCAAATACCGCCCAAGTAAGCGGCATTGCAGCTCGATTAGGCGGCGGTAGCTCAATTTGTAGCCAAACAGCGGGTGCACAATTTCGGTGCTCAAACGCCGCTCAAAAGCGATCAAAAAACGTTTTCGACCATCATCTTTGAGCGCACAAACATTGCCCGCGCGCTCAAAGTCGCTGGCTTTAATCTCGCCGGTGTTGATCACAGAAATCACCACCGAATCGGCCAAAATCGGCCGGAATGGCTCCATCACGTCCAAGGCCAGCGCCATGCGGCCGTATCTAGGTTGATGATAAAAGCCTCGAAAGGCATCGAAGCCGACCGCGCCTAAGCTGACTGCAATGGTGCGCATCAGCAGCGAATAAGCAAAGCTCAGCATCGCATTGACCGGATCCGGTGGTGGCCGCCGGTTGCGATGCACGAAGTCGAACGCGTCGGTCACACCATCGCCAGGCGGGCGAATCAGTTCGCGAAACTCGCCAAAATAGCGCGCCGCAGCGCTGCCTTCAAAGCCCAAAAGTGACTCCAAATTGTCCGCGCGTTTGGCGTTTTCCTGATCGCGCTTGAGCATCGCAATTACGTTTTCGCCTGCCTCAGCGTCGCCTTTGTAGTTGCGCCGCATAAAGGTGCGCACGTTTGCAATTTTCGCCACCACCAGGCCGCGCGCAATCGCCAAACACATGCGCTCATCAAAACTGGCCTTGTATTGCGCGGTGCGTAGCTCGACATTTTTATGCCCATGCCCAATGGTGTGGCCGTAAAACCAGCCACCGAACGTGGCCCAGGTGACCGGAATATTGCGCGTCATTAACTCGTGCAAAGCCGGAGTTGAAATCGACACATTTCCCATCAGCACCAGTTGACTCATCTCGCCTAAGCGCGCCTGTTTGATCACTTTTTGATCAATCTCGACTTCCAGCATATCGCCGGTTTTACGCACGTACGCAAACGGCGCTTGCACAATCATGGGTAAGGTTTCGTCGGCCGGAATGCCCAGCGGGCGCATGGGTTCCGCGCCCCGGTTCAGCAAATTCACCTCGTTAGGCATGCACAAATGCAGCAAAGAACACTTCGGGCATTTAGGTGAATTTTCCAAAGGCGGCGGTATTTTTCCACCTGCCGCCATCGCGCGCAGGCCGTGAATGGCGGACCGGGTTTGTTCGATCAGCGCGTCATCAAAGGGCACGCGAAACTTTTCCTGGCTTTGCGTGTAGTACAAAAAGCCCTCGGTCGAAGTGAAGCCGTGCTCTTGCAAAAGCATAGCCTGCGCCGCCAGCTGCACACGCTCAGGTGCTAGCAATTCCGCAGTGGCGTGGCGCCTGCGGCCTTTTTTGTAATCAATCGGCGTGGCGATGTCACCGTCCACCTGCACCACATCCAGCTTGCCAATCAACCCCAAACGCGGACTGGAAAGCTCAACCGAACGCGCGTGCAAGATTTTTTCCGGCACTTCCAGACCGGTCTGCGGGTCGAGCACGGGTGGCACCGGCAAATTCCCCTGCGCCTGATCCACCCGCCGATGCGCATGCGTGCCCTGCACGGTATCCACGCTTTCCCGCCATTCGCCCTGCACCCATTCCAGATACGCCAGCCGCGCGCAATAGACAAATTCGTTGACCATGCGCACCGGCAGCAGCGGCTGGTCGTGGCTAATTTCGGGGAAATTTAACGCTAGGCTGAGCTGGTTCATGGTGTGACCTTGGCAACTTCAATGGTGTTCGCGGCATCCATTCCGCTAAAATATGTCCTTACTTCATAAATTGAGGCCACAAATGCCGATCATCCCTGCATACCCAACCATGGGCATCCGCGAATTCAAAGCGAATTTGTCGGCCGTGCTCAAACGCGTGCAAAAGGGCGAGCGCATCACGCTGACTAACCACGGGGAAGCGATTGTGGATCTGTGCCCGCCCACTGAGAAAGCGGTGGATGAACTAACCTGGGAAGAAGCGAAGGCCAAGCTAGACAAGCTGTACGGGCCGCGCAAGAAGTTTGATGTGACAAAGTTAAAGCCCGTGACCATCCAATACACCGGCTTGTCCCCAAGCGAGCAGCTTTTAGAAGATCGGGGTGAACGGTTTTGATCGCTTATGTTGAATCCTCCGCGCTTACGCGTCTGGCATTGAACGAGCCGGGTGCGGAAAAATTGAAAGCGCGCTTGGACAAAATGGACGAGCAGCACTGCCATCAAATTGGCTATATTGAAATACGCTCGGGTTTGAGCCGCACTTTGCTTCGAAGCCCCAGGCAAGACAGCGAGGCGCTGCGAGAAGCCGTAGATATTGTTTGGGCAGAAACCCACGTCATCAGACTCGACGACGCCCAAATAGCCCGCGCCGCCGGGTTGTGCGAACGCTACCAACTGCGTGCATACGACGCCCTTCACCTAGCCGCCGCTGAAGCGCTGATGCGCATCGTTAGCAGCAAGCACATGCGCTGGTTTGGCTTTGATGAAATGCAAAACAAGGCGGCAGTGGCCATTGGATTGAGGGATGGGATGGTGGATTAGGCGCGCACAATACCGTATCTGCCGCCTCAAACGGCTCCCTCTCCACGCCGTAATTTATCAATTTAATCATAGTGTTAGCGCGTGGATAGGGTTGGGGTGAGGGGTGGAAACATGCTTAAGCGCGAAGTAAAATTTATTAGGTAATTAATTTTAATCCATTTGGGTTATGGACTGATTCAACGGTATTTGCGCTAAAAAGCCCGCCGCCAAGATGCAAAGTGCGCCCCAATAAAATTGGCCCACTGACCGCAGTCGAAAATTCGATCCTTAGCTCGCCGGTCAATCCACCACGTGGGCCTTTATCGGCTTTCACAACCTCAATTTTTCCAGGCCTCGGTAAGCCACGACGCGTCAATTCGTCCAGTGCATTTATGATCAACGCATCCTGCACGGTGGTTTTTTTCGCGTGACGAGTAACGGCCATGGGTGTCACGCTGCGCCAAAACATGGATGCGATGAATAACGGATCATCTTCAGAAATGACACCAGGCTGAAGATTGAGGCAGCCGTTTTCCGCCGCACGCAACACGGTTAGTTGAGCAATCGCCGCTTCTAGCTTCACTAATGCATCTCGCTCCTTCTTATTTGCGACACGATGTTCCAGAACATGCGGCGCGACGATCAAAAGTCGTCGTCTCGGCAAATCCGCAATGAAACTCAGGTGCTCATGATGGCCGATTCCTGCGGGTGCGCCGTTAGTTGCATGCCCACTAAAAAATGCAGAAAGCGCTTCGTTGCGACCCAATTGTTCCTGCACTAATGACATGACCGCCCGCCGCAGCGCAGATGACAAGGTGGCTGGATTAGCGGCTTCACTTATGCCACTGACGATTGAAAAGCTAAAAATGCCCTTTACTTGTCCTGGTTTCGGCGCGCAAAGCCCAAGTCCGGCGTAACGACCATCTCCTATCATCAGCGGCCCAGAAATTGACTCGGCGAATTCGATTTCTGCGTGCCATAGGCGTTCTTTGGCAAAACGCGTTCCCGCTGCGAAGTCTTGTGCGCGGGCACCACGCGCGTTTAACGGTTCTCGCTGCATACGCACAGCAATAATTTTTGCGCCAACTTCGACGTGGCGCAGCGCTTGTTTTAATGCAGCTGCCGCTTGATGAACTTCTGACAGGTACTCCGTGCCCGCCTTTGCCTCGATTACACGGCGTTTTGGGTCAATGCGTCGCCGCGCCGCTGCTTCTGGCAACACTACTGGAGTCAGCGTTTGCCAAAATTTTGCGCTGTGTTCCTTACCTACGCCGTAGTGCTCAAGCATGCTGCGTTCCAGCGACGGCAACAACTGTACTTGCGCAATTTTACCAGACTCAGAATTGTGCACTTGCGAAACCAGTAGCCCAGAAAATGCCCATTCAATGTCGTCCGCCCGAAGCGGGCAATTTGACGGCACTTCAATCAACACACGACGAATGCGCATATCCGCATGTTCGTGCCCAATCGAAGCCAACGGCAAAATGCGAATGCGCTGCGATTTATCGGCTTCACTGGCATTACGGCCAATCAAAATGCGTTGAATTAGGTTGTGCTTGGCAGGCCCAAGAGAATCCCCCAAACGTTTGTACGCGCCGGAGGCAGGATTTCCGTCGCTACCGTCATTGCCGCGAAGCAAGCGCGTTAGTGCTGCTGCTTCCGTCAGCGGCTGTGGCGCGAATGGCGAATCCTTGGGTGTAGTTTCGCGCAAATCGAACAGAAACCGTGTTGATGCGCTTGCGTATGAAACTGCACGAAATATTGGCTTCGGTGCTTGCGAAAATACCTGCTGCGATTTTTGCGCTGTGTCGATGTTTTTGAAGCGACTTTGACCCGCTTGATAGCGTGTTTGGAGGCTGTCAAATGATCCTTGCTGCGGGCAATCCAGTGTCGCACTGTCTCCGTTTTGATT
This sequence comes from Rhodanobacteraceae bacterium, assembly GCA_031409855.1. Classification (GTDB taxonomy): domain Bacteria; phylum Pseudomonadota; class Gammaproteobacteria; order Xanthomonadales; family SZUA-5; genus JANNYA01. The sequence goes on along the minus strand of JANNYA010000062.1, from coordinate 32,903 downwards.
GGGCCGATGGATTACGCCGCCAAACTGTATGAGACGCTCTTCCAGCAGCGCAGAGTCAATCAACTCAGCGGTTGCCCAGGCCATATCGATACCTCGACCAAGTTGATATAGCCCATCCGCAGCTCGGCAAATCTCTTTCGCATGTGCTTCGCTCTCAGCGCTGGGCTCAAAGCTCCAACCATAGAGCAATTCACGGGATGCATCAAAGAGCAACGGCTTAATCGCTTTTCCAACCCGTATTTCACCAATCCGCTTAACGTCACCGCCAACGCTATCAAGGTCGTTATTGGGTACATAGGTGGTCAAAGATTGACCGGGTCTAATCGTGGGGGCAGCAATCACCGGTGCACCTGAAAGACTTTCAAGCCAGCGCAAGGCATTTTGGCGAACTACGGTCATGGCAACGCCAGAACTGGCTGCAACCAACGCTTGAAACAGCCGCGCTGGTGCGGGCGGCCAGTCCCCCGTGCCGTGATACCGGTCATCGTTGAATTGAATGTGGATGAGCAGGGCTTTGCTCATAAATTACTTTGCCTTCTTGTTGGCTTTTGACTTTTCTGACGGCTTTGCGTCTGCTTTGGCAAGGTCTTTACTAAAATTGTGAGATTTATTTTCTCCAACTCCAAAGGTCTCGGCGACCGTTTTGGCGTACTTCAAAGCAATTACTTCGTTCAAATTCACCACGGCTTGCCGTGAACCATTGCGATTGACTATTTCCCAGCAAGTAGACGTGCTTGGATCTGGCGTAAGCAAACATCCTTGACGAAGAAATCCGTCAAGTGGCTCGGTCGCGGCAACTAACGAGAGTCCTAGTAAATATTGTTTTAATTCTTGGCTAGTGTCTTTTCCGTCTGCGCCAACACTTTGCAATCGACGCAACGCAACCAGATTGATCGTGATGTTTCTAATAATCTCACCATGGCAAATAACCCCTCCAGGCGCTTCGGTTGATGGCACATGCACAAAACCCCGTTTCGCGAGTGGACTCTTGGGATCGCCTTCATCTTTTTGCTTTTCTTCTTCGCTAAAAACATCAAGCTCGGCAAAATTAAGGGATGGGTTGTACTGCGCCGATCTTGTAAGTCTGTCTATACCCCAGGCGCGAATAACGGATTGCACCAGCCTTGGTAGTTTGGCCGCTGTATCCCGAGAATCCCAAACACCGAAAATTAAGGAAGTGGGCGCGAGTTTAGCGATAGGGCTAGCGTTCCCGCTCGCAAGGAACGTTTTGAATGCTGCTTGCGCGTCATCCTTCAGGTCAGACGAGCGGACAACGGCGTCGCCAAGGCGGTGAGTCATATCGAAAATGGACAAAATTTTGCTGTTGTCGTCGCCGTATTTGATTTCAATTTGGGGCACCAAACCCTTGAAGTCTTCAGACTTAAATATCGGCTCCATGCGATTCGCTTGCGAACCCACGCTGTCAATTGTGGCTACTTTTGTGCCATCTGAGAGCGTATCAATGTTGTAACCAATATCGGCATACGTGGGTGGAAATATCACACCGCCTTCCCCTTCCACGGGCAGCAGCTTTTGTTTCAAATGCAATGCAACTGGCCCTTTGGGGTCATTGGCCCAACTATTGAGAATGGCATCGGTTAGCGTAATGGGTGTAGCGGCGTTTGTGGTGCTCATGCATGGTTCTCCAGTTTGGCGAAATTGACGGCTTTATTTTTACCGTTGAGGGCGAGTTCGAAACGAAAATGTTGTAGCTCGAACGACGTTGGACTTCCTTGAAGCGCAATGCGCGCCAGCATCGGTTGCAGCATGTCGCTCCAAACTGCGTAGCGCACTTGGCGAACCTCAGATTCAACAGGACGCGCGTGTTCCAGGCCCCAAGCCGCAAGTATTTGCACAACGGGTGAGGCCTGTACGCGATGTTTTTGCTTATTAGGCGAATAGCCTGCGTCGATCGCCGTCCATCCGCCTCGCGGGTCAAAATTAAAACTGCCACTCAGAGGGGTCAGGACATCAAATGGCGTTTCAATTAGTTTGGTTTTATCTTGAGCAAACAGTTGAGAAACGCCCATTGTTTTTAGATCGCCGATAGTTTGTTGTTGTTGGGTTTTCTTGTCTTTCTTCGGCTTTTCACGCGTGCCTCTGAGCATTGCGTTTGCAATTTTTTCAGCTGTGCGGTTGCCCGCGTAGAGTTTGAAGGATTCTCTAGCGCCATCGGCCCAATGGCTTAAAACAACATCGCCGAATTCTGGGTGCTGAAGGCGAATCGGCAAGGAAGTCGTTTCGCCACTGCGTGCGGGAAAAACCTCACTGAAATTTGCGGCATTGACCGCGCTAACGCTAGGCTCATTTCCTTCCAAAAGTTCGTCTTCCCCTTCTTCTTCTGATTCTTCTTCGCCATCTTCAGCGTCGCTTTTTTCAGGCTTTTTAGGTACGTAGCCAACGGGCTTAATTGGATGGGCTATTGCACCCGCAAGAAATTCGAGCACCACCTCAAAAGGATTTCTGTCACCTGCCGCGCGCAGTCGAAAACAAACTGCGCTTGGCTGGTGCCAGTCAAAACCACCTTCGGCGTCGCCCAACAGCACATCGGCAGCTTCAAGAAACCCCAAGCAGGCAAATACTTGGCCTGGGTTGGTTAAATCGACGGGAATATGTGCTTCAGCCATTATTTATTCCCCTGTTTGCGGGCGGATTCTTCGTTTTCGCGTGAAGCCTTTTGATCCGCTGCACGCAGCAGTGATTCCCACCATGCTAGACCCCACGGCCCCCAGCGTTTTTGTAATCGCGCAAAGCGCAGCGCAACTTCGCGGGCGCGTTCTTGCAAAACACTGGGTGCATCCGTTCCACCGCGCGTCACGATGACGGGGCGGCCATAGCCATGGTGTGCAACGATTAAATGCAACGCTAAATCTTGAAGCTCTGGCGTCATTGCTTGGAATCGGGGGTTGGCTTTCGCATGCGGAAGCGATCCGAATTCATGCCGATAGCCATCTAACAAAGCTTGATTAATGGGGCCGCGTGTTTTGGCATAAATTTTGCCGTCCAATGGCGCTCGAAACGCGCGCTGCCATTGTTCTAGTTGCTTGCCTTCGTCATGCAAAAACGCACTGACGCAAAGCATTTCTTGGTAGGGTTCTAGAACGTCAGTAAACCCAAGTCGATCAGCAATTTTGTGCGCGTGCAGCTCCGCCCATGATTGATGTTCGTCCAGGTATTGATTCGGCCCAACAGCTGGGCGGCTCGCGGTGCCCCATTTTTCGATAATCAACGAACGAGTGGCTTCGCCGTCAGCGTTTTGCTCAACCGCGAAACGTAGGCTTTCACGCCAGCCAGAAGGTTCACCGGCGAACCCGGCCTCCGAAGAATCGTCAGTGCGAATTCGGAATGGAATAATGGGCGCTTTTGCACCGTCATCGCTTTGTTCCATCCATCGGTCGCCATCATCAGCAGATTGCGCTGCACTGATGCATTTCTCGTCTAACAGGCCAGAGTTCAGCCCGGCAAAACGTGCATCGAGCACTAGGGTTGTGTTCGCAAGCTGCCGAGTAATTTTCTGCGTGTCGTCCTTGGTGTCTTTGAGCGGAATGTCATAAAGGCGCAGCGTCCGTTCAAAAGTTGAATCATTAGCTAACAACATACCAACAATCGTATTGTCTGGCTCCTGCTTCCTAATTTCAGTGCCGCGTTTGACAAGCCAAGTTACTACGTGGCGGGTTTCTGTTTCTAACAGCTCACTTGCGTGCGGTGGTACGGCATTGAAAAACGCATCAAGCTCCTTCTTTTTCGGTTCTGGTTTTACGCGAACAGGGAGATATTTGCGCCACAACAGCGTGGTCTGCGGTTCATCATTAATCCAACCGCGTAGCCACGGCTCAACGTTGGGGCGACCGGTGTGCTCCGCTAATGAAGTCATAGACCACGCGTCAACCAGCGCGCGAGTTAGTGCCGGACGAAGCGGCGCGGGTGTGCTCGCGTCAATGAGCCATTGTTTGAGTGCCGGATTGGACGCTGCGCGTTGATTCAGTTCAAGGATGGCAAGCGGTGAAGCATTCGGCCCGAGCGCTTCAAGTGCTTTTTTGGGTGCGATGGCAAGGCGATATTCGAGTGCTAATTTTTTGTTTTCTGCATCGATTTCTAAGTTTTTCCCAACAGTGCTTTCGTGTGCTTTCTTTTTCTTGACGTAATCGTTGTGTGCGCTTTGTCGTTCGCTAAAAAGTTTTTTGTCCTCTGCGCTTGCATTCTTGCCAAGTGTCTTGGGCTTTTCAACCGCGATGGGTTCAATCGCACGCTCCAGCACTTCAAGTTTCAATGGCTTAGTCGCAATTCCAATCACATGAATCGTCGCGCCTTTTTCGCCCCGACGATTCACGCGCCCAAAGCGCTGCACCATGCGTTCCCAAGCGACTAAATCGCACACCATGTGGTCGGCGTCCAGATCAACGCCGACTTCGCCTGCTGAAGTGGCAATCAGGAAAACCGGCTGGGTACGTGGCTCGTCGGCGCCCGCCAAAAACCCCATTTTTACAAGTTTTTTAGCCGCATCGTTGCGCTCTCTTACCCTGCGTGCACCGACAAAAAGCTCAACTTCGATCGCATTCTTGACCGTTTTGGCCAATGTTGTAAGGCGGACCTCAATCTTTTGCGCAACTTCTCGTGAGTTGCAATAGACCAAGACGCGGACGGCGTCTTTGCCGTCGTTGGAAATTGCCCAAGCCTGCTCGGCAAGCGGGTCAGCGAGCGCCGCCACATTCGGCTTTTTGTCCTTGACCGCTTCATTCGCTTTAGATTCTGACGCATCGCCAGTTTCGGGATCGTCCGGCGAAACTAATGCGCCAATATCGGGCATTTTTTTTAGCTTCTTTAATGCGTTGAGTCGCTTGCGAACTTCTGCGTCCCGCATCGGATCATCAAAGTCTTGCGTTTCCAGTGCAAATGCCTGTGCCGGATCTGTTCTGCCCGTTGCGGAAAGTGGCAGCATACGAAAACGCGGAACGATCAGTTGATTGACGGCATAATGTGGCGCGAAATCAGCCGCTTGCCCGTCAATATGAGCTAGCAATGCTTCAAACGGTGGCACCAAATGGGCTTCGTCAAGTAACACTAAGGCATCGGCACCCAATAGCCCCGCGTGATATGGACGCATTTTTCGCCCGATTCCGTAACCTTCGAACAATAGTCGTGAGCCGACCATATCGACAGTTCCGACAATAATCGATGTACCGGATGGGTCTTCAAGCCAATCACGATTGTCGACGAATTGCCCGCGCAATGTAGAAATAGGCAGCTTTGATACCAAACCCAGGGCGTTTTTTAACTCTGCGCACTCAGGTTTGTCCAAATTGGTGCGCAACTTTTCAGCAAACTCTGTGGCCTGATCAACTACCGCGCGGCGGTCAACGACATACACGAGGCGTCTAGGCAATTTGGCACCTGAAGCGCGGGCAATAAGCCAGAGTGCCATCACTGCCGTTTTGCCCAATCCGGTCGGCACTTGCACCGCAGTCGGCAGAATCCCAACGCCAAAATATTGGTGAAACAACCGTTCTTGCCAACGCATCGGCGTGAATCCACACAAGCTGTGAAAAGCGCTAGCGAAATTAATTTCCATTGACACATCTCATAATTTTTCCTCTCTCTTCAAACTGTCATAAGGCACCGGCCGCTTTGCATGCACAGCCTCCAGCACGGCGATATCCACAGGCTCACCTGCAAAAGCCATGCTGATTGCCACGTTCCGGGGGATCCGCGCCCATTGACGCCGCAGGCGTTCCTCGGGCGAAAGCGAGCGCCAGTTGACAATGACTTGTTGCAGCTGCGTTAGTGGACCTTGCCACTCAGAGTGCATCGTAGAAATTCGTTCAGATTCATTTTTCATGCGCGTCTTTCCCTCTATTTCGACCTAAAACATGGTTTCCTACCAGCACCAGAAAATCCTTGCCTCAAGAGTGCGCCAATCCAGCCACTACTCTCAGCACGCAATATTTTTATTTCCGACCATGGACAAAAGGTGTCCAACAAGCCCTTTTGAACGAAATGGCTGCTCCATCCCCTGAAACGCCATCCAGCGCAAATTCGTATCAAAAATTCTGCGAACTTGTGTGACTTAATTTGCCGACGTTGCCGCCAGCGCCTTCCGATGCCCAGCCAACACCGCCTCTCGCAACTCAATCGGCGCTAAAACCTCAACATCGCCGCCTTCGCGCATTAAGTCACGCACCAACTCGGTAGCGTTGCCGTAGGGAAAGGTGCGTTCCAGTCCGCCGCTGGGCAGCTGCACGTCGATTTGATCCGGGTGCCAGATTTCATCGGCTACCCACTGCGCGCGGAATGGGGTGAAGCGCAAATGTGCGGTGTTGCTGGCGGCCAAATCGAAAATGCCGTAGCCGCGCTGTTTCGGTAGCGCGTGGCCTACGGTTCCTGGGTCGCTCAGTTGGCTGACGTCCGCCACGCGTTCCAGGGCGAAATAGCGATAGCCCGATTGCGTGTGGCACCAGGCGAGTAAATACCAATTATTGCGGTACAGCTCTAGCTGCACGGGTGATAGGGTGCGTGGGCTAGCTTGGTTCGGCATTTTCGCTACCGGCACAGGCTCGCCGCGCGGGCGATAGCTAATATTGACGCGCACTTGTTCGATAATGGCGCGGGTCAGTGCGGCCATGACACCACTATTGATCGGGCGTTGCGCTGCCTGTTTGATGATGATTTTGCCGGCCAGATCCGAGCTGCCAACGGCGGATTTCGCTAGCCGTTTTAGCTCGCGCGTCAGGGTGGCAAATTCTGTTTGTAGGCTGCTTGAGCCCAGCTGCTCGATCAACTCAAGCATCAGCCCGAAAGCGCGCACGCTGGTGCAATCGAACCATTGGCCGGGAAGCTGAAAGCTGCCGCGCAATTTGAAGGTGGCGATTTTGCCGTCCAGATGGCGTTCCAGCTGCGCCGATTCGCCGGCCAATCGGTTCAGATAGCGGCTAATTGTGCGTAGACTGGCACCGTCCAAACGGTCACTAAGCTGTAGTTTGCTCAGCGGTGTGCGGGCCCTGCTGAAAATTTCCACGAAGCGCCGGTAGCGGGTATCTGACATGGCGGGTACTCCTAAAGCCACATCGGCCGAGCTTGAGCATGGCAGGCTTTTGCGGTGTGAAAGTAGCTAATTGGACTAGGTGGCTTTTACTTGCTTGGCTGCTCTTGTACGACTAGCAGCGCTGCCTCAGGCTCAGGGTTCCTGCATTGACGTTGGCGGTAAAAACCGTTTGCAGGCCGCGTGCTTCGATCATTGTTGCCTGCAGGCGCAAACTTAAACAGGATGTTGGACATAAGCTGTCTTTGAAGAAACTTCGTTTCAGCTTCGCAATTTATCCGCCTTTGGCGGATTGCTACGCTAACCAAGAATTTGGAACAAAGTGACTTCAGTCACCCGCCAAACATGACCGCAGCACATTCCTGAAATGCTGCCGTCCAAGCAGACTCTATGCACCGGCCAAAGCAAAACTAGGCATCACAAAACTAGGCCGCCCCAATCTGCCACCAGGAATTAATCATGCGCACTCAAACAACTTTAATCGCCGCAGCCACATTTGCATTTGTTAGCCTCGGCTATGTATGCCCGGCGTACGCCGCAACTTTGACCGTAAAAATTGCCGGCATCTCCGAAGCCGTTGGCAGCATGGGCGTGCAATTGGTGGCCAGTGCGGATGCTTACGATGGCAAAGCAAAGCCCAGCGCGGCGCAAAAACTGGCGGTAACGTCGACCGCTCCAATCACGCTGACGTTTGCAGATATTGCGCCCGGCAGCTACGCGGTATTGGTGATGCACGATGAAAACGGCAACGGCAAATTGGACAGCAATATCTTGGGCATTCCGAAAGAAGGTTATGGGTTCTCCAATAATCCCAACGTCATGCGTAAGCCTTATTTTGATGAGGCGAAATTTGAAGTGACCGCCGCTGACAAAGTGATAGAGATCGAGATTTTATAAGTTTGTTCGTCATCTCCGCGAACGCGGGGATCTAGGGATTCTAATGAAGACTAAGTGCCTGGATTCCCGCCTGCGCGGGAATGACGAACAAATACCCTGGATTCCCGCCTGCGCGGGAATGACGAACAAATACCCTGGATTCCCGCCTGCGCGGGAATGACGAATAAATACCCTGGATTCCCGCATTTTTCTAATTTGGAAACGGTCATGCTGCGTCGAAATTTACTGCAACTTTTAGGTGGCTTGAGCGTGGGTGCGCTGTCCGGCCCACTCTTCGCGAAGTCAATTGGTTCAGCCCCAACCGACGTCCTAACCGAAACTGCGCGCCGTTTTGCTGCCGCGCGCAAGAACCATGCGTTTCTGGCGGGCTGGGAAAGTGTCGCGCCGGGCGGCACGGCGAAGGTGTCCGCCACGTTGAGCGGACGCTGGCCAAAAGCATTGCGCGGCACGGTATTGCGCAATGGCCCAGGGCTGTTTGAGCGCGGCGGGCAGCGCTATCAGCATTGGTTTGACGGCGATGGCTTGATTCAGTCCTGGACTATCAGCGCCACCGGCATCACGCATCAGTCTAAATTTGTGCAGACATCTAAATTTGCACGTGAAAACCGTTCGGGCAAGTTTGAGGTGATTGCGGCAGGCACGACGATTCCGAATGCGCGTGCGGTCAGTGGCCCCGATGACGTCAACACCGCGAATACCTCCGTCATGCAGATTGGCGGCAAAACCTATGCGCTTTGGGAGGCGGGCAGCGCTTACGAGATTGATCCGGAAACGCTGAAAACCATGGGCGCGAAGGTATGGCGTGATGATTTGGAAGGTGCGGCGTTTTCGGCGCATCCGCTTTTTGAAAAAGATGGTTCGAGTTGGAATTTTGGCCTGTTTGATTCAAAGATGATCGTCTATCAAATCGGCGGCGATGGCGTACTCAAGCAAGCGCAGTTGCTTGAACTGCCGCACGGTGGCTATATGCACAGCTTTTGCGCCAGCGAATCGAAGTTGGTGTTTGTGATCGCGCCGCTGTTGACTGTGCGCGATGCGGGCAGCTTTTTTGAAGGCTTAGGCTGGAAGCCAGAATTGGGCAGTTTGATGGTGGTCGTGCCCAAGTCTGATCTCAGTCAAGCTAGATTCGCCGAATTTCAAGCGGGTGCGGCGTATCATTTTGCTGATGCGTGGGACGAAAGCGACGGCACGCTTGGCATGCGTGGCTGCTGGTATGACGCCGGGTCAGCGTTTGCTTCGCCATTTGCGGAATTTGTCCAAGGCTATACCAATTTACTCGCGCCTGATGGTTCGGAGTTAGTCGAAATTCGTCTTACGCCCGGGGCAAAGCGCGCGCAGTTGCAAAAGCTTGGAATTAGCGGGGTCGAGTTTCCAATGCCGACGCGCCTGATGCAAAAATCCAGCGCAATTTATTTGCAAGGCCATGCCAATCACCCGACCGGTGGCTTGTCCGGTGTTTTAAGTTTGGCTAAGTCTGGCGCCAAGCTTGGTCACTTTGATTTCGGCGATGATTATATTTTAGAAGAACAGCTCTACCTTCGCCTTGAAGATAAACGCTACACGCTCGGCACTATTTTCAATGCGAAAAAGGCGCGCACTGGGCTGGTGCTAATGGATTTAGATCGATTGGGCGATGGCCCGTTGGCGCAGGCGTGGCTGGAGCGGGCGATGCCGCTTGGGTTTCATGGCACGTTTTTGCCAGGCTAACTTGGTACGGCTTAGAACTTCAGGTGACGCGGTTGCGAGCGCCACCCAAGCTATCCCAAACTTTATTCAAATCCGTTCGAAAACTCACCTGGATTCGTAGGCGTGCCTGGAACTAACAAATCCACCAGCACATCCGCAGCCAAACCACGGCCTTTGAGCGCTACTTTTCCTGCAACTGGCACCGCGTTGGCTTCAAATGAGAAACTATACAAACTAGACCAGCCAATTTCGGCGGCTTGGCTGGGCGTGGTGAAAACGATATTGCTGCCATTGGTAAAAGTCCAGTCCGCAATGCTAGCCGCGCCGTCCGTCACGCTGATATTACTCACTATTGCTTGCGTCGCTGGCACGGAAAACCCGCTGATTCCCGCGCGGCCGAGCATGCGAATATTGAGCGAATTCAGTGTTTCCAGTTGCGCAGAAACATAGTCTAAGTTCATCACGGCGTAGTCGTAGCGGGTTCTGCCATTGCCTAACAGCGTGGTACGCACGGCGATTTTTAAGCGGCCATCAACCAGCACGACTTCGCTGCTCATATTGCCAGTTCCCGGGTTTGCCGGATTGACCCAACGATCAATAACGGCACCAGAGACAAAGCTTTGTTCTTTGTTGGAACGCCAAAGGCTACCGGAGTAGTTTGGGGTGAATTCTTTCGAGCCCATGGTGTTATAGATATTCACGTCCTCGCGCACAATGTACCAGCCCTCATAATAGTAGCGATAGTTGGCGGTGTCGCTGATTTTTGACTCAGGTACCAACAGTCGATTATCGGTGCCGGTCAAAATTGGGTTGTCGTTCGCGCCATCGCAGTTGCTGTCATAAATAGAACCACAGCGCGCCCAGATCCCCAGCGCAGGCACGATTTCGCTGCGTGGCCCCAGGGCGCTTGAAGTATCGTTATTGCCAGAGCTGTAAACGTCACCGCAGCGGCGTCCGAGGATGTGGTTGTCGCCGCAGTCGACCGCACAATTGGTATTTATCGTCAAAAATGCGTGCTTTACGCCAGAACGCCCAACGTGTTCTATTTGCCCTTGCGTGCTGATGCGGTAAATATTCCAAGTTAGGAACGGGTGTTGATCGTTGTTATAAGGTGCGAAAGATCCATCGAATTTGCCATGCCATGGAACGTCGGCGGTGGTGTTGGTATCACTATTGCTCAGGGTCGCGTTCGGCGCAAAAACCGCCGAGCCATCACTGACGCCGCCGGGGCCATCGCAGCTGCCTGCACAGCGCTTGTAGTCAAAACTACTCATCGAATCGAGCAAAACGTCGGCCTGATAAGTGCCCGCGCTCGGTTGCCCTGGAACTAGCAGTGTGCCGGGCCAGCTTGGCGCGGCGCAAGATTGCGGCAAGTTGATTGACCCAGAAACAATCACTGGCGCGTTGAATTCCATCGAACCAATCGCAAGTCCAGTCAAGGAGGCATCACCCAGCCACTCAGCCGCGCTGCGCGTCAATCGCAAATCCATATTGCGCATGCTCAAAAGCGTTTTGTCGTCGAGTAGCTCAAAATGCACATGATCGCTGACAAACCAAGCCACGCCATCACTATCAAGAATTTCTAAATCCCTTAACGTGCCGGCTTTCGGGCGCGCTAGGAAGCCAGCGAAGCTCTTGGTTTTACCTTTGAATTGCCACTCGAACCGCCCGGCTGACTGCAATCCGCCACCGGTAAAGTTAGCAAAATTACCCTGCGGGGCATTGAAGTTTAAGGTCGCTGCGTCGCTAACGGTGAGCGGGATATTGCTCAGTTCTTGCGCATTTGATACCCGGTCCGCACTCAGGGCGATGCCTAGTTCGCGCAGCAAATCGCTGTTAAAGCTAACGGTCAAGGTGCCGCCACGTACGCTCCAGGTGGTGTTTGGCTTTGCCGCGCTGCGGGCGGCGTTGACGTCAACAAGTTTGGCGGCATTGGCCGGTGCTGGCGTTAGCGCTGGCGCTAAAATGGCGCAGGCCAGTAAAGTTAAACCGAACGAGGAACCGCAAATACGCGATAAAAGCCGTTGAAAGTGCACGGGGAAGGCCAAGGTTGAGTTAGATTCACGAATGTTACGCGCGGGGTCGTTAATTTCGCGCGTGCTGAACGGCTCAAACCCCTAAAATTGTGATCACCACCGGTAAAGTTTTACGAAATGACTAAATTTGTTTGGAAAACGGGCGTCAAAGTGCTCGCCTTAATGCTGCTGTGTCTCGCATCCGTGCAGGCGCAGGTTTCTGGCACCGTACGTGCCGCTGGCAACGGCAACCCGATCGCTGGGGCGAAAGTGCGGGTGCAGGCGGATCCTAATTCGCAGGAAGTCACGACTAATGCGCTGGGGCAATTCAGTTTGACCATTACCCCAACTAGCCAGATTGGGATCGCGGCATTTAAAGACTATGACCACGCGCCGGGTGCTACGAATTACGCCAGCAAGGTCGAAGACGTGATCACGTCCACCAATAACTTAGATATTTTTTTGGACATCATTCCACCACATCAACTTAGCGGCTACACGCCGCCGACGGCGAGTACCTGTGGCGGCTGCCATTCCAGCCAGCGGCAGCAGTGGCTGACTTCGCGCCATGCGGGGGCGGCAATTAACACCTGGGTGCTGGATTTGTTTTCGGGTACCGGTACGCCCGGCGGTGGCGCGGGCTATGTCTATAAAAACACCCATGGCGTGGGTGAGAGTGGCTTTTGCGCGACCTGCCATGCGCCGCTGCGCGATGTGTTCAATCCAGGAACAGTGCAGCTTGACAGCGTCACTACACCCGCTGGGCGGGATGGTGTGAATTGCGTCGCCTGCCATCAAATTGCGAATGTTGATGCGACTAAAATCAACGGCTTGCATGCGGCCGGGCCGGTTTTCGGCAAAACGGACTATTACTTTGCCAACGATTCTGCGGCAGCGTTCCAAGTCTTCGGTGCCTTGCCCGATGTCAATACAGACGTGATGCGCAATATCTTTAACCCGTTGTTCAAACAACCCTTGCTGTGCGCCAGTTGCCACCAATATGCGAACCCAGCGAATGGCACGCCGGGGCAAAATACCTATAACGAATGGTTGGCATCGCCCTATGCGGTGCCCGGGCCGGGTTTCAAAACCTGTCAAACCTGCCACATGCCAGAGGAAGCCAGCAGCGGCTTTATCGCCAGTGGTGGCGTGACCCGCCCGGCATCGCAACGGCACCGACATAGTTTTATTGGCGCCACGCCCAGCACACTTGCGGGCGCGATCACTCTCAGTACCGTGGTGACGCAATTGGGCAATGAGATTTTAGTGACTGCAAATGTGCAAAACCAAGGCGCTGGGCATGCCTTTCCCACTGGTGTTGAGATTCGCAATGCGATGCTGATTGTGCGGGCCAAAAAGCGCGGTGGTGCGCCACTCGCGCAAGCGTTTGGGCCAACCGTGCCAAGCTGGGCTGACGATGACGTGCCCGGTGTGCAGTCAGGGGATTTTTCTGGCCTGCCCGGTAAAGGCTACGCAAAACTTTTAAGTGGACGCATTAATGGTGTCGGCCCGACCGTGACACCGGTGTTGTTTATTGACGCCGAATCGTTACTTAGCACGACCATTCCCGCCGCCAGCACGGACAGTTCCAGCTATCGCTTTACGTTACCTGTCGGGGTTAATCTGTCCGATGTCGATGTCGACGCAAGGCTGCTGTATCGGCGTGCGTTTAGGGCGCTCAGCGTGACGAAAGGCTGGACGCAAACGCCATCTGGCGGGCCGATCGAAATTGAAGTCGCGCGCGTGCTTTCACCGGCGGATGGCTTGCTCAGCGACGGCTTTGAGTGATGCAATACTGGCTATTGAAAAGCGAACCTGACGAATTTTCGATTGATTTGCTGAAGGCGCGTAAGACGGAAGAATGGACCGGCGTGCGTAACTATCAGGCCCGTAATTTCATGCGCGAGATGAAATTAGGCGATCAGTTTTTTTTCTACCATTCCAGCTGCGCCGAGCCCGGCATCGTCGGAATCGGCAAAATTGTGCGAGCCGCTGCTGCGGACCCAACACAATTTGAGCCTGAAAGTGATTATTTCGATGCGAAAAGCGTGGTTGCTGAGCCGCGTTGGTCTAGCGTGCTGGTTGGCTATGTGCGCCACACCTTGCGGTCTATAGGACTGGATCGGCTGCGCGCCGCAGCACCATCATTAGACGACTTTGTGCTGCTCAATCGCGGCAACCGCTTAAGTATTTTGCCGGTAACGCCAAGCCAGTGGCGCGCGGTATTAAAACTCGAAAAGCCATCCGCATAAATTTTAAGGAAGACAGATGACGCCAGATCAACAAAAGCGCGCCAGCGCCGAAGCCGCCATGGACTATATCGACCCACGCGAAGTTTTGGGCGTGGGTACGGGCTCGACAGTAAACGCCTTGATTGCGGTGATGGCGGAGCGCAAACATTTGCCGCGCGCGGCGGTCAGTAGTTCCAGCGCCAGCACCGAGCGTTTGCGCGCGCTTGGCGTCGATGTGATCGATCTAAATCAAGCGGGCACGATCAATACCTACATTGACGGTGCGGATGAATGCGACGCGCATTTTCGCTTGATTAAAGGCGGTGGTGCAGCACTGACCCGTGAAAAAATTATTGCCGAGGCGGCAAAAACCTTTGTTTGCCTGATTGACGACAGCAAGTTGGTCGATGTTTTAGGCCGCTTTCCCTTGCCTATCGAAGTCATTCCAATGGCGCGCAGCCTGATCGCACGCCAATTAGTGGTGCTGGGCGCAACGCCAACGTGGCGCCAAGTCAGTGTAGGCAAGCCAGTCATTACCGATAACGGACTATGGATTTTGGACGCGGCTGATTTGCGCATCATCGATCCAGTGGCGTTGGAAGCGAAATTGGAAGTGCTGCCGGGCGTGGTGTGCGTCGGGTTATTTGCGCGGCGCGGCGCTGATGTGGTTATTTGTTCGGGGCGGAAGTTGGTTAGGGTTTAGAGGCTGTTACAGGGCATATACACAATGGCGAAACTCTGGGCTTGTGCGAATTGAACTCCTGAACATTCAGGCATACTAATCGCTCTATGCCAACCGTCCTTTACATCGGCGCGTATCGTTTTTTCTTTTACGCAAACGAAAATGCTGAGCCGCATCATATTCATGTGCAGCGTGAGCGATTTTTAGCAAAATTCTGGCTCAGGCCAGTTTCACTATCTAGCAGCGTAGGATTCCCGGCTCAGGAGTTACATAAGCTCTTGGTACTGGTGACAGCAAATCAAAAAAATTTCGTGGAGGCTTGGGATGAATTCTTTGATAGATAAAACGGCACCGCGCGCAATGGCGGCAGTATGTTCCGAGGACGAGTTGCGCGTCTCATTGACAGACGGCCGTTGGTTGTCGGTACCAATCATTTGGTTTCCACGGCTTGCGAATGCGTCTGCTTCGGAGCGTGCCAATTATGAATTAATGGGTGACGGCCAGGGCATACACTGGCCGAGTGTGGATGAAGATATCTCTGTAGTTGGCCTGCTAGCTGGACAGGCGTCGGTTGAGTCCAAAACGGCACATGCTTTATAAGCCTTAAGGAATCCCAATATTTTTTATAGTCAAGCGCCAGAGCACTTAATGATCGAAGAAACAGTTGTTTTGTATCGTCCTACTGGGCCCAACGAACTTGAATTGGTTCGTAAAAGTGGTTTTAGGGAATGGCCGCCAAGATTGCCTGGGCAACCCATCTTTTATCCAGTGACTAATGAAGCTTATGCGGCGCAAATTGCCCGGGACTGGAACGTAAAAGCGAGTGGGCATGGTTATGTCACGAGATTTCATGTTCGCGCAGACTTTATGGCTCGATATCGCACAGAAACAGTTGGCGGATCTGGGCATACGGAATGGTGGATTCCGGCCAATGATTTAGTGGAACTCAACAGCAATATTGTTGGCCTGATTGAGGTAATTGGTGAATTCCACGCTTAAAGTTTGCGAATGGACGACCAAGAAAATCGTTTGGAAGCATGGATATGGTTAAGCAGAATACCCACGAAATCATCCTCGACTACGCCTGCTTCGGCGCCAAAACCGGCGTGCCGCTTTTGCTCATTATGGGCTTAGCAACTCAGCGCACCGCTTGGCCGATGACGTGGATTGATGTCCTGGTGGCACGCGGCTTTTATGTGATTACTTTTGATAATCGCGATATTGGTTTATCGAGCCGTTTGGAGCATTTAGGTAGCCCGAAATTGGCGCGCGTGATGCTGCGTCGCCTGACTGGAATTGGCGCGCCGCCGCCCTACACCTTGAGCGATATGGCGCAGGACACATGTCAGTTGCTGGATTTACTGCATATTAAAAGCGCGCATGTGCTGGGTGTTTCGATGGGCGGCATGATTGCGCAGCGTTTGGCGCTGGCAAACCCTGAGCGCGTGTTGAGCTTGACCTTAATGATGACCTCCAGCGGCTATCCATTGCTGCCGCCGCCCAATTTTTCGGTGTTAAAGATTTTTTCCGCCAAGCCCACTGCCGGCATGCCAGACCGGGAGGCGGCAGTGGAGTACTTGCTGCGCTTGTTTGATGAAATTGGGAGCCCAGGATATCCAACGCCGCCGGAGTTGCGCCGCGCGCGCGCCGAGGAGCAGGTGAATCGCAGTATGGCCGGTGCAGGTGCGTTGCGTCAGCTGGCCGCGATTATGGCGGATGGTAAGCGCTGGCGTTTGTTGTCAAACTTGAAAATGCCGGTGCAAATTTTGCATGGTGTGGCGGATAAAATGGTGCCGATTGCGCACGGGAAAGATTTAGCGCGGCGTATTAAAGGTGCCAAATTCGAGGTCATTCCGGGCCTGGGGCATGATGTGCCCGAGGACTTAGCTGGGCTGATAACCGAACGCATCGCAGGCATTGCTGGCTTAAAATGACAAGCTCTGATTTGCAAACACGTTTGCAGCGGCGGCTTGCGCAACGCGTCGAGCTTGGATTAAAGCGGACACTGGTGTCGTGCGCGCCAGATTCTGACGGGTTTGTTAGCCGCCTAGGGCAACGCGCCATCGATTTTTCCAGCAATGACTATTTGGGCCTGCGCAGCAACAATGACATTAAAGCGGAATTCGCCCGCGCGGCGGCACTTTATGGGCTGGGTGCGGGCGCTTCGCATTTATTGGGCGGGCATCATCCAGAGCATGTGCGCTTAGAACAAGCCTTGTGTGATTGGACCGGCAGGCCCGCAGCGGCGCTGTTTAGCTCGGGCTTTCAGGCCGCTTTGGGTGCTTTTGGCGCGCTGGCGGAGCCGCAAGATTTAGTAATAGCAGATCGCTTGGCGCATGCCTGTTTGCTGGACGGCGCGCGCTACGCCGGGGCGACATTGCGGCGCTTTGCGCATAACGATTTGATGTCGGCGGCGGATTTGTTGCGTGCGAAAACTGCAGGAGTGCGTTGGCTGGTCACCGAATCGGTGTTTAGTATGGATGGCGATCTAGCGCCAATTAGTGCACTGAGTACTTTGGCCGGTCAAAGTAGCGCGACGTTGATGCTAGATGAAGCGCATGCGATAGGCGTACTTGGCCCGCAGGGTGCCGGTTTGGCGCGTGCGGCGGGCTTGGATACGCAAAGCTGCCCAGTGTTGATGCTAACTTTTGGCAAAGCGCTGGGTAGTGCCGGTGCCGCTATTTTGGGCTCGAATGAAGTGATCGAGTCGATTATCAATTTTTCCCGCCCCTGGATTTACACCACCGCGATGCCACCCGCATTGGCGGCGGCCACCAGCAAAGCGGTGGAAATTGCGCGCGGCGGTGATGCTTTGCGCATGCAGTTGAGTGAAAATATTGCGCGCTTTCGTTCGCAGGCAAGCGCTGCTGGGCTGCCAATGACGGCGTCAGAAACCGCGATTCAACCGATACTGTGTGGCGAAAAGGACGTGATGGCGACAATTCACAAGCTCATGCAAGCAGGTTTTTACGTGCCCGCTGTGCGCCCGCCGACGGTGCCCACAGGCGGTGAACGGCTGCGCGTGAGCCTGCGTGCGTACCATACTGCGGCGCAAATTGATGCCTTGGTCAGTGCATTAGCAAAGGCTGCAAATGATTAACGACAATGACTTTAGGCCTCTCGCCGAGCGCATGCGCCCGCGTGAAATCGCAGAAATTGTAGGGCAACCGCATTTGACCCATCCGGACAGCGCGTTGATGCGCGCACTTGCGGCAAAACGGCCCTATTCGATGATTTTGTGGGGCCCGCCCGGCTGCGGTAAAACCACGCTGGCGCGTTTAGTGGCGCAAGCCTGCGATGCTGAATTTGCGCCGATTTCTGCAGTGCTGGCAGGCGTGGCGGAATTGCGCCAAGCAGTGGCGCTGGCTAAAAGTAATCGCGATTTGATGCGTCAAACCGTGCTTTTTGTCGATGAAATCCATCGCTTCAATAAAGCTCAGCAAGATGCTTTGTTGCCGCATGTGGAGGACGGCACGATTGTGCTGATCGGTGCCACTACCGAAAACCCGAGCTTCGCTGTGAACGGCGCGTTGCTTTCGCGGGCGCGGGTGCATGTGTTGAAAGCGGTCGAACCGCCAGCGATCATCGCGTTACTCGAACGCGCCTTAGCCGATGCCGAGCGTGGTTTCGGTGGTAAAAGTGCGGACGCTAGCGCACTCAAACGCATCAGCGAATTAAGTGATGGCGATGCCCGACGCGCGCTGATTTTATTGGAAGTAACGGCAGAAATTGCCGCTGATGCAGTCATTTCTAATGACCATGTTGAAGCCGCAGCTGGTGACGGTTATCGGCGCTTTGATAAAGGCGGCGATCTGCATTTTGATCAAATTTCCGCGCTGCACAAAACCATCCGTAGCTCGAACCCGGATGCGGCACTGTATTGGTTGGTGCGCATGTTAGATGGCGGCGTCGACCCTGAATATCTGGCGCGCCGCCTGACCCGGCTCGCTAGTGAAGACATCGGCAACGCCGACCCGCGCGCGCTGGCGTTAGCCTTGTCTGCATGGCAAAGCTTGGAACGTTTAGGCGTGCCGGAAGGTGAGCTGGCACTGGCGCAATTGGTGCTTTATTTAGCCTCAGCGCCCAAAAGCAATGCCACCTATGTTGCGTTCAAAGCCGCAAAAGCGTTCGTCGCCGCGCACGGCACCTTGGAGGTGCCGAATCATTTGCGCAATGCCCCGACCAAACTCATGAAGAATTTAGGTTTTGGCGCGCACTACCAATATGACCATGATTTGCCAGACGCCATCGCGCTCAGTCAGTTCGGCTTTCCCGAAGGCTTTGAAGCCACCCAGTTCTACCACCCGGTTGCGCGCGGCTTGGAGATTAAAATTGCCGACAAGCTCGCCTGGATTCGCGCCGAGCGGGGTAGGGCGCAAAAGTCAGAAAAGTCTAGCTCACAATGAATTACGCAGCGCCTAGTCGCGGTTTGGGTAGGTTTTGGAGTAGGGCGTTGATTTAGTGCGTTTTAATGCCGTGACCTCTAGGAGGTTTTAGTAGACTTGAGTCCAGCCCCCTCCATCGAAATATCTTAGCCGCAGCCTATGAAAAAAATTCTTTTGGTCATTTTGTTAGTCAGTGGCTTTGGCGCATTGCGTGCTGAGCCTTGTGTGTCAACGGCGGCACAGCTCACTGAGGCGCGCAAAAAATTTGCTGTGGCGGATGCGGCATTGAATGTGGCGTGGAAGCCACTCAAGGCCAAGCTTTCGGCAGGGCAATTTGCGGAAGTGTTAAAGCAACAGCGGTTGTGGATTCCCTACCGGGACGAGATGGCTGCTGCAAGTGCAGCGGGCGGCGTGCCCTTTGCTGAGGTGGCGGCAATGCAGCAGTGCGCTGAGTTTGAGATTTATCGTGCGGACATGAGTTACTCGCGCACCAAGGTTTTGCAAGCGTTGGTTGCGCCTGCAAATAGCACCTGGAGTGGCGTTTATGAGGACAGCTTTGGCGGCACGATCAGTATTGATGCGCGCGCCGATGGCCTGCACTTTATGATCGATGTGGTGCGCAGCAGCACCTTTCATACTGGCCGGATTGTCGGTGTGGCGCGGCTAAAAGGCGAAACTGCAATTTTTCGCAGCACGACCGAAGACTTCAGTACCGACGCCGAGGACACACTTTCTGTAGTCGTCACATTTTCGCGCGATGGTAGTCAGCTGGCCGTTGTGGCGGAAAACGCGCAGAACTTTGGTGGCATGCGCGCTTACTTTGATGGCAGTTATGTGCGCGTCGGCGGCCTGGGCAAAACCGGCGCGGGTGAAATTGACGCAGCGATGAGTGAGCGAGAGTAAGTAATTGTGACGTTAGTGCGCAACAGGCTGGTCGGGCCGCGCCTTTCGCTGCGTTAGCGGTATGATGATTTTGTTGTTTGCTCGATCATTCAGGTACTTCCTCAGCCGAATTCCGAATGTTGATGGCTCTTTGAAGAAACTTCGTTTCAGCTTCGCAATTTATCCGTATTTCGCGGATTGCTACGCTAATAATCAATTTGGAGAATTTTTATGAAACAAACATTTATTTGCCGAAGCCCTATTTTGGGCCTTATTTTTGGCCTTAGCTTGGGCCTTTTTTCTAACGCTGCACTTGCGCAAGCCGTGGGTGATCGTGTGACCGCACTTTGGGAAGCGGATGGCTTATGGTATCCAGCAGAAATTGAATTTATTGATCGCCAAGGCATACACGTCAGTTTTGATGATGGCGATGAAGCCATTGTTGCCCGCAATGAAGTGCGCAGGCTCAACTGGCGGGTGGGCACGCGGCTGGAATGCAATTGGAAAAATGAAGGCGACTACTACCCTGGCAGAATTAACACCATGCGCGGCGAAAGCATCGATTTTGTCTATGACGACGGTGGTCGCGAGCAATTGACGGTAAGCCGCTGTCGTTCCAATTAGTGCGCTTTGTGACGCTGCTGAAATTCGCCAGCGTCACGAAAAGCTTCACTAATGCTGACTTATGGGAATAACGCCCAATTCGCGTGCGGCCTGGATATCGATCATTTGATAGGACAAATCTGTTTCAGCGGCAAAGCGTGTGCCTGCAGCATCAACTTGGCGTTGCCCCTCTGCGAGCGCCTCTTCAAAATTCTCGAGCGACGCGTTGAGAGAGCGTTTTGATGAGCTGCCCAGGTTGATGTGCGCGGTTTCAAGCCGTGTAGTTTCCAGATAGGCGTATTGCGTGCCCTCGGCATCAAGCGCCACACCCACTAACATATGGCCGGGTATAACAACCAAAACCGGTGCAAGCCCAGCGCGCCTGAGCGCTGAGGCGATAAGCACCGACGCATCGACACAATTGGCTTTTTGTGACGCCCAGGTGTCGCTCACGAAGCGCACATATTGGCTCGAAACGTTTTGCGATTTGAACGAATTCGTGACTGGGGCTAAATTGCTGTAGCGTATGCCGCGTCGCTGTAGCGTGTGCCAAATGGCAAACACCTGGGCATAGACTTCCTCGGTATCATTTTGCCCATAGCCGTGAAATTTTTCGATTACCCCGGTCGCGGTCGACTTCGCCAAAATATCGGAAATCGCGGGGCTGTCTTCGTCGACAAACGCGGCAAAAAGCCAGTTGAAATCTAAGATTTTTTTCGACGTGGGATCTTTCACGCCATAGAGCACGTCGTTGCTTGAGCGCAACGTGACGGGAACGCTGCGCACTGCAAGGCGGCTTTTGCCAGAGTACAACTCGAACGTGAGTGTGACGATGCGCGGTTGTTTGACCGCGCGCAGTGCCTGGACATTCCAACGCAAATTTGGGTAGAGCGTGTAGCGCTGGCCTGCGCGCGGTGCTTGTGCGCTCAAGCTTGATGGCTTGAGCAATCCTGGTGCGCTAATGCTGAGTGTTAATGCTTCATTTGACTTGCTGGCGATGACGCTCGCACCGATCAGTGCGTCTTCGGTACCAAAGGTGTTTGGCGCGCCGCTCGCGCCGGATTTGTTGGTCAGTGAAAGGCTGGCCAGCTCGAATGCCGGGAAGATTTGCCCGTACGGTTCGATGATCGTGTTGAAGCCATTCGCGTTTGCATGCGTATTGGCCGGTGACTTGGGGGTCGCAGCTGCGGTTGCAAACAGCGGCAAAATGAGCCACAGGATTAGGCTCAGGCCAGTAAGGATGCGCATAATTCGCTCAAACTGGCGGCGCGTAAATGCGGCGCATCGCCCAGCAATTGCCCACCGTTTAACTTGGGCCATGCGCTCATCTGGGGCTCGCTCATCTTGGGCCATTCGCTATTTGGTGCCGTGATCCAAGCCGCGTACATGCCGGCGTTGAGTGCGCCATAAACATCCTGATGCGCGTGATCGCCAATGTGCAGCGTATGTTCTGGCGCCGTTGCTGCGGCGTTACAGGCGGCATGAAAAATACCGCGATCCGGCTTAGCTGCGCCAAAACTACGTGCGTCGATGCGCGCATGAAAATAGTGTTCTAGGCCGATGCGACTCAGGTCAGCATTGCCATTTGTCAGCGCCACCACGGGCCAGTGTGCGGCTAGGCTTTGCAGCGATGCCAGTGCGCCTGGAAACAAGGTGACGTCATTGCGCGCCTCAAAAAACAACTCGAACGCCACTTGCACGTCTGCCTCCAATGCCCCAAACGGCAGCATCGCCACGCGCAGGCTCATTAGGCGCGTTGCCGTGAAATCATGCTGCAATTCCGGGTTTTCGAGCCAAATTCGCTCCCTTAACGCGCGCATCGCGGCAACAGGATATGCCTGCGCCACGGCCGGAAAATGCGCTTCCAACCAAGCGTGCAGACGCGCTTCGGCGCGCTCAATCGTCGGCGCGATGGGCCATAAGGTGTCGTCTAGATCTAAGCTGATCGCCGCGATCCTCAGCGTTCGCCCGCCTGTATGTATCGTTCGCATGCAGAATGCTTTGTTAGCTAAATAAGTTTACGAACGGCTTGAAAACAAGTTGTTTTCGACATCTGCTTGAATCCTACCCTGATTAAGCCGCTTTCTTAACAACGATGCCCAAATGGGTTTGAATTAGATCAAGCAGCGCATCTTCTGCATAAGGTTTCGACAAAATATCGTTAACACCCGCCGCCTTCGCCATCTGCACGTGTTTTTCGCTGGTGCGGCTGGTAATCATAATAATCGGTACTTCGCTGAATTCACTATCCTTACGTACAAATGCGGCGACTTCCAGCCCGTTCATACGCGGCATTTCCAAATCAAGCAGCAGGATGTCTGGATTTGATTCTTTGATGAGCGCCAGCGCTTCTAAGCCATCACGTGCGGCAAACACCTCGAAGCCAGCGTCGGTCAATAATTGTTCAAGGGCGCGGCGCACGCTGAGGGAGTCATCGGCAATCAGCGCGCGCAGCTTGACCGTTTTTGCCAAGGCCGCGCGATAGGATTCATCGCGTGCAGACCAGGGTTGATAGGCGGTGTTGCGCATCAATTCGCGCGCATCAATGACCGGTGCCACGGTGCCGTCACCCAAAATAGTGCCGCCGCGTACGCCCGGAAATGTACGTAAATAGGGGCCGAAATCTTTCACAATAACGGTACGCATTTCTTTGATCTCGGGCAAAAATCCAAGCTGCGCTTCGCCAGAAACCCCGCGCACCAGTACGCCTACACCAGGCTGCTCGGGCACTTTGATGCGTGATCGCACGCCGCCAATCATCGCCTCCAAATCCAATAGCGGCATGCGCTCGCCTTCTATCGTGACATAAACTTGTTCGCCATCAACTTCGCAAAAATAGGGTTCAATTAATTGGAAGCTTTCGACAGAGTCAGACGCAATTGCTGCCCAGCCGCCGTCAAGTTGGGTCAGGCCACAATAGAGCGAGGTCATGCTGGCGGGCAGGCGTATGTCCATGGTCATGCCGCTGCCCTGCTTTGATCGTATTGCCAGCGAGCCGCGCAAATCTTGAATACGCTGATAAACCACATCTAGCCCGATACCGCGGCCTGACACCTGACTAACTTCTTCCTTGGTGGAAAAGCCGGGCAATAGAATAATTTGCGCCAAATCATCATTACTCACCTGATCGGTTTCTGACATAAAGCCACGCTGGATCGCTTTGGCGCGAATGCGCTCGTAATTCAGGCCTGCGCCATCATCGCTCAGCTTGACCGAAACCGAACGGCCATCGCGGGCAAAACTTAAATTGACTTGCCCAGAAATGGGCTTGCCTCGGGTCAGGCGCATACTTTGTTGCTCAACGCCGTGATCGACCGAGTTGCGCAGCGCATGCATGAGCGGGTCGACCAAGTTTTCCATTTGCACGCGGTCGATCATCGTGTCTTGCCCAGTCACGACAAAATCAACGTCTTTATCCAGCATTTTCGAGGTCTGGCGCACTGCGCGTTGGAAACGACCAACAAAATCTTTGACCGACACTTGCCGGGTGCGCATGATTTGATCCTGCAATTCAAGCTGCACCTTTTCTTGCTCGGCGGCTAACTCGATTAAGCTGCGTGCCGCGCGTTCAATTACGTTTCGGGAGCTTTGTTCATCGGCAGAAACTTCCATCAAGCGGCGCGTAACGGTGTATAGCTCGTTATATTGATCCATCTCCAACGGATCAATTTCTTCGCCTTGTTTGCGAGAGGATTGCATCGCTACACCGCGCAAATTGACCGCGTTGTCTAACTCGACCAGCAAGGCCGCGCCATCTTGCCGCTGCCGTTCAATTTCGGCTTGGCCTTCATCCACGCTCTTAATTTGCGTTTCAATTTGCCGCAGCAATACCAGCGCTTCGGACGAAAAATCTAACAAACGATCTAATACGTCCGCCGGTATTTGCAGCATCGGCACATCTGCTAGCGCCACAGTTGCGGCGCGCGCCGCAGGGGCTGTGGCAAGACTAAACTGCGCCAGTCGCTCGGCCGTTTGTAAGGCTGATTCTTCTGGACGTGCAGTTTGGCTAGTGACGCCTGATAGGCTCTGACTAGGCAGAGTTTCACCAGCCGAATACTCAGCAACGCTGTCCGCGAATTCTAATTCGCTAATCGGTGTGCCATCGATCAGGCAATTGGCAACAGTAAGCACCTCCTGCATCACGCTGCGTGCATCGCTAGGTGCTTCGCCACGCCCCAAAACGTGATCTGCCATGCTTGATACGCAGTCAGACGCTTGCATTAGTAAGTTTGCAAAGGCGCGGCTGGGAATGGCCGGCTGCTTCGCTAGCTCTATAAAAATATCCTCGAGCGAATGCGTTAGGTTTGCAATGCCCTTGATTCCGACGGTATTGGCATCACCTTTAAGTGTATGTGCAACCCGGCGCGCGCTATCAAGCGAATCTAGCTCACCGCTGAGCACGAAGTTTTCAATACTGAGCGATAAGGCGCGCGCGTTTTCTGGAAGCTCGATCAACATGCCCTGCAGCACATTTGGCATAACATCGGCAGCAGGCTTAAGCTCGGTTTCTTCCTCAGTGATTTCAGTTTTTCGCGCGGCCATCAGACGTGGGTCTAGCCCGACGCTGATGCTTGCAATTTCGTTTTTCAGGGCTGCGGAATGTGCAGGTGTTAATTGCGCGAACCAGTCCTCGGTCCCAACAAAATCCACCCACGATTCACGCGCTTCGATGTTGTCCGGGCGATCACAAAAATCAACCAACATCACGATCCAATGCATCATCGAGGGCGCACGTTCGCTAATTACAGCTTCAGAATCGGCACCGGGGGCTGCCAAACTTTGCAACAGCACGTGGCACATCTTGCGCGATTGTTCCAGGCCCAAAACCTCGAATGCGTTACTGAGTAGCTCGATTTGATATTGTGCCTCGCCGTAGTGCTCGGCTAATTTATCCGGCTCAGATGCTTGTGCAAGTTCACTCAGACAAGGCAAAAGGCGTGATTGCACGGTTTCAGTGACGAGTTGGAATTCCTCGTTCGCAATCCAAATCTGACTTTCCGTCGCATCGCTAATGCTTTCTTCGAGAGGCGATACGGATTCCACACTTTGCCCAAAATTTGCCGAAGCCAAATCAGCAACCGGTTCTGTGGGCGCAGCCCCAAGGTGTTCGGTCGAGTTTAATTCGGTATGACTATCGTTGATGCGGAACGCTTCAAACGTTGAACTTTCAATCGCTGCGCTTTCATTAACACCGTTGCCTTGCGTAGCGACGTGAACCTGCACGTTCGGCTCTTGAACCTGCTCGGCAAGCTCAGCTGCAGAGCTTTCTTGTGCGCACTGCGTCAGTGCGGTGGTGGCTTCACGCAGTCGATCTTGTAATGTGCTGATCGCTGCTGGCGCCAATTTTGGAACCCAGCTTAGCGCGAGCAAATCAGTCACTAGCGGGCTGGCATCAGCAAGCGTGGCATCAAGATACGACTGCACGCCGCTGAGCCAAAGCGTTAGTTGCCCAATATCTTCGTCATCAAGTGGCTTATTCATACGCGTATCCATACCGCGCAATAACAGCATCGCGACGTTGCACAGCCCGCGCAGTGAAGATTTTTGCGCAGCTTGAGCAAAATCTTGTGTCGCGTTGCGTAACTCGCCAAAAAAAGCTTGCCGCAACTCTAAATCACCGCCGGTTTGCTCCAGCGACTGGGCGTCGAGCAAAGCTAGCCATGGCTCAATTTGCTCAAGCAGGGCGTCGATGGCATGCTTGTCAATCATTTTGGAAGTCAATCATGGCTGCACTACACTCGTTTGGTTTGAGGCTTAACACGATGTACTAGCTGGTCGTCTCGGTGTTTGGCAATTTAAAGACGCGCACGGTGTCGACCAACGCTTTTGAATATTGCATCAGGCGTGCGGTTTCTTCCCGTTGCGCGGTAAGCGCAGCCATCGTTTCCGTATTCGCCAGCTCAATATTGTGCGCCCGTTTGAGCAGGGTGCCGGACGCGCGTGCTTGAGTTGCCGTCGTCGCGGCAATTTCCCGCACAGAACCCACCAGGCCATCGGTTGCCGAAAGCGTCTTTTCCATTTGCTCGCCCGCGCGTTCCGCCAATTTGGAAATTCCAACGACCTGGGAGATGGTTTCATTCATCGTGCGAATCGTGTCGCCCGAGTCAGCCTGGATGCCATTCACCAGGGTGCCGATTTGGCGCGTCGCATCACGAGCGCTTTCTGCCAAACGTTTGACTTCGTCGGCCACGAGCGCAAAGCCTCGGCCGGCGTCGCCTGCGGCCGCAGCTTGCATCCCGGCGTTAAGCGCAAGCACCGAGGTGCGTTCGGCGATTTGATTGATGATGTTCACTACTGCGGTAATTTCTTGGCTGCGCTCGCCCAGGCGCTTCAAACGTTTTTCCGTCTCACGAATTTGATCCCGCGATAGCGCCACGCCCTGCACCGTTTCCGACACGATTTTCAACGCTTGACTGGTGGCGGAAATGGCGCGCTCGGCGGCTTCGTTCGCGCTTTGCGCTTGTCCGGCGATGTCGTTGAGCGCGCTGGCAGCACCTTCTAACTCACGTGAGGTTGAACTAACCTCAATGCCATTCTTTTCTGCTGCCGTCATCACGTCGGCCGCCCGTTGCCGCACTTGCGTTGATGCGCGCGCCACGTTCGCAGAAATGCTGAGCACTTGGCGTAGCGCGCCGCTGGTTTCGGTGGTCACAAAATTAATAGCATCCGCGATCGCGCCAGTGACATCGCCGGTAACCGGCACCTTAACCGTCAAGTCATTTTGCGCAATTTGTCCTAAAGACTGCATGATATCGATGACCGAGTTGTTCATGATTTCATTTTCATGCGCGGCGGAAACCAATTGCGATACCCGATCATCAAGGAGCGTATCGAAAGCGTTGCCAAGCTGACCCAGTTCGTCCGTTGGCAGCATTTTAGTGCGCGCGTCCAAATTACCGGTGGTGACTTCTTGAATGGTGCTTTGTAAGTGCGCGATAGGCCGGTTGATAGAGCGCGCTAGCGTCGAGGCAAATAGAAATCCTAGCAGTGCCAATACCCCCGTGGTGCCAAGCGCTGCGATGCCTATACGTTCAAGCAGCGCTTGCGCCGGTAGGAACGCTTCTGCCTGATCGATCTCAGCAAGCGTTATCCAAGACAAACCAAGGACATTGATCGGGCCATAGGAGCCCAACACATCCCTGCCCAAATGATTTTTGTACGTCGCAGCGCCGGTTTTACTTGCGATCGACTGGCTAATTCCTTCGCTCTTTAGCTCGCGCGTGCCAATATCTGAATTGCGCGACGCTATGGCTTTAATGAACGCAGGGTTCACACCGTTGGCTTTCAAAGTCTCTAGGTAGCCTTTGGAATTTTGCACCAATTCGCGGCTAATGCTGCGCGAGAGTGAATCAGCACCGACGAGCAATGTTTGCCCAGTACTACCCAGCCCCGAGCCGAGCCAATCTTTGCGGAACGTCATAACATCGTTTACCTGGGCGATAGGCACCTGTACGATAAATACACCAATTTTTTGACTTTCTGCACCAAGGGCACCATCAAAAATGGGGACGCTGAGAAATGCGGCCTGATCGTCGTATGAAGGAATGTAGGGGCGATAGTCTGCCATGTAAACCGTGTTCGGATCCTCCGAATCACGCGCTTGCTGAAAGGCGTCACCGATGTTGGTGCCGGCATAGGGGCCATCAACCAACGAGGTGCCAAAGTCGGCCTCTTTGAAATACGTGTAGACGATATCGCCGTTCATATCTGCGAGAAAAAAATCGTAGAGACCATATTGATCAATCACGTTGCGAACCCAAGGCTGAAATTGCGCGTGCGTTGCCGAGTAGTCAGTCAAGTCCAATTCGCTCATGTCAAGCTGATTTTTTTCACCTAATTTATTCGCATTTTTCGCGATATATAGATATTGCAAAGCAATCGCGCTTGCTGGCAATGCATCGACAATCGAACCCATATCCGTGTCTTTACCTGCGTTTTTGCTCTTAAATGTCTCCGAAAAACTACCGGTGAAATACTCGCGTACTGCCGCGCGCTGTTCGTCAGCCGGTACCGCAAGTGTGCTGGCCACAGTTGGGTAAGCATCGCGTAAACGCTTGAATTGCTCACGTACGGTCGGGTTGGTGCTGGTTACTAGCATCGTCTGCTTGAGCGTTTCAAAATAGGACTTAACCTGTTGCGTCTGCACCACCCGCAAGGAATCCAGCTGGGCTGTGACGCGTTCTTGCACCGCGCTTTTCGCTGACTGATAACTCAAATACCCAATGATCGCGGCGGCGATAATGAGCGGAATAATCGCAAGTGCCAGCGTGCCAAAAAGTACGCGAGAACGAATTGAGCTAAATAGACCCATAAACTGCTGCTCCTAGGCATCGGTGACACTGGCTGAATTAAGTTGTGGATTAGAGGGTTTGAAACTATTGTGGGACAGCTTGATAAAGTTTTTAACTAGGCGCGACCGCCCGCGAGTCGAAACCACGCGGCATGATCAAATTCAAAACAGGGGCCGTCATCAGATTCAAAACCTTGGGTTAAAAATGCTTGCATTTGCTCAGGAAATTCCGAGCGGTCCGCGTCGTCGTTTTCAATGAGCGTGGCCATCGTAGGCTCGCCCAAGATCCAAATCCCCGCCATTTTGGGTGCTGAATCAAACAACAGTAAACCGCGACGCTCTGTGCTTGGGTCGCGGCCCAGGCCGAGCCACAAGGTCACATCAAAAATCGGCACCAGTGCGCCGCGCCGGTTCATTACGCCACGAAACCAGCCTGGTGAATTGGGAATATAGGTTGGGCGAACGCCGTAATGCAGCTCGCCCATCACACTCGGAGCCAGCACCAATCGCGGGTAGGTGCTGGTCAATCGAAAGCTGTAGCGCAGTGCGCCACCAAGGCTAGCTTCAGAGCTCATCGGTCGCTCGCGTGGTCATGGGTGCGGCCTCTGGGCTCAAGCGAAAGCGCGAACCGTTTGTAAAATCTGCTCGGGCGTGTAGGGCTTGCCAATGAGCGCTTTTGCGCCCTGCATCGTGGCCCAAAGCTGATCTGCTTTTTGGTTCTTGCTGGAGACAAATACCACTGGAATAGGCTTGGTTTTGGCATCGCTGCGTAGGCGTCGGCAGGCCTCGTAGCCGTCCATGTCCGGCATGATAATGTCGAGCAAAATCAAACTCGGCATTTCCGCAAGCGCTTTATCGACGCATTCGCGCCCGGTCGTGGCAGTCACGGTGTCGTAGCCGTGGTCATGCAACAACATACGCAAATTCGCTAACTCTACCGGGGAATCGTCAACGACGAGAATTTTCTTACTCATTTACCCGAACTCCAAAAATAGTGTTTCAGTCGCGAAAAGGAAGGTCTGTGTGCTTACGGTCAAAGTGGTGAGCTTTGCTGGTTTGGAGTTAAAACGCTAATAGTTTGTAACCGCGTTCGGTCATCAGCGCACGGTTATCTTTGAATGCTTTGAGCAAAACTTTATCGACCGCACGATAAAAAGACTTTAAATCGATGGGTTTGGTCAAATAAGTATCACATCCCGCCAAGGCACCGCGTGCCCGATCAAAAGGTGATGAGCGTGAGGTCAACATCACCACCGGGGTGGCGCGCGTGGCTGGCGTGCTCTTAATTTGCCGACACAGGGCATAACCATCCATACCTGGCATGATGACGTCGAGAAAAATTACATCGAAACGCTTTAACTTGATGGCCTCAAGTGCGGTCGTGCCATTTTCTGCAAGCGCACCCTTGACACCAATGCGATCCAGAGCGCCCTGAAGTTGGGTTCGCACCGTCAAGCTGTCGTCGACTACTAATGCGGCGAGCGGCTCCAGTTTGCGCGGCTCCGCCAACGGGGCTGCAGGTGCCGCTGCGCTAACTGGTGCCGCATTGACTGGAAAATTGCGCGGAGTTTGTGGATTGTTGGCAACCACGCCATTCATTTGATTGGCGCTAATGCCGTCAAGCGTGCGCAAGATGTGCAGTAGTAGCGATCTGCGCGCAATGCGATAGCTAGAATCACCCCGCGTGCCATCGTCTGAAACAAATACTGCCGTTACGTTGCCAAAACGTTGGCGCAACACTTCAAGCTCGGACGCAGAGGTGGGCGCTTGCGCGTCGACTAGGGCAATGTCGCATTGCAAAGCATTGGCAGCCTGCACCAGTTGATACTGGTACTTAAGGTTCGGCGCGCGCGAAACTACAATTTCGACCATACGCGCGTCTTTGCCAGAAACGCCGCACATCACCACCACAAAACCCGCCATTGAGCGCTCCATTGGTTGACCGCCCCAATCCTAGCGCTCGAACGGGATTAAAGATGTTAACGATTGATACGCTTTATTCGGCTCGGTCGAACCGGCACGCTGGTATTTGACACCAAAGCGCTCGCAATTCGCCCGTAGTCGCCCACTGAGGGACGCCGCTATTTTTACAAATAGTCGTTCGATGGAACAAAAAGTGATGTCACGACTTAGAGTTCTGATTGCGGTTGACTCGGGCTTAGCATTACTCTGCGGGGCTAACTCAATGGGAATAAAGCCATGAATCAATTTAAAATTACCGTCACGTGCTTGCTGGTGCTTGCGTTTTCCTCAGGCTGCACCTGGGTGGCATTGGAAGATGCGGGAAAACGTGTGCGCGTGGTTACTAGCGCAGTCGAAGTCGAAGGCTGTGAAAGCAAAGGCGAAATCACCGCGTCCGTGCGCGACAAAGTGGCATTTGTCTCGCGTGATCCTGCCAAAGTAAACGATGAGCTTGAAGCGCTGGCGCGCAATCAAGCGGCGGAGCTAGGTGCGGATACCGTTCGCGGCGTCAGTGAGATGAGTAACGGCTCAAAGCGATTTGATGCGTTTCGCTGCAAATAGCGCCATGCTTTGGTCGAATTGATGTCCGCGTATTTGCAAACCGTAGTGATGATCTATGTGCCTTTGATTGCGGGTTTGGCACTGCTGGCCCTTACTTGGCACCAGTGGCGCTTGCGTGGGGATCGACTTGGCAAAACGGAGCTGGCTAAAAATAATCTGCTAGTGAGCTTGTGGGCGAACGACAGTGTGTTTTGGGAATGGGATTTAAGCGCCGATATTATTCGTCGTACCGGTGTGCATCAGCTGTACGGTTCTGATGCAAACGGTGAGGTCGCCGGAACCACGTGGCTTAAAAGCGTGTTACATCCCGATGACTTGGCGGCCGTTGATTTACGGATGCGCCGGGTGTTGGCGGGTGAGTCGGCGGAGTTTCTGTCTGAACACCGGGTGCGTACCTTAACCGGGGATTACATTTGGGTGCGTTCGCGCGCGAAAGCGACCAAGCGCGACAGCCACGGGAAAATTTTGCGCATTGCCGGAACTGCCGCGAATATCAGTGCGACCCGCGCCAATGATCAGCAGCTGCTCATTGCACAGGAGGCACTACACAGTATCTCCGAGGGTGTGATGGTGATGCGCGCGGACGGCACCCTGCGCACGGTCAACCCGGCATTTGAGCGTATGAGCGGGCACAATATCGGTGAATTGAGCAGCCTAAACTGGGTCGCGTTAGGGTCTTCGCGACTGGATCCCACGCTGATGGTCAATTTGCTCAATCGCGCCATTGATTTGGGTGCTTGGTCGGGTGAGCTTTGGCTGAAAAAACGTACTGGCGAGGATTTTTTTGTGGCGGCCGAGCTTTCACTGATTCCGGAACGCGCGGGCGAACAGGCCTCGATCGTTGCGGTTTTAAATGATTTGACGGATCGCAAGCGCGCTGAAATTGAAGTTAAACACCTAACCAATTTTGATCCATTGACGGGTTTGCCGAACCGCTTGATGTTTATGAGTCGGCTCACGCGCTCCTTGAGTAATGCGCTCATCAACGGCCGCCAGATCGGCTTGATCTTCTTAAACGTGGATCGGTTTACTCAGATTAATGAAAGTCTGGGTCATGGCGGTGGTGATGAGCTGTTGCGCTGTATGGCGCTGCGCATTGCGAACAATATCCGAGAGCTTGATTCGGTTGCGCGTTTTGGCGGCGATGAGTTCGTGGTCATGCTGGATGGCTTAGTAAACACGGACGAAGGCTTGGAAATTAGTGGGCGCATCAAGCGCGCTTTAACTGAGCCCTTGCAAGTGATCAGCACCGAAGTCGCGGTTACCGCAAGCATGGGTCTTGCGGTGTCACCACTGCACGGCGAGCAAGCTGATCAATTGTTGCGTGCTGCCGTGGGCGCGATGCAGGTCATCAAAGCCATGGGTGGCGATAGTGTGCACCTATCCAGCGGCAACGATGAAGCCGCAGCGCGCGAGCGTATAGGCTTGGAAACCGCGTTGCGGCGAGCGTTGGAGCGCAATGAATTTTCGTTGCATTTTCAGCCGGTGCTCTGTTTGACGGAAAAACGTATCAAACGCTTTGAAGCGCTGTTGCGCTGGAATAACAAGCAATTCGGCAGCGTACCACCGGATCGTTTCATTCCAATTTTGGAACAAACCGGCCTGATTGCGCCGGTGGGTGAGTGGGTGCTCAATGAAGCGCTTTCGCAACTTCAGCGTTGGCGCTGGGCCGG
>JANNYA010000061.1:0-6149 GCA_031409855.1 Rhodanobacteraceae bacterium | reverse complement strand
CCCCCCCACCCTTTCTCCGGCCCATACTCCCGCCACTGGGCCAACGGCAACAACAAACCCTAAATTCGTTAAGGAAAAGTGAGTGTCCATGGAAAGCGCAGCAAAGCAATCTTGTATTTCAGTCGAGGCGCTTTGAGATTGCTTCACTACGTTCGCAATGACGATATTTTTCTGCGTGCAGTTCACTTTGAGACTCTTTTGATTTGGACGCTACGCAAATGAGTTACTTGCACTGCAAGCGCATTTTTCTTAATCACTGATCGTGATCCTGCGTGTCGTCGTCATCCTCCGCGCCATGCTCCGCCGCATGTTGGGCACGGCGCTGGCGTATGCCAAGAATCGTCATCAGCGGCCCTGACAGAATGTAGCCGAAAAATATAGTCACTAACGCCAGCGGTGGATTTAACGCGATCCCGGCAATCGCCAAAACGATCAGAATGGCCCACATAAACCGCACCTTTTCTGGCCACGCCTTGAAGCTGTAATAGCGCAAATTGCTGACCATCGCTAACGCCACAATCACGGTAAAAACCGGCGTGATCCAACGCACACCACCGCCATCGCCGCCCATTTTTTCGACCGCCCAGACAAAGCTGACCATCGCACCGGCGGCCGCTGGGCTGGCCAAGCCTTGAAAAAAGCGTTTGTCCTGCACCGCGACTTGCACATTGAAGCGCGCGAGCCGAAGTGCAGCGCACGCGGCATAAAGAAACGCAGCGAGCCAACCCAACTTCCCCAGCATCGGGTTGATCTCTTTCAGGTGCACTAAAGACCAGTTATACATAATTAGGCTGGGCGCCAAACCGAAGCTAATCAAATCGGACAGCGAATCATATTGCACGCCAAACGCACTTTGGGTGTTGGTCAAACGCGCTACACGGCCATCAATGCCGTCAAAAAATGCCGCGATAAACACCGCGATACAGGCGTCCACCCAATGCCCGTTAATGCTGGCAACGATCGCGTAGTAACCCGCAAACATGGCGCAGGTGGTCAGTAAATTGGGCAGCAAATAAATGCCGCGACGGCGATCTTCCGGGGCTTTTTGTGGGCTAGATTCAGTCATATTGGGCTCGCAATCCTATGAGAAACAGGCGATAAGAAGCAGTCAGTAATTCGATGGGGCGATAAAATTAACAGTCTCTAAACTTAAACAGACTATAGCCGGTCACTTACCCGTCGGATGCGGCACTTTTTCAAGCGTTTTTGTGGCCGGTGCTAGCGTGTTGTCAAAACTGGGTTCTGCCTGAATTTCGATGCGCGCACTAGGGCCACCGCGGCCGAACTCTAATAGATCGCCGCTCTTTAATGGGTGTGAATTTTCAACGCGCTGATTATTAACAAACGTACCGTTACTACTCAGTAAATCCACAATGGAATACTCGCGCGCTTCACCGTCCACCCACTGCACAGACGCGTGGTGGCGGCTGACAGCGGTGTCGCTCATTGGATCGAACCGAACTTCGCAAGCAGGATCGCGGCCTATTTTCAACTCCGAAGCAAAGCGCGGCAAGGGGAAAACCTCACTCGTGCCGCGCTTACGTCCGCTGATGTATTTAAAGATGATTCGATACTGCATGCAAACGCTCCGCGCTAACTCTAAGGATAGTTTAGTGCAGCACGGCGCTTTGAGCGCATGAATCGTGAAACTTCGCTTTTATTGGGTAGTACTTGCGCTAATTGATCCTCGGCGCCTGATCGGCAAAGCGCTGCAAAACATCCCGGTGCGCGGATGCTCGGCGCGGAAATGCGAGGCCAATGCGTGTGCCTTGCGCGTCATTGAGTTGATACAACACCACTCCCAGGCGCGGATCGCTGCAGACTTTGATCTCGGAAACTGGCGCATCAACAAACCAGTCAATCCAAAAGCTTGTCCCTACTTCTAACATTCCGCTGGCTCGAAATTGCTCAGCTGCCTGCAAGCCATGCGCTTCCAGCACCGCGCTCGCTTGGCGTGCTTGCAACACCTGACCACTGTATTCGGTCAAAGTAAAATCGCCAGGGCCAGACGTGGCAACGCTAAGCTTGCCTTCCTGCCAAGTAAGCGTTGCGCAGCCGATTTGCGTTGTAATCTTAGCCTGCGGGCGAAAAATCGCGGCTTCCAAAATCTGCCAAACCGGTGCAAGCCCGGCGTGTTCCAGCTGCATCGCACACAGAGCGGCTAGATCATCCAAAGTCATTAAGCGCGCATGTTCGGCGTCGCAGCCTAGCGCTTGATTCAACATCAACGCCGTGCGCGCATCGGTCAAACCGGTATCGAGCAATTTTTCTTCCAAAATTGCGCGTGCCATGCTGACGCAATCGGGCGCACCGACAATCGCAAAAGGTAGCAACACCATCGCGCCGCCGAGCAAACGCTCGTCGACTTTCAGCGCTGGCACCGGAGCTTCGCCGCGTAACGCCTGCAAGGTCATCACCTGCGCCCCGTTTACACCACTTTGCGATGCGGTGTTGCGCGTGCCCGCTGTGTATAGCGCCGCCAGCGCCGCGTGCACCGGCAACCCCGGGCGCAGAATTTGTGCTTGGTCATAACACGCCGCCATCCAAACCAAGCCCAGGCCATCCAAACTTGGCAACTGTTTACCCAGCTCAAAAGCCAACTGATTCGCTAGCGGTTGCGCTAAGGCACGCTCAAAATAGCTGTTTGGACGCGCTGGCAGCCCGGATTCCGGCACTGGAAATTCAATCGCGACCACGAGCGCACAGTAAGTAGTGTCCATGGATTAGGCTCAGCCTAGGGTAAAATCGAGCCGATAAGTGTGCCTAAGCCGATGCCAAAATGGCGTAAACTTTGCAGCAGAATCAGGAGCACAGCATGTCTGCACAACCGGCGTATAAAGAATTGACCTACTTGGACTACTTAGCTCTTCCCAGCGATGGCAAGCGCTACGAGCTGATTTATGGCAGCGTTTTTGCGATGGCGGGTGCCGGGCGTCGGCATCAGCGCATCGTTGGCGCACTTTACGCACAGCTATTTGAAAAATTGCGCGGCCGCCGTTGCGAGGCGTTTGTCGCCCCCTTTGACGTGCGTTTACCGCGCGCTGGGCAGGCGGCAAACGATGCGACGACCGTGGTGCAGCCCGATTTATTAGTGTATTGCGACCCAAGCAAACACGACGAGCGCGGCGGGATCGGCGCGCCCGATTTCGTGATTGAAGTGCTTTCGCCCGGCAGCGGCGGGCACGACCATGTACGCAAACTGCGCTTGTATGAAGCGGCTGGGGTGCAGGAATATTGGATCGTCGACGGCGCAAACCGCGTGGTGCTGGTGTATCTGCGTGCCAAGGAAGGCAAAGCTAGCGATGGTTTTGCGCCGCTGGAATCGTTCAATTTTGATGCGCTTGCGCCCGTGCAAGCGATCCCTGAACTTAGCTTAGATTTTGCCGCCGTGGCGTTAGAGTTGGATCGGGACGAAGCGATTTAGAGTCTTATAATTTTAGAGTCCTTAAAAATATGAATAGCGGACTGCTGCTTAACGTTCGCGCTTGCAACCCGGCGCAAACGGGCTTAGCTGTGCAGGAAGATGCTGCACTGGCTTGGCGCGATGGCGTGATTAGCTATTTTGGCCCGCAGTCCGCGCTGCCTGATGCGTGCCGCGTGGCGAACCCGATTGATGGCGGCGCTCGGCTGCTCACCCCGGCTTTGATTGATTGCCACACGCATTTGGTGTTTGCGGGCAATCGTGCGGATGAATTCGCCGCACGTTTGCGCGGTGTTAGCTATCAGGAAATTGCGCTTGCGGGTGGCGGGATTATGAGCAGCGTACGCCAAACCGCAGCGGCTAACGTGGAACAACTCATTGCCACCGCGTGGCCGCGTGCGTGTGCTTTGGCGCGTGAAGGCGTGGCGACGATTGAGATCAAGAGCGGCTATGGTTTGAGTCTGACCGCCGAGCGCGCCATGCTGCAGGCCGCTACCGCGCTTGGCGAACGCACCGGCCTGTGTGTCAAACGCACCTATTTAGCGCTGCACGCACTGCCGCCTGAGGTCAAAGACGACACCACTAAACGCGCTGCGTGGATTGCTAGCGTATGCGATCAATGGCTTCCGGCATTGGTGCAAGAAGGTCTGGTCGATGCAGTAGATGCCTTTTGTGAAGGCATTGCCTTTAGTCCTGATGAAGTTAGGAAGCTATTCAATGCCGCGCGCAATTTGGGGGTGCCGGTGAAGCTGCATGCGGATCAGCTCAGTAATTTGGGCGGCGGTGCACTCGCGGCGGAATTTGTCGCGCTGTCGGCGGATCACTTGGAATATCTTGACCAGGCTGGCATCGCTGCAATGCGCATGGCGGGAACTATCGCCGTATTGTTACCGGCTGCGTTTTATTGTCTTAAGGAAACCAAGCTGCCGCCAATTGCCGAGTTACGTGCAGCTGGGGTCGCCATGGCGGTAGCCAGTGATTGCAACCCAGGCACCAGCCCGCAATTTAGCCTGCGCTTAGCGATGCACCAAGCGTGCACACTGTTTGGCTTTAGCATCGAGGAAGCGCTATGTGCCACCACTGTGCATGCCGCCGCCGCGTTGGGTTTATCGGATCGTGGCCAGCTCAAAGCGGGGCTGCGTGCGGATTTCGCGCTTTGGCCCGTGACCCATCCAGCAGAGCTGGTCTATTGGTTGGGCGATGTGCCTGCGGCGCTTTGGGTGCGTGGCAAAGCGTGGGTGGCCCCAATTTTGCCCGGTTGAGCGCAAATCAAAGTTCCACCCACGTTTTTTACCCACTTTGTTTATTTACCCAGCTCGTTTATTTACCCAGTTTGTCTACTTGCCCATCTTGTCTATTTACTCGGGTTTTCAATTGTGACTTCAACGCGACGGTTCAACTGACGCCCCGCCGGATTTTCATTGCCAGCCACGGGAAGCGCTTCGCCCTTACCGTTCGCGGTGATGCGTGCTGCAGCGACACCTTGACTAATTAGATACTTTGATACGGTATTTGCGCGATTTTGCGAAAGCACCAAGTTCGATGCGTCAGTACCAACATTATCGGTAAAGCCTTCGATCAAAATAGCGCGATCCGGCACGTTGGCCAGGGCTTTTGCCAGCTGATCTAACTTCGCGGCACTACCGGCTTTCAAATCGGCCTGCCCGGTGGAGAACAGCACATCACCCAAGGTGAGCTGTATGCCGCGCTCCGTGGTTTTTGCCTGCAAATCCGCAAGTTGTGCCAGCAATGCGGCGTTTTGACGCATCGCCGCATCCGCAGCATCGAGCGCCGCATTCGCTTCGCCTTTGGCAATCGTGGCCTCGTTCATCGCAGCGCTGG
This sequence comes from Rhodanobacteraceae bacterium, assembly GCA_031409855.1. Classification (GTDB taxonomy): domain Bacteria; phylum Pseudomonadota; class Gammaproteobacteria; order Xanthomonadales; family SZUA-5; genus JANNYA01. The sequence continues at coordinate 886 of JANNYA010000061.1, read as the reverse complement.
CTTCGTTCTTGGCAATATCGGCATCAATGCGCGCCATGTCTGCATCGCTCCTAGCCGTTTGTATTTCGGAGCGTGCGAGATCCGCATCAGTACGCGCATTGCCTGCTTCCATCGCACGCGCTTCGGCTTCTGATTTCGCTGCACTGGCTTCATTTTGCGCTTTGCTGGCTTCATTTTGCGCGCTGCTGGCGAGCTCACGTGCTGCATTCGCATCGTTGGTGGCGGCGATGGCTTCCTGTGTGCGGGCATCCGCTTCAAGTTTTGCAAAATCCGCTTCGCGGGTACGTGCATTCAGGCGAATTTCGTTACTTTCCTGACTTAAAGCCTTACGATTTTCAATCGCGTACTGCGCTTGCGCCAAGGAGCGTGCGGTTTGCACTTTACGATCCGCTTGGTAAACCCTGTGCGCGCTCAACACTTTATCGCGCTCGGGCACCAGCGCAATTTGCACGGCTTTCTCCGCTTCTTGCATTGACATCGGCGATTGTGTTGCCAGGTTGCGATCCGCCTGCAAGGCCACCAAATCTCCCTGCACGCGCAGCGCATCTGGGTTGCGCACCTGGTTGGAGCCACACGCGCCAAGCATGAGTACCAAGGAGGTAAGCGCTGCGAAGCGCGCTGCACCCGCCAAACGGGTGTTGGATTTGTTTAGTTCATTGGTTTTCATTGCTTGCCTCCAGAGGTGCGCTGTAATTCTTCGCGCAGGGTGTCGTTATTTTTTTGTAGGTCGGCATTGACCGCTTGCTCGCGGCCATCACGCGCACGCGCTGAGGCAAATTCCGCGTCGCTGCGGGCTTCCTCGGCCAAGCGCCGTGCCCGCATGACTTCGCTATCGCGCGGATTTTTCTCAACCGCAGCGCGTGCCGCAGCGATTTTATTGCGCGCT
>JANNYA010000060.1:0-23294 GCA_031409855.1 Rhodanobacteraceae bacterium | reverse complement strand
GGTTTGCTTTGATCTGTGCATGTCTGAATTGCACGCTGGTATAGCTGGATGTGCTGACACCGGTTGCAATTGCGGCGCGCACCGGATTTAAGTCCACGTACGTCATTGCCGCTAAAATGGCTTTTTCGGACGTTAATAGCTGGCATTTAAATCTGCCTTCCCAAAATCGGCCTTTGCATTTATCTTGCGCATTGGCTTTTCTTGCAATAGGTTCGCAAAGCGATTTCATAAGCCACGATAGGTCTGTTAAGCGTTTGCGATATTCTTTAACTAGTTCGGGGCTTTTCAGCAGTGTGGCCGCTTTTTGCGCGCACAGCTCGGGTGTTTGCGCCGGATATAATTTTACCCAGCGCAATGCAACTTCCTCAGGCGTCCAATGATTAGACGTGGCTGGGTGCATATGCAGCACGATATGCACGTGATTACTCATCACGGCGAAGGAATAAATCCCCGTCGCGAAAATATCGCCCAGCTCGAAAATACGCTTTTTAAGCCACGGCTTTCTGTGCTCGAAGCTTTTTTTGAGATAGCGATCCACGCCGCAAAGCCAAGCACGCCGCACACAGCGGCTCACTACATGGAAAAACTGCGCTTGCGTGGGATCGACGAGTTGGCTGCGGGCTTGAGTCATGCCCACAGTTTGGGCTCGCGAGCGTTCCGTGAAAATCAGATTAGGCGCAGTTTGGGCTCAGATTGATCTGAGTGGTAAACGCCTTTCAAGCAATGATACACACCGCCAAGATCGGCGCACGCAGCGATTGATGAGGTGGAAAAACTGCGCTTGAGTTGGGTCTACAAGTTGGCGGCGTGGCTGGGTCATGGGCACAGTTTGGGCGGGCCAAATCGTGGCTTGAACAGATCGCACATGATATCTAAATACGCTATCATTTGACCATGAATGCATCACATCGAAAAACGCTTCTATCCATCTATTCCTTACCGACGCCAACCACATTGGAATGGCGGAAAATAGCGTCTGTTTTTCCGGCTTCGCCTCAGGAGTCGTTGTTTTCAGCGCTAGGTGTGCAAATTATTGAAGGCAATGGTTCACGGGTGCGGTTTGAACTCAACGGCGTGGTGGCAACATTCCACAGGCCGCATCCGCAAAAGGAAGCGAAACCTTATCAAGTCCGTGACGCCAGAGGATTTTTAACTCAACTAGGAGTAAAGCCATGAACGTAATGACTTTTAAAGGCTATTGCGCCCGTATTGAATACAGTGACGAAGACGGTTGTTTTATTGGTCATTTGGCTGGAATAAGCGACGTAGTCGGCTTTCACGGTGACACGGTTCCGAATTTGCGTTTTGCTTTTGAAGAAGCGGTTAGTGATTATCTGGAAACTTGTGAAAAGCTGAGCCGTGCGCCACAGCGGCCCTACTCCGGCAAGGTTATGCTGCGTTTGGATCCAATGATTCACGCACGTGCGGCAATGCAGGCCGAGGCACAAGGAAAAAGCCTTAATGCTTGGGCGCAAGAAACGCTAGCGAAAGCCGTTGCGATTTAGCCCCACGTTCTGGACGCGTCGGCGGCTATTCGTGCAGTAATGAATTCGGCAGCGCAGCCCGACTTATTAAATAGGCTAGAGAACGCGACTGTTTTATTAGCGCCCAATCTTTTGCGCGTCGAAGCGGCCAATGCGATTTGGAAATATCAAAGAGCGGGTGTCATAAGTACTAGTGAAGCACACGATCAACACGCTGAGGTGTGTATGTTGGTGCATCGCTTCGTCGACGAGCATGCGCTATTTCCTGAGTGTCTGCAGCTAGCAATCGATTTTAATCACCTGGTATATGACGCCGTTTATGCGGTGCATCCTGAATCCACTATTTTGCTCTGAATTTCCACGCCACTGCACAGCTTTTGCAGTTGGCGCGTTTTGATCAATTCGTTACCACAGCGACAAGTCATGATTCTCGGGCAGATTGAACCACGCTACTCTCGGTGCCCACATTGTGCAGGCGTATTCACCGGGAGTGGTTGGCCCAAATCTGACAAATCCAAATGGAATAGGCCCGACTGGGTCGCCATTGCGGCAATAGATGCCATAGCCACTTTCGAGTTGTGATCGCTTGCTCTGAAAGGTGGCCTGAGCGGCTACATCGCCAGTGCGGGGCGGGTTGTAGGCACGCATGTCGGACACATTAAAGTTTGCATCGTGCAGCAGCTGCAGGGTAAAAAGCTGCGCCATCGCAGCGCCCAAACTATGGCCGGTCACCACGATATTTTTGCAGCCACTCTCGTTCAATTCACGCCTGATATCGTTATCCAAGTTGTGTAGGCGGGTAACAAAACCACTGGCGCCTTTGCCAGCGTTAGCAGGGATACCGTCGATAGCAATCGGTTCGAACACTTGGCTCTGCAGATTGCGAAGCCAATCGCCTAAGCTATTTGACCCACGCCATGCAACTACGCACTTGTCCTTGGGCGCGGTTTTTTTGGCCCAAACATCAACGACATCATTGTTCCAAACCAAGTTGTAATCCGTATCGGTTGGCGCTGTTTCAAATGCTTTCTCGGAAAACTTAACTGTCCAGTGGATGCGCGCGGCCTTTGCAAAAGCCGTGTCGCTGGCTAATTTGCCTTCCATGGTTTGGTTGAAGGGTATGCCGGCCAGCATTTGGACTTGCGTGTGGTCAGCGTTCTTAACCGTGATTTGATCCTTGGTTTTCCAAATCAGCACCGCCGTATTTTCAACTTCAGAAGTATCGGCAGTTGGGAAATTGGCTTGCACGAAGGCGCGCAGCGCGACAATGTCCCAACTGTCTGACTCAAGAAGCACCGGCATGCCGCGATCCACGGCTGCTTTGATCACATCTAGCGTTTCCGGGAATAGCCCGGCAGCTAAAGAATCAATCTCGGCGTAGGCTAAAACAACGGGCAATGCTTGGGATTCATCTAGCGCGGAAGTAGCTAGCTTTGCGCCGTGATCTGTTATTTCGCTGCCCATCAGGCCGCGCGCCAAGGTTAGCGGCAAAAAAACAGCACTTGCAGTGCCGAGTGGCTGGGCTGTAGCGGTTAAGTTGCTCTTTTCAGGGGTATCTGCAAGCACCTGGCATGAGATTGTGGCGGCCAGAGCGCTGACCAATAGACGGGTTGCATTTGAGCAGTTGCGCATAAATAAAGACTCCTAACAACAAAGTGATCAATGTCGAATTCGCCTTGTGCAGTCGATGCGCAATACGATCGTGTAGCACCGAGTCTTTCTTCAATCTGAGCCTTTTACCGACAAGCTCGCAATGCCCCGACGCCGAAGTTATTGGCGCATGCGCTTAATCCTATAGCAAGGGTCGAGCCGCCATAAACGAGAAGAAACGAGGCGTGATATTGAGCGACTTCGCAGCCTTTATTACTTGAGCGTACTCGCGCTTCGTTCCGCCTTTAGTTCCTCAAGCGCCTTTTGGGCAGCCATGGTGTCGGTGTGGTTTTCACCGAAAAGTTGACGCCCTTCAAGCGATTGCTTTAACAAACGCTCAGCCTCATCAAACTGCCCTTGTTTTTTCGCCAAAAGGCCAAGTTGATAAATCGCGTCGAACATCAATGTGCCAAAATCGTTCTCGCTACCTTGGATCAATTGTAATGCTGAGTCCAATACCTGCTTTGCCTCGGCAAACTGACCAGCGTCTAATAGAGTGCCACCGAACTGAATTTGGCAGGTCAAAGTACTTGGGTGGTTTGCACCAAATATCTCGTGCAAGTCACGTTGTACTTCACGATGCATGCCTATTGCCTCAGTGACGCGTCCATTTTTTTCGATGGCCGATGCCAAATTGTGGCGCGCGGCGAGTGTAAAGTGGTGTTTGCGACCAAATAATTGCTCAGCGCCTTGGAACACTTCTCTCAAGTAAGTCTCGGCCAGTTCACTGCTGCCGCGTTCATCAACGACATTGGCTACAGTTTGTAGCGCAAATAATGACTGCTCATGCACCTTACCGTGCAAGGCAATGAGCCCAGCCAGTGCCTCTCGCGCTAATTTTTCCGCCTCATCAATTCGCCCTGAGCGAATAGCTGCAATGGCGTATAAATTGATAACGGCAAGCGTACGCTCGTCTTTATCGCCAAAGGCTAAGCGCGACGCGCGAGCAGTTTCTTCCAATAGTTCGTAAGCTTCGATATCGCGCCATTCTGATAGCAGTAACCTGCCTAGCGTTTGCATTACAAGGATGGTTTGCGGATTCTGCACGCCCAACTGCTTTCGCAAACTTGCGAGTGCTGCGCGATAGTCCGCTTCCGCAAGGCGATTCATTCCTAGGCCTTCATGTGCTTTTCCTCGGGACAACAAAGTCTCTAGAGTCAATGGATGTTGACTACCTAGCAGCCTGCTTCGCTGTGCAAGTACAGTTTCGAGCACCTGTTTGGCTTTTTCGTACCGCCCAACTTCTTGCAAATTTTCACCCAGCGACTGCATGAGTCGGGCTTGCAGTAACGGCGCATTATCAAAATCTTTCTCGATGGCGGCAAAAGCCGGGTCAAAGTACATCGCGTCGAGCTGTTTTAGTGTCACATCGGTCATGTTGAGGCCAGCTAAGCGGCTTGTAACCGGATCGTTTTCAGCTGCTGCACCTGGAGTTAATTCAGCCATCAAAATCTCACGCAGAGTGTTGCCCATCTTTGCTGGATCGATGGCCTTAATTTGTTTCACTTGAAAATCTGCCGCCAATTCAGCCTCGGCCAATGCGCGTTCCGAGCGCAGAAAACCCGCCACTGCAGCGGTACCCGTGAGTACAAATGCAAGCGTGACCACACTGCCCAAAATGACGGCCGCCCAGTTCCTCCGCACCATTTTGCGCATGCGGTAATGCCATGTGATCGGCCTGGCCTCCACGGGGCGGTTCTCCAACCAGCGGCCCAAGTCTTTTTTTAATTCCAACACCGATGCATAGCGCGCATTGGGGTCGCGCTCCAAGCATTTTGCGACAATCCAAGCCAAATCCGAGCTCAGGGTTTGCTTCATCTGCGCAACCGTTAGTTTTCTGCGGGTGGCAATGTCGGATTCAACCTGAGCGCCCAAGCTGATAAAGCGTTTGAGCAACGGCGGGGGCTCCTCTTGGCTGATGAGCTTGGACAGCGCTATTGGAGATTTAGCCGCTAGAACTTCCTCATCGTAAGGTGTCACGCCGGCAAGCAATTCGTAAAGTACGACGCCTAGCGAATAGGTGTCGGTACGTGTATCTAGCGCGACGATGTTGCCGCTGATTTGCTCCGGGCTGCTGTACGTGCGGGTACCGACAAAGCTTCCTAACTGGGTGTGTGCGGTCAAGCTACCGAGCTTGCGCTGCAAGGATTTGGCCACACCAAAATCAATAATTTTCGCGGTTGCAGCTTGGCCCTGCGCGGTTTTGATCAGGATATTGCTGGGCTTTAAATCGCGGTGGATAATGCCTTTTTGGTGCGCGTGCAGCACGCCATCGCACACTTGCAGGAACAGCTCGATGCGCTGGCGAAAATCCAATTCGCGTTCGTCGCAGTGCGCGGTGATTTCCAAGCCCGGCACATATTCCATGGCAAAATATGGCCGCCCGGCGGCACTGCTGCCGGCATCAAACACGGCGGCGATATTGACGTGATTCATCAGCGCAAGCGCTTGGCGTTCGGCCTCGAAGCGTGCCAGCACCTCGTTGGTATCCATACCGGCCAAAATGACTTTCAATGCCACATGCCGCTGCACTGGCTCGCGCTGCTCGGCTAAATAAACGACTCCCATGCCGCCTTGGCCTAGCTTTTCAAATAGCCGATACGGGCCGATTTGTTGCTCGGGCATTGTTCGCGTATTTGGGCTTGCGGGAAGTGGGCTTAGGGGCGGTATTTCGTTTGTCGGCATCGCATCAGCGCCAGCGGCTTTGCGTAGCCCTAACGCTAGCTCGGCCGCGCTTGGCTGTTGCGCATTAGCGGTAAAACAGCTGCTAATCAGGGCGCGCCAATGTTCTTCGGTGATGCGCAGTAGTGCGGCTTCATTGGGTTGAGCGTTTAGATCGCCTAGCGCTAGCTGCAGCAAAAGTGCGCCCAGGGCTTGAATGTCGCCGGCAATTGTGGGCGCGTGCATGCCTTCGATAAAGCTCAGGCCAGCATCGGTGATCTCATGCGGTACCAGCTTGTTGCGATCACTCAAAGCGCCTAGATCAAAGGCGCTGAGCTTCAGTTGTGGCCCGGCATCGCCATCGTCATCGTCAAACAAAACACTGGCTGCACTCAATTGACCATGCACAATCCCAATCGCATGCACGCTGGCCACAGCAACCGCTAGCGCCACCATCAAGGCTTCGCGTTGAGCCTGTGATTGAGCAGGCAAACCACCGACTGCATTAGCCCATTCAGTCAAATTAGCGTGCGTGCAATAGTCACGCGCTAGGAAATACGGTGGCTCTAGTAGCTGCCAATCGCGAATCAGCGCGATATCTGCGCGCTCGCCCAAAGTTTCACTGAGATAGCGCAATAAGGTCGTTTCGCGTTTAAAACGCCGCAACTGGGCTTCAGACTGGCAAAAACTGAACACTCTCGGCGCGATTTGTCGGTCATCTGATTGAGATAACCAGCTCTCGGTTTCCAGGCTTTCACTCAAGCGCCGCTGCAAGCGCCAGCCCGGGCAGCCTGGAATAGCGCCGCCGACGATGAAAGCAGGCTGTTCTGGCATCACCGGTTGAACGGCGGTAACCGTTAGCTGATAACCGCGCCGTGGAATGGTGCGAATCAGCGGCTGTTGTTCGTCGTGATCAGCCAATGCTTTGCGCAGTGAAAAAATCTTGTCACTGACGCCGCGATCACCGACCAAATCATTGCCATTCCAAACAACCGCGATGAAATTCGCGCGCGTGATGATTGCGCCCTGGTTGCTAGCCAGCAATGCCAACACTTCTAAATCTTTGCGCTGCAAATGCACGCGTTTGCCCTGCCAGCCGACGTATCCGGTGATTGGATCAACGATGCGGCCCGCCAAGGCGTAATGGTGGTCCAAATAGCGGTCTTGAATAGCGGGGCAAGCGTCAGGTTTGTTCAAGCGGTGTGTCTCGATAGTTCTCGGGTCAAATGCTAACAAACCAGCGAAACGTCGCCAGCATTAAATTCGACTCGCGTACTCTGATCACTGTAGGATTATGTTTGACCCTCATCTGATGGCACAATTTCTCATTACAAGCATAAAGCCGGGCCTGGTCGCTTCTACTGGCTGAACAGAGCTTGTTGGGTCGGTTTTGTCGGGGGTGGCTGCAAGCGCTTGCAGTGACATTGCGGTTGCCAGAACGCTGGCCCACACGCCAATTGCTTTCGAGGAGTTGCTCATAAACATTCCTTACACTGAGGGTGATAACGCTGAACCTGCTTATGCGTATCGACGCTTTTTTAATGCAAGGTGCGACGCCATTAACGCTGAGTCACGCCTTGGCGTGACGTCCAAACCAGGAAGTCAGAATCGCAGCGTGACATCTAAATGGAAAGCGTTTCGTGTTGATTCTTATGGCAATAGAGAAGAAACGAGATACGGTTGCATTAAAAATTTCACAACTTTTTTCGCGTGCCAGGATAGGTTTTTTAGCAAGTTAGCGAGCTGCTGGCGCGTCCCGCAGACTCTTTAGCGCCGCAATCGTTGCCAGAGTATCCTGATGAGCTTCGCCCAACATCCGCCGCTGAGCATTGAGGGACTCACTCAGCAAACGCTCTGCGGCCTCAAGATTTCCTTGCTCCTTCTGCAATAATCCCAGTTGAAACAAAGCGCCTATCCCACGGGCGTCTGATTCGCTACCGCGACACTTACATTCCACTAGGACTGACTCCAATACCTTCTGTGCCTCCGAATACTGCCCTGCGCGCCGTAGAGAAACGCCGAATTGCGTCTGCGCCTTCAGCGTGAATGTGTGGTCTGCCCCGAACAAATCATATAAACCACTCTTCACTTCACGATGCAGGGCGAGACTCTTAGCGAATTCGCCGTTTTGACTAAGCGAGCTTGCGAGACAACTGCGCATGCCAAGCGTAACCTGGTGTTTGTTGCCATATAAGTGCTCTGACTCGCGAACTGTCTCCTGCCCGTAGGTCACAGCTAAGTCAGGCCGGTCAAGCGCGATCATAATGTCTGCTAAGGATGTTAATGCAATTAGCTGTTCAGTTTTTCTGTCGGGTAATGCGCGAAAACCCTCTAGCGCCTCGCGGGTTATTTTTTCAGCGTCCTCAATGCGCCCGGAGCGAAACATAGACACACCAAAAAGGCGCAGGGCAGTGAGTGTTTCCAAATGTTTATTACCTAGCTCCACGCGCGCAGCATTAACAGCTTCAGAAAGTATCTCAAAGGCCTGTTGGTCTTTGGATTCCCCAAGCAGGAATTCGCCGAAGGTTATAAGCGTTTCAATCGTCAGTGGATGCCGTGATCCTAAATGTTGCCGCATCGTGGCAAGTGCCGTGACAAAATCATGTTCTGCCTGTGCGAGCGAACCGAGTGCCTGGTTTATTTGGCCACGAAGTACCTGGGAATCCAAGGTTTGCGGATCTGCATCACCGAGCAGCTTGCGCTGCCTGGCGAGCGTAGACTCGATCACCTGGAGCGCTTTTGGGTAGTTGCCAAAGTCGCCCAAGGTCAAGGCAAGCGAATGGGTAAGTTTCGCTTGAAGTATTGGCGAAGCCTGGAAATCTTTTTCGATGGCTGCCAATGCCGGATCGAAATAGATTCTATCGAGTTGCTTTAGCGCCACGTCAGTCATATTGATTGATGCTAATGGTGAAACACTTTCGATCTTGCTGCCGTCGCTTTGCTCCAACGCAGCCAAGCGGCAAGAGAATATCTCGAAGCGCATCACCCATCGCAGCAGGATCGATGCTTCGTATTTGCTTGACCTGAAAGTTAGCCACCAGCTCAGTTTCCGCCAACGCACGTTTAGCCTGCAAAAAGCCCAGCACGGCGACGACGGTCATAATCCCAAAAGCAAGAACAACCGCACTGCCCGCAATCACCGCCGCACGATTACGCCGCAGCATTTTTTGCAATCGATAGCCCATGGTTATCGGCCTAGCTTCCACCGGACGATTCTCCAGCCAGCGGCGCAAGTCATTTTCAAGCGCCAGGACCGAGGCATAGCGATCATTGGGATCGCGCTCCAAACATTTCGCGACAATCCAAGACAAATCAGAACCCAGCGCTTGCTTCATTTGCGCGATAGTCATTTGCCGGTGCGCGGCTATGTCGGTTTCCAGCTGCGCGTCCAAACTAATAAAGCGTGCCAGCAGCGGCAGTGGCTCCTCCTTGCTAAACATGCGCGTCAGTTGCACCGGCGATTTGCTGGCTAAGTCTTCATCACTATACGGAGCGACACCGCTCAGCAATTCATACAGCACCACGCCGAGCGAATAGATATCGCAGCGGGTGTCGATGGCGCTGGCGTTGCCGGAAATTTGCTCCGGGCTGCTGTACGTGCGGGTGCCGACAAAGCTGCCGAGCTGAGTGTGCGCGGTCAAACTACCCAGCTTGCGCTGCAAAGATTTCGCCACACCAAAATCAATGATTTTCGCGGTTGCAGCTTGGCCCTGCGCGGTTTTAATCAGGATATTGCTGGGCTTTAGATCGCGGTGGATGATGCCTTTTTGGTGCGCGTGCAGCACGCCATCGCACACTTGTAGGAACAGCTCGATGCGCTGGCGGAAATCCAATTCCCGGCCATCGCAATGCGCGGTGATCTCCAAGCCGGGCACGTATTCCATCGCGAAGTAGGGCCGCCCAGATTGCGCGGCACCGGCGTCATACACACCGGCGATATTGACGTGATTCATCAGCGCCAACGCCTGGCGCTCGGCCTCAAAACGCGCCAGCACTTCAGCGGTGTCCATGCCCAATTTGATCAATTTGACCGCGACTTGGCGCTGCACAGGATCGCGCTGTTCCGCCAAATATACTGTGCCCATCCCGCCCTCGCCGAGTTTGTCCGCTAGGCGATACGGGCCAACGAATTGACCGAGCAGAGTGGCGCGGAGGGGAATGGGGCTGGGCTTTGCAACCACAGCACTTTCCGCCGCCGCTGCTTTGCCACTAAGCTGCTGAACCAGCTGTGCGGCGCTGGGTCGCTTTGCTTCGGGGCCGAAACAGGCGGCAATAATGTCGCGCCATTCGCGATTTGGGATGCGCTGCAGCGAGGCATCACTCGGCTCAGCAGATAAATCAGCGATGGCGAACTGTAACAGCAGCTGACCTAAGGCTGAGATGTCATCGCTAATTTTTGGGGCCAGCATGCCGTCAATAAAGCTTAAGCCCGCCGAGGTGACCTTCATTGGCAGCAACTGCGTGCGATCAGTCAAAGTGCCGAGATCGAAAGCGCTGAGTTTGAGTTGCGGCGTGGCATCGCCGTCGCCAGCATCAAGCAAAATGCTGGCTGTGCGAATTTGCCCATGCACTACACCGATGTCGTGTACGCTGGCGACCGCTGCCGTCAACGCCCGCATCAAAGCTTCACGCTGGGGCAGCGATTGCGCGCTTAAGCCACCGACAGCATTCGCCCACTCGGTCAAACTGCCGTACGTGCAATAGTCGCGGGCTAGAAAATACGGCGGCTCTTGCAGCTGCCAATCGCGGATCAGCGCGAAATCTTGGCGCTCGCCCAAGCTTTCACTGAGGTAGCGCAACAGCGTGGTTTCGCGCTGTAAACGACGCAACTGCGCCTCAGATCGGCAAAAGCTAAACACCCGTGGCGCGGTTTGTTCGCTCTCCGAATGCGCCAGCCAACTTTCAGTGGCCTCAGATGTACTCAATTGCCGCTGTAAATGCCAACCTGGGCAACCCGCAATAGCTTTGCCCGGCGCGAACGCAGGCTGTTCCAGCACGATCGGTTGCACCGCTGCCACACTCAGCTGGTAACCGCGTCTGGGAATGGTGCGAATAATCGGCTGCGCCTCGTCATGATCTGCCAGCGCGCGGCGCAAGGAAAAAATCTTATCGCTGACGCCGCGATCACCGACCAAATCATTGCCGTCCCAAACCACCGCGATAAAGCTGGCGCGTGATACCACCGAGCCGGTGACGCTGGCCAGCAAAGCCAGCACCTCTAAGTCTTTGCGCTGCAAATGCACAAGCTTGCCTTGCCAGCTGACATTGCCGGATACCGGGTCAATAACCCGCCCGGCCAGCGCATAAGGGTGGTCTAAATAGCAGTCGTGGATCGCAGGGTGCGCGTCGGGTTTGTTCAAGGACTACTCCTGCGAAAGCATTCAGCAAATTGCGCTTGCGATTTCAATGCAATTTCGCAGGAGTGCGGTCAAATCGCAAGCCGCGTTAACAAATGGGTACGATTTAGGCTGATGCGATGTTTTCTAAGCTAGTCGTTCGCCAATGCGCGTCATTAGCGCCGATGCTGCAAAGCGGTGAGTTGTCGGTAGCCTCGGGTGCAAAACTCTATTCATCGCTAGCTTCATCCCCTAATTGATTTATGCGCATCTTTGAGCGTTGCGTCTGGCGAAAAATATCCGAGACAGCAGAAATTTAGAGCTACGGTGCCTCAGGGATTATTGGCGCGTAGGGGAGCGATCAAACTAATTGCCGATGAATACGATTGCAAAACATCCTTTGTTGCAATGCATACAACTAGTATGCCGACACCCACCGAGCAGGAAGCAAATAACAGGCTCAATCGGTTGGGCTTCGGGTTGTTTTGCCTAGGTAAAACGAATCTAAAAATCTCCTTCGTCGGCGGCAATTTTTAACCCTAGTTTTGGCAGCCCTGCGAAGCAGCAATGAAGTTTACTAAAAGGACTTGTGATGCGCGGTTTTCAAAGTTTCTTGATTGGATTTTGCTTCTCAGTAATTTCGGTTTGTATGCTTGCCAGTAGCGCACAAGCGGCCATTAACGCGCAAAATTTGGGCGCGAAATATGATGCAGCACAAAGCAATATCACCTTTCGTGTGTATTCTTCACGCGCGACGCGCATCGAGGTTTCGATCTACAAAACTGCATCGGGCGCGCAGGCGGTGGTCAATTATGTATTGGTGAAGGATGCGGCGAATGTTTGGTCCAAAACCGCCTCGGTGGCGACTTTAAAAAATACCTATGGCGTTACCGGTGCGGTTTATTATGGCTATCGCGCTTGGGGCGCGAACTGGCCCTATGTTAGTAGCTGGAGCAAAGGCACCGGCGTTGGATTTGTTAGCGATGTCGATAGCCTGGGCAATCGCTTTAACCCGAATAAATTGTTGTTCGACCCCTACGCGCTGGAGCTGAGTCAAGACCCAAACACGCCCAGCTGCACAAACGGTACGATCTATGCCAGTGGTGCGGCATATCGCAACTTGGACAGTGGCCCCTGTGCCCCCAAAGGCGTGGTTTTGGCACCTAGCACTACCTCGATCGGCGTTAAACCGTCGCGCGCGTTCAAAGATGATGTCGTCTATGAAGTGCATGTGCGTGGCCTGACCAAAAACGACGCCAGTGTGCCGGCAGCACTGCGCGGTACCTATGCGGGTGCGGCGCTTAAAGCGGCGTCTTTGGCGGCTACTGGTGTTACTGCAGTTGAATTTTTACCGGTGCAAGAAACTCAGAACGACACCAATGACGTCGATCCACTCAGTACGGTCGGGGATAATTATTGGGGCTATATGACGCTGAATTACTTCGCGCCGGATCGACGCTATTCCTCGGATAAAAGCGCAGGCGGGCCGACGCGCGAATGGAAGGCGATGGTCAAGGCGTTCCACGATGTCGGCATCAAAGTGTATATCGACGTGGTTTATAACCATACCGGTGAGGGCGGTGCGTGGGGCGGCAGCGATGGTTTGACGGTCTATAACGTGCAGTCATTTCGTGGCTTGGACAACCCGACGTATTACTCTTTGAACAATGGCTTCCAGTATTCCTGGGACAACACCGGCGTTGGTGGCAACTACAACACCCGCAACCCGATTGCGCAAAATTTAATTATTGACTCGCTCGCCTACTGGCGCGATGCCTTGGGTGTGGACGGTTTTCGCTTTGATTTGGCCTCGGTTTTGGGCAACACCTGTCAGCATGATTGCTTTAACTACGACAAGATGAATCCGAATACCGCACTCAATCGCATCGTTAATGAATTACCACCGCGTGCAGCTACAGGTGGCAGCGGCATTGATTTGATTGCCGAACCCTGGGCGATAGGCGGTAATTCCTATCAAGTCGGGAATTTTCCGAGCGGCTGGTCGGAATGGAATGGTAGCTATCGCGATACGGTGCGGGGCAAACAGAATCAACTGGGACTAGCCGTGGTTACCACCGCGCAACTGGCAAACCGGTTTGCTGGCTCCTCAGATTTATATGGCGACGATGGCCGTAAACCCTGGAATTCTGTCAATTTTGTCGTCGCGCACGATGGTTTTACCCTGAAAGATCTGTACAGCTACAACTCCAAACAAAATGCGCAGGCATGGCCGTTTGGCCCGTCTGATGGTGGTGAAGACAATAACGCCAGCTGGGATCAGGCTGGTGTGGCCCTGGATCAACGTAAAGCCGCACGCACGGGTATGGCGCTAATGCTGCTCAGCGCGGGCGTGCCGATGCTGACCGGTGGCGATGAATTTTTGCGCACGCAAATGGGCAACAACAATGTCTATAACTTGGATTCTTCGGCAAACTGGCTGAATTACACGCTGGATAGCAACGCCACAATCCATCGAACCTACACCTCTAGACTGATCGCGTTTCGCAAAGCGCATGCAGCGCTGCGGCCGTTAAATTTTTACTCTGGCGTGGATAACAACGGCAATGTGATGGAGCAATTGCGCTGGTTCAAGCCGGACGGCGCTGGGGCTGATACAAGCTATTTCACCAGCACTAGCAATCACGCGATTGCCTGGCGCATTGATGGCAGCGAATTGGGCGATAGCGCCAGTGCAATCTATGTGGCATACAACGGCTGGTCCGGCGCGGTGAATTTTGTCCTGCCTTGGCCGGGTGCGGGTAAATCCTGGTATCGCGTGACCGATACCGCAACATGGAACGAAGCTGCGGATGCGGTCACACTGCCGGGCAGTGAGGCGTTTATCGGTGGCGAAACCACGAACTACAGTATGCAAGCGCGCTCAGTTTTGTTGCTGATTGCGAAGTAGGAATCAATCACGCTACTCAGTCAAAGCCAGCCGGCCTGTACTGCCTCAAAAACCGCTGCGGATTTAGAATTAACCGCCAATTTGCTGTAAATGCTTTTTACGTGATGCCCGATGGTGTGCGGCGAAATGCCGAGTAAGACGCCAGCCTCGTCGTAGCTATAGCCGCGCGCCAGTGCTAGCAATACTTCACTTTCGCGCGGCGTCAGGGATTCCAGCGCCGGGTGCGGCTGTTTGGTGGATGCTGTGACTTCGTTTGCTGTGCGGGTCAGGCGTTTTAGTAAATGCGCCGCAACCGAAGGTGTCAGCGGCGCGCCACCCTGGCGCACGCTTTCAATAGCGGCACAAAGCTCGGGCGCGCGCGTTTCCTTGAGCAAATAGCCAGCAGCACCCAGCTCCAGCGCGCGGATCACATTTTCCTCGTCGCCGAGCACGGAAAATATCAATACTTTGGTATTGGCGGCTAGCTCTGGCAACAGGGTTAAGCCACTGCCATCGGGCAAACCGATATCGACAATGGCCAAATCCGGCGGGGAAGGGCGAGTACTTAGTTCACGACGCGCTTGCGCCAAGCTGTCAGCCTCCCAGATGAGCTGCCAATTTGCCTGGCTGGCAATAATCTGGCGCAATCCTGCGCGCAGCACGGCTTGATCTTCTACAAGAGCGATCGTAAAGCTGCTCAATCCTGATTCGCCTAGTTAATGTTGGGAATGGTTTCGAGCATGCACGGTTTTTAAGTTTTCGCATCCCTGAAATTAGGGATGCTGGGTTGGTGCAAAAACATATCCATGCCGCACAATCGTCATGATTGCCCTGGAAGTACTGCACATGAGCGAAATTACCAGCAACGGTCTAGTCGTTGAACCCGCGTCCACTTTGCTGCGGGCACTATTCCCGGCTGCGTTCGTCTCCTTGCTGGTGGCAGTTTGTGTGCTGTTGGCAGGCCCAATGCTGCAGCCAAAAATCGCTGCAATTACCGAAGTTCAAGCCAGCCCCGCTGAACTTCCGGCAACTTGGCTGACCTGGGCGGAGCCAGAAAAGCCAGCTTGGCGCCCAGCAACACTGCCGTTGAGTATTTGTCGAGTGCATTGCACCACCTCTTACACCGCGTGGCGATACACCTTTGATTACTCGCCTGCGACGCTTGGCGATCCAGCGGTTTTCTTTCCAAGCGTAGGGGCCAATATTGCGGTGTATTTGAACGGTAGCCTGATTGATATGCGCGGGCGTATGCAATCACCGCCCAGCGTGTATGGCTATGCACCGCGTTTGATTCGTTTACCGCTGGGGCTGATTCGTGCCGGGGCGAACCAGCTGAATTGGCGGCTCACCATTGAGCGCCCGGGGCTCGGTGAGGTGTCACCGTTTTATCTAGGCAACTATTCCGATCTGGCAGGCCCCCAGCATGCGCTTAGCCTATTGACGCATGATCTAATTTTGGGCGGTCTGTGGATGCAATTGGCGGTCTGGTTGGTGGCCCTAGCCATGTATTTGCGTGGCAATGACGAAACGGTTTTAAGTTGGTTTTTAATTGCGGCACCGGGCTGGATGGTCATCGCCGCGATGCGCGTATTTCCAAGCATTATTCATTCTATTGAAGGGCGGTCGGTCAGTTATTTTGTTGCGTTCTTCGCACTGGTCGCGTTCACGCCGATGTTTGTGACAGCGCTGTTAGAACGGCCAAAAATTGTGTTTGCGCGTGCTTTTTTGGGCTATTTCTGGCTCGGTATCGTGCTGACTCTGCTCAGTAATTTTGTCGAGTGGCCAGATTGGCGTGGCTACAACATCGCGAATATTTTTCTGCAGTTGTCTGCGCTTTGCATTATTCCCTACATTATTTGGCGGCTTTTTCGCTATTTATCGGCGAACCGCAGTAGCCAGATCGCGCAATGGGTGTTTGCCCTGACCTTTGTCACCGCCATTTTTGGCATCTTTGATGTTATTCATGTCATTCGCGCTAGTTCTTACTACATGCTGGTGCCGCTTGCCGGGGTTAATATTGCGGCGGCCATGTGCCTGGAATTGGGGCGCCGCATGCTGCTATCACAGGCTAAATTGGCGCGCTATTCCGATGAACTGGAAAGCACCGTGAAAGCGCGCGAGGCACAGCTCAATGTGCAGTTTCAAGCGCTGCGACAAGCGGATTCAGAGCGCACCTTGAGTGACGAACGCAGCCGCATTATGCGCGATATGCACGATGGTGTCGGCGGCCAGCTCGCGGTACTGGTGCACATGGCGGATGACCCAAAGATTGGCCGCGATCAGATTGTTGAGGTGGTGCGCACCGGTTTGGCCGATATGCGTTTGGTGCTGGACTCGCTAAATCACGCGGGCGGCGATCTGCTGATCGCGCTCGGAACTTTTCGCGAGCGCATTACGCCGCTTTTGAGCGCCAGCAACATCAACTTGCGTTGGCAGGTTGATCGCAGCATGCAAGTCGAGGGTTTGGGGCCGGAAGTGGTATTAAATCTATTTCGCATTTTGCAAGAAGCAATCAATAACGCAGTGCGCCACGCGCACGCGAAAAATATCACTATGGCGATTTCCCAAGATGCGAATGATGTTCTGTTGAGCGTTGCCGACGATGGCCAAGGATTTAATTCTTCCGAAACGTTTGACGGCCACTATGGTTTGTCTGGCATGCAAAGGCGTGCGGAGAAAATTGGTGCATTGTTGCGTCTTACAAGCCAGGCGAATACGGGAACGGTGGTCAGTTTGCGGCTGGGGCGATAGGTCGGTGAAGTAGCTAAAAGTAAGTTACTTAGTATCCAGAAACCGTGTGGCAGTATCGACTGCCACACGGTGTAAATCCTTATTCGAAGCCATCCCTCAACATGACATCGGAGATGCGCGCATCAGCGACATCGGCATTAGAGTTCATACGCCGCCATGGGCCAACCAGTGGTGCTAGCGGGGCGGTAATGCCTGCGGCGGTGACCGTAAACGGCGCAAATTGGGCGCGCGCGCGCCAGTGATGCACGCTACCAGCCGTCAGCCCGCTGAGTTCAGCCGCCACGGTGCTGCCCGCAATGTTCAAATCGTTCCATGTGCTGGATACAAAACGGCGGCAAAGTGTGGTGTTGCCAAACGCGGCCTGCGTAGGGCAACTTTCGACTTCTAATTTGGCGCGCTCGCGGTTACGTGGGCTGATGACGTTCATCGCCACGGTGTAGCCGTCGTTGTCACCGCTCAAGCCCCAAGCACTGAATGGCGCAAGTCCTGGCGTAATTTGCTGTGCATTGATCAAACGACCACTGGTATTCCCCTCGTAAAGCCATGCCGCGCCATCGTCGGCAATGTTAAAGTCCCAAGAAGGCGCGCCGACAATCACGTCGCTAAAACCATCGCCATTGGTATCGCCTGCGGTTACGCTAAAGCCGAGACCGCCCGCGATCTGATCGCGTTCAAGCTGCACGTCGGCGGTGGGCTCAAAAACGCCTGGGCCGCCGGTGTAGACAAAAGCGGCACCTTCATTTGCTTCGCCGTTGTCAAAATCGGCCGCACCGACGATCACATCGGCAAAACCGTCGCCGTTGATATCACCGGCGCTGGCAACGCTGCTGCCCATGGCAGCGTCAATTTGATTGACTTGCAAGTTGGCATCAGCGGTTGCGTCAAAGGTGCCTGCGCCACCAAAATAGATGAAGGCAGCGCCTTCGTTAAGTTCGCCGCCGGTAAATTCATTGGCACCGACAATAACATCGCCAAAGCCATCGCCATTGACGTCGCCAGCGCTATTGACGCTAAAGCCTAAGCGCGCATCGGCCTGCGACGTCATCGTGCCATCTGCCACGGTATTGAATGCACCTGCCCCCCCATAAAACAGCAGTGCTACGCCGGAATTGCTGGCGGCGGTGGCGTCAAAGCCAGTACCGCCCACGATCACATCGGCAAAACCATCGCCATTGACATCGCCAGCACCGGCAGCGCTGACGCCGATAAATGCCGAGGACTGATTGGTTTCCAGACGCGCGTCCGCCACGGTGTCGAATCCTGCGCCACCGTAGTACAAAAATGCCGCACCTTGATCCAGATTTGTGTTGTCATAAAACACCGCGCCAACCACGACATCGCTCTTGCCATCGCCGTTTACGTCACCCACCACGGCGACACTGGAACCCATTTGCGCGTTGACTTGATTCGATTCAACCCGCCCATCGACCGTAGTATTGAACGCACCAGCACCGCCGAAATAGACAAATCCTGCGCCCTCATCAAGCTCGCCACCATCCCAAAACGGTGCACCGACCACGATATCGTCAAAGCCATCGCCATTGATATCACCGCTGGATACGCTGCCGCCGAAACGCGCCTCGGCTTGCCCAGCGCTCAACTGGGCGTCCAACGTGGTGTTGAAGCCACCGGTGCTGCCGAAGTACAGGCGCACAACGCCCGCGTTGGTGAGCTGGCCATCATCATAGCCGTAGTTACCTACGATCAAATCGGAATAGCCATCGCCATTGACATCACCGGTGGCAATACTGCGCCCGGCCTGACCACTGCCCTGTAAGGAGGTCACGCCCGAGTCCAATTGAGTATCCAGTCGACGTGCGCCGCCGAAATACAGAAAAGCCGCACCTTCATCGGCGTCGCCACCATTGAAACTGGGCGATCCGATGAGTACGTCAGAAAAACCATCGCCATTGACGTCACCGCTGCCGACACTAAAGCCCAAGCGGCTCAGCTCGGTGCCGGTAAACTGTTGATCGACTGTGGGTTCAAAAGCGCCGACGCCCCCCAAATACAGATGGGCCCGGCCTTGATCACCGGCACTCGCGGGCAGGTCAAGTAGCGGCTCGCCAATCAGAATATCGGCATAGCCATCGCCATTGGTATCACCGGCACCACTGACGCTGCGCCCCATCTCCGCTCCGGTTTGTTGACCATCCAAGCGCGCATCCGAAGTGACATTGATGCTGGCCCCTGCGCCACCAAAATACAGATACGCTGCACCAGCCGAGCCATTGAACGCTGGCGCACCCACCAACACATCGGCATAGCCATCACCGTTGACATCGCCGACTACGGAAACGCTGGCACCAAACTGCGCGCCTGCAACATTGGACTCCAATGTGCCGTCGGTCGAGATATCAAACGCGGCACTACCGAAATAGGCAAAGGCATTGCCTTCATCGACTAGCCCATTGTCGTAAAGAACTGAACCGACAATAAGGTCAGAAAAGCCATCGCCATTGATGTCACCGCCGGAAACGCTGCTGCCGAATGCGGCGTTTACTTGGCTGGTGAAAAGAGTCACATCGGCGACGGTGTTGAAGCTCGTGCCAGCGCCGCCGAAGTAAACGAAAACGCGGCCCTCATTGCCGTTCGCGGTGCCATCCCACGCCGCCGCACCGACGGCAACATCGCTGTAGCCATCGCCATTGACATCACCGACGCCGGCAACGCTGCCCCCCATAAAGGCGTTTGCCTGATTGTTTTGTAGATCGCCATCCACGCCGTTATTCAGTGTGGTGCCCGCACCACCGAAGTAGACGAACGCGGCGCCTTCGTTTACTAAGCCACCGTTGTAGTTCACCGCGCCGACAATCAGATCGCTAAAGCCATCACCATTGGTATCGCCCGCCGCCGCTACAGAGCTGCCGAATCGGACATTCGCAATACTCGACGTCAATATCGTATCGGCGACGGCATTAAAGGCACCAGCACCGCCAAAATACACGAATACGGCGCCCGAGTTGGTAGCGCCGCCGTCGAAACCAAAAGCGCCGACTGCAACATCGCCGAATCCATCGCCATTAAGATCGCCAGCAAAGGCAACGCTGTGGCCAGATTGGCCGCTCGCCTGATTCGATTCAAGCTGGGAATCAGGCGTGGCGAAGATGATGGGGTCAATCGTGATCGGATAGCGCGCCTGTTGATCATCAACGCGCAACTCAATTTGGCTGTCCACAACCGTCATGCTTGACGCCAGTACCACGCCATCAGCATCCCACGCTTTCAGTTTTTGATACTGCAGTTGCTGCGTGCCGTTGTTTAGCACCAAACCATTCTCACCCACCGCTGCCTTGGCGTTGCCGGTGCCAATGCGCACGTGCAGCGCGCCCTTGCCCGCTGGGCGCTCGAACACTTCAAAGCCCTGCTCTAAGCCTTCAGCGCGATTTTGATACCACTCGGTGATGCCGCCACGCTGAATCTCGACGCGGCTTTGTTTGTGGCTGACGAGGCCTTGATCCGCCGCGCGCATGTGCGCTGAACGCCCCCAGGCATTGAGGCGCAGCTGCGCCCACTCGCGTGATTCTTCATCCCGATCCACCACGCGCACGCCGCTGGCGTCGAAGTACGTGCGAAAGCCCTGCGCACGATTGGGTGCCTGCAGGCCAATCGAATTAGCGCTGGCTTGATACTCATGCTGCGCAATGTCTCGCTGCATCTGCTGCAACCACCCCGGATCCGGTGCATTGGGCATGACTGCCGCTGCAGGTAAAGAAAGCAAGGAAAGGCCCAAGGCCAAGATACGAATCATCGAAATACCCCTTTTAGGTTCACAAAACTAAGAAAACGACGCCGACTCTGAAACGAGAATGGGCGGGCCTTAATGGTCGGTGCGGGGTGGTGCTGCTGGCATCCCGCGTTCACGGGATGACCCTACATTTTAGGGGTTTAAAATTAGGGCTTTAGCAATTGCTTGAAACGAGAATCATTTGAGCGGTTAATCAGCGCCCCAATTTCAACAAAATCAACTCAGCCAGTTCGCGCTTGAGTTCGGCGCTAATGATTTCTTCCTCCTGCGATGCGCCCAGCGCTTGCGCTTCATCAAAGCTGTATTCGCGACGCACCGCGACGTCGAAGGCTTCGACAATCGGCGTCTCGCCTTTCGCCGGCATCAAACGGGCTCGGGCTTTGCCGATCAGCACAAATTCACTGACGCGCGCGCGGTCATTCACGCTCAACACCTCGCGCCCCAGGGTTTCGCTGATGATTTCAAGCTTTGCTGCCGCTTGGTCACCCGCTTTTGCGGCCGCGTCGTTGGCCATCAGCGCGCGCTTTAGTTCGACCGCTAGACCGCTCAGCGGGTCGCTACTTTCAACGCGAATCGTTTGCACGCCGTCAGGAAAACGCACCTGATCACGCAATTGAAAGCCGCAACTACTAAGCAGGGTGGATAAGGCCAACATTGCAAAAAAGTGGCGCATCTCAAGCCACCACAATGCTGACGAGCCTGCCAGCGACAACGATCACCTTTTTCACAGCCATTCCTTCTAAATATTTAGCGACCGCAAGCCTTGCGGCAGCTTCGATTTCCGCGTTGGCAGACGATTTTGCCAGGGTTATCTGGCCGCGTAGTTTGCCATTGACCTGGACTGCAAGGGTGACGTCATCGCGCAACAGCGCCCCGGCATCCGCAGTGGGGAAATGCTGATCTAAAATCAGCGTTTCCTGACCCAACAGCTGCCAAAGCCTATGACACAAATGCGGCGCGATCGGTGCCAGCATCAGCGTGATCGCTTGCCAGCATTCTTGCCGCAAGGCGCGCGCATTCGCGCTTTCATCGTTGAATTTGCTAATCGCATTGGTCAATTCCATGATCGCAGCGATTGCGGTATTGAAATTCAGCCGCTCACCGACATCGCGCCCGACTTTGGCAATCGCTTCGTGCAGCTGAGTGCGCAGCTCTTTTTGTTCGGCACTCGCTGCACTCGCGTCAAAAATTTCGCTGACAGCACCCGCATTCGCATTCAGATGCTCATGCACCATGCGCCAAATGCGTTTGACAAAGCGGTGCATGCCCTCGACGCCGGTTTCCGACCATTCCAAACTTTGATCCGGTGGTGCGGCAAACATGGAAAACAGCCGCACGGTGTCAGCACCGTATTTGTCAATCATCGACTGCGGATCGACGCCGTTGCCCTTGCTTTTACTCATTTTTTCAACCGGGCCAATGGTCACGGCGAGTCCATCTTTCAGCAGAGTGGCCGACAACGCGCGGCCCTTGC
Organism: Rhodanobacteraceae bacterium; assembly: GCA_031409855.1. Lineage (GTDB taxonomy): Bacteria > Pseudomonadota > Gammaproteobacteria > Xanthomonadales > SZUA-5 > JANNYA01. The sequence goes on along the minus strand of JANNYA010000060.1, from coordinate 1,303 downwards.
TGTCACGCTCGACCTGCACTTCAGTCGGGGCGAAGTAGCTTTTCGGGCCATCACTGGTTTCTTGCCGGAAATAGGTATCCGCCACCACCATGCCCTGACACAGCAATTTCGTCGCCGGTTCGTTGCTGCTGACCAAGCCGACATCACGCATGATCTTGTGCCAGAAGCGGAAATACAGCAGATGCATGACTGCGTGCTCAATGCCACCGATATACAAATCAATCGGTAACCAGTGATTCGCACGCGCGTCCAGCATCGTGTTCGCACCCGGGGAGCAATAGCGCGCGTAATACCAGCTAGATTCAACAAAGGTATCGAAGGTATCGGTTTCGCGCGTCAGCTTTTCACCGGTTTGCGGGTCGGTGTAATTGATAAAGTTTGGATCGCTTTTAATCGGGCTCGTGACGCCACTAAACGCGACGTTTTCCGGCAGCACCACCGGCAGCTGCTCCAGCGGCACCGGCACCGAACTGCCATCGGCGCGATACAACATCGGGATCGGGCAGCCCCAGTAACGCTGGCGGCTAACGCCCCAATCGCGCAGCCTAAAGTTGACCTTGCGCGTGGCTTTGCCAACCGCCGCCAAATCGCCGGCCATCGCATCGAAAGCTGCTTGGAATGCCAAGCCATCGTATTTTCCCGAATTGATACACACACCGTAATCGGTAAATGCGCCTGCGGAAATATCAGCGGCTGCGCTATCTGCGGGTGCAATCACTTGGGTAATCGGCAGGCCGTACTTGCTCGCCATTTCCCAATCGCGCTGATCGTGGCCGGGAACCGCCATCACCGCACCGGTGCCATAGCCCATCAGGACAAAATTCGCCGCCCAAATTGGCACCTGCGCCCCGGTAATCGGGTGAATAGCCGAAATGCCCAGCGCCACGCCGCGCTTTTCCGCCTTTTCGATCTCGGCTTCGGCGGTGCCGCCTTTAGTCAAATCGCTCAGTGCCACCGCCAAACTTGGATTGCTTTCGGCGGCGGCTTTTGCCAGCGGGTGTTCGGCGGCCACCGAGATAAATGTGACGCCGCAGAGCGTATCGGGGCGGGTGGTGTAGACAGTCAGCTTTTCTGCAACCGTCGAATAAACTAAGGCAAAGTCAATTTCCAAACCTTCAGAGCGCCCAATCCAATGGCGCTGCATGGTTTTGACCGAGTCGGGCCAGTCTTTCAGATTGTCCAATTCGTCAAGTAACTCTTGCGCATAGGCGGTAATCTTGAAAAACCACTGCGGGATTTCTTTTTTCTCAACCAGCGCACCCGAACGCCAGCCGCGGCCGTCTGGGCTGACTTGCTCGTTCGC
>JANNYA010000059.1:0-8993 GCA_031409855.1 Rhodanobacteraceae bacterium | reverse complement strand
CGACGGCCCCAATCTTCTAAACGGTGCAAAACGCCACCGTCGGTTTCGATAATACTTTTATAGCGCTCAATCATATTGGGCACTTGTTCGCTCTGGTCAGGGTGGACCAAAAACACAATTTCATAGTGACGCATGTGTCCTCTCGGCTTGATAAGCTTCCCCATGATTGACTTAAAGATTCGTCATGTCGGGTGAAGCGAGGTCCTGCAGGCGAGCTAAGGCTTAAAGTAAGCCGTGGCTACATCGCAAGGACGCGGAGACTAGTCTTTTCCGGCAAACCCAGCAAGCAAGTTTGCTGAACGGCATTGCAGTCACCACGAAATTTAGCTGCTTGAAGCTTTAGCTGTTTGCGCAGAAACTTAAACGCATGCGAAACCGAGAACCTGTCATGGCGCTAGAAAAACCACAGTTTGGCGAATTTACCTACAGCGACTACATGCGTTGGCCCGACGGTGAGCGTTGGCAGCTATTGAACGGCTTTGCGTACGCGATGGCACCACCGTCGTTACCGCATCAGGATGTCGTCTCCGAGTTAGGTGCGCAATTGCGGCTGCAACTGCGTGGCAAGCCCTGTAAGGCTTTCGTTGCACCGATTGGTGTCCGCTTGCCTAAGGCCAACGAAGCCGACGAATTTATCCGCACAGTCTTTGAACCCGATGTCGTGGTGGTCTGTGACCCCAGCAAGATGGATAAAAGCGGCATTCGCGGTGCGCCGGATTTCATTATTGAAGTGCTTTCGCCCAGCACGGCGCGCTTTGATCAAATCGAAAAGCGCAAAGCGTATGAGCTTGCTGGGGTGCGCGAATTTTGGCTTGTGGATATCGCGGGTGGCGTGCTGACGATTTATCGGCAGGCGGGTGCCGTTTTTGCAGCGCCGGATATTGTCCGTGCTGAGGGTGTGATCGCCATCGCCGCGCTGGTGGGTTTGACGCTCGATTTAGATTTCATGAGCGAGTGGTTGGAAAAAGACGTGCCGTTTTTATAGACGAAGTTTGCGCCATAAAAATTTGAGCACATTCTGCTAACTTTTTTTGCCGCCACACCGTCCAAGCAGCATGTTCCATTTTTTTAAACGCCGCGCGCCCGCATCTGTGGGTGTAGCCGACTTTGAAGCACTACTCGCCGAGCGCGCCGGGCGTTGGTACAGCGCATGCCTGCGGATTACCAAAAGCCCGAGCTTGGCTGAGGACGCGTTGCAAGAGGCATTGATCAAGGCTTGGGGTGCACGCACACAATTTGCGGGCCGCGCAGCACTAGACACTTGGGTGCACACCATCGCCGTGCGCTGCGCACTGGATCAACTGCGTGCGCGCAAGCTGCTGGGCGTAGAGAGTGTTGACGAACCCATGTCCGACCTGCAGGAAAATTCGCCGCATCAAGAACTGCATTTGCAGCAATTAGATCAGCAGCTAGCGCGCGCAATGACGCGGCTTACTGTCCAAGAACGCGTTTGTTTCGAGCTGAAACACCGGGAGGAATGGAGTTTGATTGAGATTTCGCTCGCGCTGGAACTATCACTTAATGCAACCAAACAAGCGTTGTTTCGCGCCGTTCGCAAGCTGCGCGCGGCGCTTCCCCATTGGCAAGGAATACCGAATGACTGACGATGAGCTGTTGCTGTTTCATCTTTCCGATGGTTTGTCCGCCGAACGTGTGGCACAAATTCAAACGGCGCTGGCGAGCGACGCCGATTTACGAAAACGCTTGGCGCATTTGCAAGCGGATCTAACCACGTTGAATGCAAAAGCTGACGTAGCGCTACCGGAGCCCGTACAGCAGCGGCTGCAGCTAAAATTGCGGCAATTGCAAAGTGCATCGATGGCACCAGCGCGTGCGCCATTTTGGCACCTGCCGCGCACGCAATCGGCATGGCTGTTGCCCGCATTTGCCGCTAGCGCGGGCGCACTGGTCATGTGGCTATACACTCACCAGGGCGCGATGCCAAACACTCAACCGTTGGCATTAGCGCCCGCCACAGCTACATCCGCACAAGCGCAAACGATGAGCCTGCCCGCGCTGCGCGCGCACCTGCTGCAAACCCAAACGCTGCTTGAAACGTTCGACCCAACTAGTTCGCAAGAGCGGGCTTTGCTCGGCGAAATTATTGCGCAGAATCAAAATTACGCGGCCCGTGCGCAACAGCTAGGGCGTGCCGATTTGGCGCGCGTCTTGCGCGCCCTGGAGCCAGTTTTAGTCGAGGTGGAAAACATCAACGAGCCCAGTGCACGTGCCGCGCTAATCGAGCAGTTTGAATTCGAGGCCAATTCTTTGCAAACCAAATTGCAAGCGCGTGCGTCCAAACAAGCACCAAAAACAATCTAGGAATTCGAAATGTTGCTAACCAATTCTCGTCGCACCCCGCTAGCTGTGGCATTTTTTGCCGCCAGCTCGCTCACCGGTGTCGCCCACGCACAGGCTAGCGCCACTCCGGTGGCGGTGCAGCAAGCCGAACAGGATGCCGCCCAGCAGCGCGACCGCAGGCGGATGCCATCGGACGACGAAGCCTTAGCGATTGCGGCATTGCGGGCGTTAATGAGCGCGCCACCAGAGCGTGCAGTGCCGCTAATCGAACGAACGTTGCGATTACAAAAAAGTGATCTGGTGAAAGCACGCGCGCTGTTTGTGCTGGGACAAATTAATTCCCAGGCCGCGCGTATGCTGTTGCTAAAAAGCGCGCAGGAATTGAGCGGCCGTTTGCAATTGGAAGCCATACGCAGCATCGGTATTGGTGGCGATTCCGGCTCGATTGCCGCCCTCCCTGCAATTTACGCCAACGGCAGTCCTGCCGTGCAAGGTGCGGTGTTGGAAGCGCTGTTGATCGCCGACAGTAAGCCAATGGTGATGCAGTTGGCCCTGACCGCAAAAAACCCAAAACAGCTAGAACCAGTGTTGAACACCTTGGCAGCCATGGGGGCAGTGGAAGAGTTACGCCAGCTCGGTGCGCGCGGCATCGGTGGCGACAAATTGGTACACGCCTTTGCTGTTGCGGGCGATCTGGCTGGCTTATTGAACATCGCGCGTACCCACGCGGACAGTGGCCTACGCGCTAAGGCGATCCGTGGCTTGGGTATCATTGGTACGCCGGCGGCAAAAGCGGCCATGCTTGAGCGGTATCAAAACGCCAAAACGGCGCTGGAAAAATCTGCGGCGCTTGAAGGCATGTTGATCGCCAATGATCAAAAAAGTGTGTTGACGCTGTATCGCAATAGCAAAACTGCCGCCGAAAAGCGCGAAGTTTTCTCAACCTTGAGCAAAATGGGCGGCGACGCCGCGCTGGAAGCCATTGATGCCGCGCTACAGGGGCAAACACCATGAGTTTGCGGAGCAAGATTTTAATAGCGCTATTGTTCGCCAGTTTTAACGCTCACGCGGCGGTGCAAATCGATGGTTTAATTGACGAGGACGAATGGGCCGCTGCGGTTAAATTCGATCAATTTGTCGAAGTCGTGCCGCTCACCATGAGTCCGGTGCCTGCAAAGTTTCACACCGAAGCTAAACTACTTTCGACGCCGGAAGGCTTAGCGATTGCCATTATTGCGAATCAAGATGTCAGCGTGCCGCGCGTGAATTCCCGTGTCCAGCGTGACTTTAGTGATCAAGTCGATCGCATCAATTTTATGATTGATTTTGATGCCGACGGGCGCGCCGCCTATGACTTTACAGTCGCAGCCAGCAACGATATTTCTGATGAAGTCATCACCGGCGAAATTCAGTTTAATAAGGACTGGGATGCCGACTGGCAGCACGCAGTGACGGCGAGCGATCAGGGCTATAGGTACGAGATGTTGATTCCCTGGTCGATCGCGTCAATGAAGCCCAGCGAAAATGGCAAACGCACGGTCGCGGTGTATTTTGATCGGGTTGTCGCCGATACTGGGCAACGCTTTGGCACACCCGCAGCGTCGTTTAGTCGGCCGCGATTTGTCTCGGATTTTAGCCGCATTGAACTGGCGGCTTATGAGCAATCCTTGCTCGCCGTTACACCATATGCGACCGCACAAGCTGATCTTAAAAAACGCGATCAGGCTTTCAAAACCGGCCTTGATGTGTTCTGGAAGCCGAATAACAACCATCAATTTGCACTCACGATTAACCCGGATTTTGGTCAAGTCGAAAGTGACGAGCTGGTCGTTAATTTTGATAATGTGGAAACGTTTTTCACCGATAAGCGGCCGTTTTTCACCGACAACCAAGCCGCCTTTGAATCCGGCATGCCGGGCGGCAATTTGCTCTACACGCGACGTATCGGTGGCGGCGCAGACGATGGCTCGGGCGCTTCCGATATCAATGCGGCCGTAAAAGCGAACGGCAATTTAGGCGACTTTGGCTATGCCGTTTTTGGTGCTTCTGAAGATGGCGAGGTTGGGCGTGACTTTCTGTTTCTACGCGGCGCGCATCGCAGCGAAAAACACTCCGTAGATTTTACCCAAATCGCGGTGGAACGGCCATTTTTAGCGCGGCATGCGGATGTGTCAGCGCTGCATGGCGTGTTCCGCCCGAATGCAGAATGGAGTTTTAACACCGCGATTCACCAAAGCCGTGTTGAGCAAGCCGGGCAACAGACCACAGGCTCTGGTGGCGGCATCATCGCCGATTGGGATATGCCTGGGCCGCTGCGCCAGCAGTATTTTTTCACCCAAGTCGGGCGCAATCAGGACTTAAATGACTTAGGTTTTCAAGACCGCACTAACTTTCGCTACTTTGAGTGGGAAACTGGCTATGCCCAGGACGTTTTGCCCACGGCATCTATTTTCGCCAGCCACTCCTGGGAAGCAGAACTTCTGCACCAGGCCAGCCTGGATGGCTTTGACTTAAGGCGCAGCCTAACGCTGCAGCGCTATTCCGAATTTCGTGATGGCGGCAATCTGTTTTTTTCAGTGCGCCGATTGTTGCCCGGGTTCGATGAGCGTATTTCGCGTGGCAATGGCATCGCCAAAATTCGAGGTGGCTTTCAAGCCTATGTAGAAGGTCAACGCGCGCGTAAAGAGGGCGGGAATTTGAGCTGGACTTGGTCTGCCAACGCCTTTCCCGGCCGTTCGCAGGCGGTGCACAATTATATCTTGGGTTTCGAGCCGCGTTTTTTCATTAGTGATCAACTCGATTGGAGCATAGGCGTCAACGCACAACGTTGGAGCGACTGGCTGCTTTGGCAAGGTGGGCAAGACCTGGGCAGTTTCAAAGCAAATCGCTTGGACCTGATTTCTAACTTAAACTGGTTTATTAGTGATCGCCAAGAACTGCGCGTCAAATTGCAGGCGATTGCCATTGACGCCGAGCCCAGCCGCGCCTTACGAATTGGCGCGGACGGTGGCCTAGAAGCATCGAGCGCTGTGTTCGAGAATTTTCGCGTCCGCAATTTGGGTTTCCAAATACGCTATCGCTACAAACTCGGCAACCTAAGCGATGTGTTTGCTGTCTACAGTCGCGGCGGTGCCACTAGCGATGCCCAGGATGGCGATGTCTTTGACGCACTGGGCTCGACCTTCAATTTGCGCGACGACGACCAATTTTTGCTTAAGTGGTCGTATCGGTTTGAGCTTTAGTTGCAACGCTTGGCGGCTCCTGATTAGTGTCAATCCCAGTAACACCAAATCGTCATTCCCGCGAACGCGGGAATCCAGGGAGAATGCGAATGCGCTTGGTTGCAGCAAAGTTTGAAAAGCCCGGATTCCAGTTTCCGTAAACTTCTTACTAAACAATTTCTTTCGTCACCGCCCCTGGATCCCCGCGTTCGCGGGGATGACGAACCATTCACTGAGGAATATCGCTAATCGAGTGGCGGGATGTTTGCATCTAATTTACCAAAACCCGCGAGTTTAAGGGCTGCAAACATCCCAATCTGGATCATACTAACCGACGTTTTTGCCCGTGTGCCTGCTTATGCTGGAAGTTAATGCCTTAGCCAACGATCCAGATGTGCTTCGGCTGCGTGATGTCGATGCGAACATCGTTGCCGTGCTGCTTCTGCGGTTTGGCTTAGTCTTTACGCCTGTGCCAATGGCAGAGGCGATTCCAGGAAGTTTTTGGGGCGACGACGAAGCCGGCCTGATCGGACACGAACTCTTTGCGCGTGCGGATACACCGCTGCACTCGATTTTGCATGAAGCCTGTCATTGGATCAGCTGCACGCCGCAGCGGCGCGCGGCACTGCACACCGATGCTGCCGATACCCAAGAGGAAGAAAATGCCACGTGCTATTTGCAAATTTTGCTCAGCGATCACATCCCTGGCTTTGGTCGCGCCCGTGGCTTAAAAGATATGGACGCCTGGGGCTATAGTTTTCGCTTAGGCACGGCGGCACAGTGGTTTAGCCAGGACGCGCAGAGCGAACGCGAATGGCTGCAGCATTATCAACTGATCGACACGAATGACCGCCCAAGCTTTCGGGTGCGCGAATTTTGATGCGAACTCGTGGGGGTCAAAATATTGCGGTATCGCGCAATTTCGGTGTTGACATCATGCGTGGCATCGCCATTTTGCTGGTGGTGATTCATCATTTAGCGCTGCCGTTTCGGCTGCCCTTGGCACCGAGTGGGCTAGGCGAGGTATTGAGCCGGCGTATCACCAACGGCTTAAGTTTCAACGGCTATGAGGCGGTATTCGTATTTTTCGTGCTATCCGGGTTTTTGATTACGCGCCGGGCAACCCAGCAATTTGGCGCGCTTGAGAAGATTCAATGGCGGGTATTTTACCGTCAGCGCGCTAGCCGCATCGTGCCGCTATTGCTGTGTCTGCTAGCGACGCTCTGCTTTCTGCATGTGTTAGCTGTGCCCGGATTTGTCGTGCACGAAAATGGGCAAACCTTGGGGCGGACGCTGTTTTCAGCGCTAACTTTGCACCTGAATTGGTATGAAGGCCAAACCGGCTGGCTGCCAGCGTCTTGGGATGTGTTGTGGTCGTTATCGATTGAAGAAGTGTTTTATTTGGCTTTTCCGCTGCTGTGCTTAACGCTGCCGCGCCCCCTATTGGTACTGGTTTTAGCCATGCTGGCACTGTCACTACCCAGCACCCGCGCGGCGCTGGATGGCAATGAAATTTGGCAAGAAAAAGCCTATCTACCCGGTATGTCAGCGATCGCATTTGGCGTGCTCACCGCGATGCTAAGTGCCCAAACAAAACCCAGCCGGGCTTTTGCGATGAGTCTGTTGGGCTTAGGCATTGTCGGCTTGGTTGGCGTTTTCTTCTTTGTCCGTGAACTCTGGGCGACCATTGGCAATGGCTGCATGCTCGTGCTATGTATTTCTGCCGCCCAATGCGTGTACGCCTGCGACGCGCTTAATTTTTCACCCGTGCGTGGTTTGCGCTGGCTGGCCAGCATGGGGCGCTTGAGTTACGAGATTTATCTGAGCCACATGTTTATTGTCTTGCCGGTGACAGTACTATTTTTAGATTTTTTTGACGGCAAGCTATTTTGGGCGTTCGCTGTGTACCCACCGACCGTGTTGGCCTGTGTGTGGCTTGGAAAAGCGTGTGAGCGCTGGATTAGTAAGCCTGCGGCGCGGTGGATTTTAGGACCAGGAAGAACAGCGTAGCTTTGAGTTTCGCGGCAGTTGCGTATGCGTCATTCTGTACTGTTAATCAATTGGCAAAAATGCAAAACTAGAACCCTGAAGTATGCAAGACCGGCAGAAGCTGAGTTAATTATGGCTAGAAGCGACTTACTGCTCTCCCTCGTTCGAGCGGGAGCCAATGGTGATAAGACCATGCTGCGCTCAACCGTTGAGGCGCTAATGGCAGATGAGCGCGCGAAAAGTCATCACGTACTTGCGGATCGCCTTGAACGTGCGTTGCAAGCAGTTTCAGTTACGTCCTCCTCTGTCACGATGATCCAGCCTACTCAACAGGGTGGGCGCGATAGCATTTTGGAACAGACGCCGCGAGTTCGTCTAGAAGACTTAATTCTAACCCTTCCAGCTTCGCGCGAAGCGAAGCAGTTAGTGGAAGAACATGTGCGTGCTGATCTGTTACGTGCGCATGGCTATGAGCCTCGCCATAAAGTATTGCTCTCTGGCCCACCCGGCAACGGCAAAACGTCGTTCGCAGAGGCCATCGCTGAGGCATTAGGCCTCCCTTTTTTTGTGGTTCGCTACGACGCGCTTATCGGTAGCTTTTTAGGTGAAACAAATACCCGCCTTAGATCACTATTTGATTTTGTTCGTACACGTGCATGCGTGCTTTTTTTCGATGAATTTGACTCGATTGGCAAAGAGCGCGGTGATACCCATGAAACCGGTGAAATAAAGCGAGTCGTCTCGTTTCTGCTTATGCAAATTGATCAACTTCCTAGCTATGTTTTGACCATTGCAGCGACTAATCATGCGGAACTATTGGATCGAGCAGTGTGGCGTCGTTTTCAAATAAGACTAGAGTTTCCTGCGCCAAACAATTCCGAAATTCGCGCGTACCTCGAAAAAGTAATATTGGCTTGGCCTAACCAACCAACGCTTGCGATGGATAAGTTGGCGAAAGCGCTTGGCGAAACGTCTTACGCAGAAACTCGCGACTTTTGCCAGAACGTGCGTCGTCGTCAAATTCTTAGTCTGGGTGCAACAGATATTAATGCTGCACTCGACTCGGAACTTGAGTTGTGGCGTTCGCGCGTAAAACCAGGGGCAACGGATGGCAATCGATCCAAACAGACCGCTACTGCGGTTGGAATTCAGCAAAGTACAAGAAAGACCGCGCGGAAAGCCGATAGCTCCACCACCGCCTAAGCCGTTTGATGCTGCTCACCAAACACTCACGTTTGGGCCAAAATTTGATCGCCTAGCGGAGGTGCTGGCTCGTGACCAGCTTGGGTTGGAGCTTCGTTCTGATCCAATCGCCATTGCGCCTGAGCGGTTGATAGTGTTTCGGTATCTGTCAACCTACTTGTCGCATTTTCTGCTTATTTTGCATTGCTAACCTGACCACTTTCCCACAGCTTCCCTCCTCCTAGGGCTAGATCGAATAGCCCGTCGTCGGCGACTGCGTCGACTGTGGAAAAGTGGACA
>JANNYA010000058.1:0-6410 GCA_031409855.1 Rhodanobacteraceae bacterium | reverse complement strand
GCCCTGAGTTATCCGTTTTGTAACAAAACAGATAACTCAGGGCGAACGGCTCTTGTGCTTTGCAGGGTAAACTAGCCCGTCGGCATTAGCATCTGCACGCCCACAGTCACAAAAATCGTCAGTGCAATCGCTGCGGGCAGCGCTTGAACGGCTAACCAATTCGCGCTGGCGCGTAAAATATGCACCAACAGTGCCGTATGCCAAAGCAGCATACACACTAGAGCTAAGCCAAAAAAAGCCGCCACGGTGCCGGTTTTGGGGGCATTAAACGTTTGATAGGCCAGGGCTAAGCCAAGACTAAGTAAATTCAACGGCACCACGGCACCAAAATACGCGGTCAAAGTTTGCAGTAAACGTGCTGAGGTATTGCGTAACGCTAGGATGCCGGCCACACCCGCAGTAAGCAGAGCCGGGCTGATCAACGCGCCCACCACCGCGTTGGCACTGCCGAAACCATAGTTACCAATCGCTTCCAAGCTGATATCAACTACGATGAGCGCCGCCAGCAAACGAGGCGAATACGGTGCATCCGATGGACTACCCTTGAAGCTCAGCAGCTCGAAAAAATAAAATAGCAGCTGGATCATGCAGATTTTTCCGAGTGGCCAATAACGAATTTAGGGCTTAAACCGATGGCGATTGCTACAAACGTAACCACACTCGACGCGCTCGGCCAGCTTTGCCCGTGGCCGCTGGTGCTGACCAAACAAGCGCTCAAAGTCGTTTTAAGTGGCGACGAACTCTGCGTATTGAGCGACGATCCGCTCGCAGAGCTGGATATCCAAGCACTTTGCGAGCGCGATGGGCACGAATTTTTAGCATTGGAAGCCAGGTCCGAAGGCGGTTTTGCTATCCGCATTCGCAAAAAGGCCTGAACTTTGCGCGCGCGGCTCAAAGCGTCTAAACGAACTACGCTTTCAGCACCGCCGCAATTTTTGCGTAAATATCTTCCATCGAGCCTTCACCGGCAATTTTGCTGAGCAAGCCACGCTGCTGGTAATAGCCAACCACGGGCTCGGTTTGGTTGTGGTAGATTTTTAGCCGATTTGCGATCACTTCGGGCGTGTCATCGTCGCGGCCCTCTTTCTTGGCGCGTTCGGCTAAGCGATTCAGCAGCACCGCGTGCGAAACGTCGAGCAAAATAGCTGTTTTCAGCGGCATCGCCATTTTTGCCAACAGGCTAGTCAGCGCATCCGCTTGCGCAACGTTGCGCGGATAGCCGTCAAAAATCACACCCGCTTGGGTATCAGGCTGGGCTAAGCGCTCCTCCAGCATGCCCAGCACAATGTCGTCACTGACCAATTCACCGCGATCCATGACTTCTTTGGCTTTCAAACCCAACGCGGTGCCAGCATCACGCGCGGCGCGCAATAGATCGCCGGTGGAAATATGCACCAAGTTTAGGCGATCCCGCAGCAACGTCGCTTGAGTGCCTTTGCCAGACCCGGGGGCCCCCAACAGAATAATGCGCATGCGTGTGTTGATCCTGTGTGCGCTTAAGTTCCGCGCAATTCAAAAGTGGGTTGAAAGTAATGCCAAGGCAAGGCAAAACACATTTTGGTTGAATGTTTCGCCAAAGCAAAACACATTGAGGCTGACAACCCAGCCGATTAAACGATGTTGCAATGATCGTAATCGAAACTACAGGCCGCCAAACCCGATACGCTAACGTTACACGCATAATTCGTCAAACTCATTCTTAACTAGAGGCACTAAAACTTATGGCATCGCCTGCTAAAAACCTTCTCTACGCCCAATCGGGTGGGGTTACCGCTGTGATTAACACCTCCGCCGCCGGTGTGATCGCCACCGCTCGGCGCAACAAAGCCAAAATTGGCCGGGTTTATGCCGCTAAAAACGGTATTTTGGGCGTGCTGCGCGAAGAGCTGTTCGATACCACCGATGAAACCGATGCCGCAATCAAGGCGCTGGCGCATACGCCCGGCGGCGCTTTTGGTTCATGCCGCTATAAATTGAAAGACGCCGTGACCGATGCGGTGAAATATCAGCGGTTTTTAGATGTCTGCGCCGCACACGATATCGGCTATTTTCTCTACAACGGCGGTAATGACAGTGCCGATACCTCCAATAAAATCGCCGCCCTGGCCGCCGAACGCGGGCTGGATTTAATTTGCGTCGGCGTGCCGAAAACCATCGACAATGATTTGGCCGTGACTGACGTCTGCCCGGGCTTTGCTTCGGCGGCAAAATACACGGCTGTCAGTGTGCTGGAAGCATCACTCGATGTCGCCGCGATGGCAGAAACATCGACCAAGGTGTTCGTCTATGAAGTGATGGGGCGCCACGCCGGCTGGTTGGCGGCGGCGGCGGGTTTAGCGGGTAAAGGCAAAGGCAGCGCACCGCATTTGATATTATTCCCGGAAATTGCCTTCGATGAAGCAAAATTCTTGGATGCGGTGAAAGCGACGATTGCCAGCGTCGGCTATTGTGTCGTCGTCGTCAGCGAAGGCGTGAAAGACGCGGCGGGCAAGTTCTTGGCGGAAACCGGCATCAAAGACGCTTTCGGCCACAGCCAACTCGGCGGCGCAGCGCAGCAAATCGCATCGTTGGTACAGGCAAAACTTGGGGTGAAGTTTCACTACGCGCTGCCAGATTATTTACAGCGCTCGGCACGGCATTTGGCCAGTGCGGTCGATGTTGAAATCGCCTACAAAGTCGGCGAAGCGGCGGTGCGCTATGCGGTTGCGAAACAAAATGCCGTGATGCCGGTGATCAAGCGCCTGAGCAATAAGCCGTATCGCTATGAAATTAAGCCCGCATTATTGTCCGATGTCGCTAACCACGAGCGCGTGATGCCGCGCGATTTCATCACCGAAGACGGCTTTGGCATTACCGCTGCCGCGCGCCGCTATTTGGAGCCGCTGATTGCCGGTGAGGCCTATCCGCCGTATGAAAATGGCTTGCCGGTTTATGTGAAGCTGAAAAACAAACTAGTGCGTAAAAAATTAGAAGCGTTTGCGGGCTAGCCAATAAAAAAACCCGGCGAATCCCTTAACTCTCCGGGTTTTTAATAGATCAAGAGCTAATCAAGATTGCGGTGCCGATGGGCCTAATTCGACGCGACATGGCTACGCTGACCCAAGTCACGCCGCTTGGGTCGACGCGTTAGAGCCTGTTGCAATGTGCAGAAAATGTCAACGAATGTGGCACCGCATATTTTGTACCGCAGGACTTACAGCAGTGCATTCTTGGCGAGAGTGAAGACCGTTTGCGCCCACTGCGCATAAGCCTTTGCCGACGGATGCAGGCCATCATGCGTAACCAATTCTGGATCGCCGCAGCGGCTCAATCGCGTGACGTCGATAAATTGCGCACCTACCGCCGCCGCTAGTCGCGCGCTTTCGGCATTGAACAAATCGATCTGCGCCGCAATTTTTTCCGGTCCGCGTGCATCACTAGCTGCAAACGGCGTCTGGCCCCAGTCGGGAATGCTCAGCACCAGCACACGCGACGCTTGTGTCTCAGCGGTATAACCGATGGCACGCTGCAGCAATGCGGTAAATTCAACAGCATAGTTTTCGACGCTGCGATCACGATATTGATTGTTGACGCCAATCGCCAAGCTGACTAATTCGTAGGGCGGGTGAATTTCATGCGCGGCTTCGGCGTGGTCAATCGCGGCACTCAGCTCATCCGTGCTCCAACCGGTCTTTGCGATGATTTGTACTTCAACTTGGCGCACAAGCGCTTGTTCTAAGCTCTTGGCAAGCTGCATCGGCCAAGTTTCATCCGCAGCGACAGCCTCGCCGATAGTGTAAGAATCCCCTAGGCAGAGTATGCGCACGGTGCGGTATTTACGCCAAAGCGACGTTCTTGTTGCTGCGCAAATCCCCGGCCTGGTCTGCCAGCACCGATTCCATCGCCGTCAATACCTTTCGAATCACTGGCGCTTCGGGCAGCAAGGTCATGCGGAAGTGGTTGCGATAGGGCACATTGAAGCTCGAACCCGGCACGATCAGGATATGTTCGCGCTCAAGCATGGTCATCGCAAACTGCTGATCGTCAAAATCGCTAAACAGCGTGGTGTCAACACCGGGAAAGGCATACATCGCGCCCATCGGTGTCGCAGTGTTCAAATAACGGCTGTGCGCGATACCCTCCAGCAGGGCTCGGCGGCTTTCAAAAAGTCGGCCGCCGGGTTTGCAAAGCGGCGTGCAGGTGTCCATGCCGTCCAAGGCCGCAGGCACGGCCCATTGCCCGGCCACGTTGCTGCACAGGCGCAGCGCGGCCAGCACGTCCAGGGCTTTAATGTAGTCCCGCGCCGGTTTGAGTGCGCCGGAAAGCGTGAACCAGCCGACGCGGTAACCGCAAGCACGATGCACTTTGGAAAGGCCGGAAAAGGTAATTGCCAGCGTGTCGCGCACCATTGGTGCAGCGGAGTGAAATTTGGCGTCATCAAAGAGCAGGTTTTCGTAAATTTCATCGCTCATCAAAATCAAGCCATGACGCTCGGCAATTTGCGCCAATTGCTCGACCAGCGCTTTCGGATACACCGCGCCATTGGGGTTATTCGGGTTGATAATTACCAGCGCGCGGGTGCGCTTGGTGATTAACGCTTCCACCTGCGCTGGATCCGGCAAGCCGTTGTTTTCTGGTAAACAGTCGTAATAGCGCGGCACGCCGGAGTTCAAATGCACCGCAGCGCTCCATAGCGGATAGTCCGGTGCGGGCAGCAGCACTTCATCGCCACGGTTTAAAAGCGCGCGCAGGGTCAAATCGATCAATTCACTGACGCCATTGCCGATGTAAACCTGATTCGGGCTGACCCGCATGCCGCGTGCTTCTAGGCTGCGTGCGACTGCTTCGCGCGCTGGCAAAATGCCCTGCTGATGCACGTAGGCTTCTGAATTGCATAGGTTTTTCGCCACCGCTTCGCGCATGTGCTCGGGCGTGGTGAAGCCGAATAAAGCCGGGTTGCCAATATTGAGCTTGATTATTTTATGGCCGTGGGCCTCAAGCTCAAGCGCGCGCGCATTTAGCGGGCCGCGAATATCGTAGCGCACCTTCTCGATGCGTTCACTCTGGGAAAAAGGTTGCAGCACAGGTTAGCTTTACACTAGGACGTAGCCAGAGTCTATCTGCGCCAAGTCGAGTTATCGCACTTGCTGGCAAAAATGTGAATGCGCGGTTTAGGCGGGGTTTGCTGTGGCGCGCAGTAAGACGACGGTGATGTTGTCATTGCCGCCACCATTCAGCGCCGCCTGGATCAAGGCATCAACCGCATCCTGGGCGCGTGGCTCGTCGTTCAAGATGTCGCAAATCGCGCTGTCTTCAACTTCACCGGTTAGGCCATCGGTGCAAAGCAGAATCTGTGTGCCGGGCAAAAGCTGGCCGGTGGCGAATTCGACTTTTAATTCCTCAGCGCTGACCGCACCCAGGGCTTGCGTCACTAGATTTTTGTGCGGGCTGACGCGCGCTTCTTCTGGTGTGATCAGATTGCGCTCGACCAACTCTTGCACATAGGAATGATCCCGGCTGATTTGTTTGAGTACAGATTCATCAACACGGTAAATTCGACTATCGCCCACCCAGGCGATCTCGAAATTATTTTCGGATCCAAGCTTAATCGCCACGAACGTCGTGCCCATGCGCTTGAGTGGATCCGTCGCTTCAATGTGATCCAGAATTTGCCGGTGCGCTAACACCACTGCGTCCACTAACGGTGTGCCATTCGCGATTTCTTTGACCACCCGATCACGCGCCATCGTCGAGGCGATTTCGCCCGACTCTAAGCCGCCCATGCCATCGGCGACGATCCAAAGCGTATTTTCCGCCGACGCGTAAAAAGTGTCTTCGTTGTGGTTGCGTCTAAGGCCCGTGTGCGTGCCTTGTCCAACTTCAATCTGCATAAGCGGGGAAAGCACCGACCGGAAAGTAGGCTGATGGTATGCGCCATTGTGAACGCTTCGCAAGTCTTGCGCGTGTATTTCGTTCGCACTTAGGGCCGGCGGCGAAAATATTAGTCGCTAGATCACCTGCAGCGCCTTTGCAAATCAATCAGTTTCTAGAGTTGCCGAATGTCAAGTTAGTTTTTTGCTGGCGCAAATTTGAGGGTGCCAATCCGCCAGTAAATCAGTGACGCGCTGCAAACGATCAGGATTGCAAATATCGATGTGGTACGAACAGCCAACTGAAACATCAGCACGCGCCAAAACAAGGCGATGGGCGCTGCATTCGCAAGCGCTAAAGCATGCGGCAATCCGAGCAAAATCGCGGTCGCGCCGCTGCCGAAAATTAGCCGCCAGCGATTGCATATTCCGGCCATGAGAAGCCACCATTCCGAAGCATGAGAAGCCAGCAAAAGTTAGCTGAACAGACTTGCTGAAGTGGTTTTCGATTCTATTCGGTTTTGCTGCTTGTTTTGCGCATGGATTCGCCCTTTAGTTCAA
>JANNYA010000057.1:0-29415 GCA_031409855.1 Rhodanobacteraceae bacterium | reverse complement strand
CAAATTGACGTTTTCCGCACCCAGCTTGCTAATCACCACACTGGCGTCGATGGCCAACACGCTGAGTTTTTTCGCATCCAGCGCCACTTCAATTTGTTCCTCCAAGCCGCCCGCAATTTTGGCGGTAGCAACGCCGTTAATTGGCTCCAAACGCTTTTTCAGCTCGTCCTCGGCGTAGGTGCGCAAACCCTGCAGCACAATCGGATCGTCGCTGGTACTGGTCAAGCCCAAGCGCAACACTGGCTCGGTCGAGGGATTGAAGCGCAACAGCAACGGCTTTTTCGCCTGCAACGGCAGCTGCAGCAATTCCAGCTTTTCGCGCACGTCTAAACCGGCGGCGTCCATATCCGCACCCCAGGCAAACTCCAACACCACATCCGACTGCCCGGTGCGTGAAATCGAGCGCACGCGGGCGACATTTTTCACAGTTCCAATCACTTCTTCGATCGGCTTGCTAATCAGCGTTTCGATTTCGGCCGGTGCCGCGCCGGTGTATTCCGTGCGTACCGTCAGCGTCGGGTAGCTCAAATCAGGTAACAAATTGACTTTGAGCTTGCTCAGGCCAATCAGGCCGAACAGCACTAAAGCAATCGTCACCATCGCAATGGTAACGCGCCGTTCAGTGGAAAATTTGATCAGGCTCATGGCGGCTACTTCGCTTTCGCAGGTTCGCCCGCTGGCGCAGCGGCAATTTCAGGTTTCGCTGCAGGCTTAGCCAATTCAACCGCTTTCGCGGCATTCACCACTTCCACCAAACTGCCCTCGCGCACCGCGTTTTGCCCCAGCGTAATCACCTGATCACCGGCAGTTAAACCCGTCAAAATCTCGCTGCGACCATCGCCGGTAAACCCCACACTGACCGACTTTCGCGCCACCCGGCCACCGGCTACGACATAAACCGCTGACGTGCCATCTTCGGTCAGTAGCGCCACACGCGGCACCACCAAAGTGTTGTCGTGCGTTGCGGTGACGATATTGACGCGGCCAAACATGCCGGATCGCAGCGTTTGCGAGGCATCGTTAAACTGCGCGATCACATCGAACGTGCCGGTTTTTGGATCCACCACCGGGCTAACGCGCCCAACGGTACCGATAAACACCTTGCCGGGCATGGCATCCACCAACATTTGCACCGGCTGCCCAGCTTTGATCGCCTGCATATCGCGCTCAGGCACCGCGACGCGCGCTTCCAAGGGGTCAAAGTCGTCAATACGAAACAGCGTTTGCCCGACATTGATTTGATTACCCAACTTGACCAATCGTTGGCTCAGCGTGCCTGAAATCGGCGCACGAATTTCGGTGTAGGACAGCTCAAGTACCGCAATATCGTAGCTGGCCTTCTGCGTTTCCAAATCGAACTTCATCTGCTCAAACACGCCAGAACCAATCAGCTTGCGATTGAATAGTTCGGTTTGGCGCTTCAAATCATTTTGCACCTTGCGCAAATTCGCGCTGGCTTGTGCCAAGCTCAGCCGTTGGCGGTCATTTTCCAACTGCGCCAGCAGCGCACCACGCGTTACCTGATCGCCTTCCTCAACCAATATCCGCAAAACCACGCCGCTCGTTTTCGCCACCACTTGCGCGACCGCTTCGGCCTCCAGCGCTGCAGTGCCCTGGAAGTTCGAGCTAATCGATTCGCGATTGACCAGCGCCACTTCCACCGGAATTTTGACCTCAGCCGCAGGTTTGTCACCCTCGCCTTTGGCTTTTTCATCGCCACCATCGCGTTTACAGGCTGCCAGCGCCAAAATTGAGCAAGCGAACAGCACACGGATGGAATAGTACATAGAGCGTTGCGACATGGCGATTTCCTAATCTGAATTAGCGCGATTAGAACTGAGTGCTGCGCTCCAGCCATGTGCGTATCGTCACGGGAATGCTATTAGTCACGTTTGGGTGAAATCGGCGGATTGCATCAACGAATGACTCCAGGTCGCGGCATTCACTGAGTGTCACCCCATCAAATCATCCAAAAACTCCGAAGAGCTGCCTGCGCTGGTAACCAACAAATGATCGCGTGCGCGGGTGCAGGCGACGTAAAGTAAATGCCTTTCAGTGTCGTAAACCTCCAGCAAGTCTGCCTCATCACCGACTGCCTCAACGCGTTCTTGAGAGGGAATAACCTCATCATCACAGGCCATTACCGCCACTGCGCGAAACTCTAGGCCTTTGGCTAGAGGCATTGTGCCAATGGCAACCGCGCCGTCCATGGTTTCAACGTAGTGATCCAGTAGCCGGGAAGCTAATCCCGACGCCCGCACCGCTGCCTGGGCGCGCGGCAATTGCGCCTCCGAGCGCACAAACACGCCTACACCTTGCAGCAAACCATCGGCTTCACTTTGTTCTCGCAGCCACGCAGCCACAAACTGAATTTCCTCTGCTTCGGTTTTAAATGATCGAACTAGCGGTGCTGGGCCATTAAAGACGGAAACGGTGTCATTGCGAATTTCGCTATTGCCGTCGACATCACTGACTTGGGCATCGAGTAAGCGGTCCGCCTGCATCCGAATTTGGTGTGAAGTGCGGTAATTAATGCGCAAATTCCGTGAACGCCCGCGAATATCAACACCTAGCGCCCTCCATGAAAACGGTGCTTGAAAGATGCGTTGGGCCAAATCACCGGCAAAAAACAGCGCGTTGCCGTCGCCTTTGGCCATCAGCGCCGCCAAAAATCGCAGGTGTGCAATGCTGAGATCTTGCGCCTCATCCACCACGACGTAATCGAAGGGCGCTGTTGCGCCGCGCGCCAACGCTGCGGCCAATTCGGTGAACATGCCTGCAAAGGTCAGCTGTTTATTCGCGGCCAAATTTTGAATCACACGCTCAAATATCGACCACAGCCGCACGCGTTGCGGCTCGGCTAAGCGGGTTTTACGCCCCAGCCTGGGCACGTTTCGATAGTCTTCCCAGCTTTTCAGCTGCCATGCGTCGACTATTTGTTCCCATTCGCTGAGTAAAAACCGCAGGCTAAATTTATGCCCCGCTATTGCTTTTGACGCATCTGCGATCAGTTTTTGGATCGTATCTACGCTAGCAATATTGACCGGTCCGCAGTTCGCTTTGTAAAGCCGGGTGCCGATGAACTCTAGCGCATGCACATCGATGCGTTCGCCCAAACGCGGCTCGCGCGTGAGCAAGCGCCCCAGTTTGGCGCGCAGCGCGTGCGCCAAAGTCTCGGAATAGGTGCACAGTAATACGCGCGCATCTGGGTGCGTTCGTGCCAAATGAGCGGCGCGATGCAGTGCGACAATCGTTTTACCAGTACCGGCAGAGCCCGAAACACGTGCCGGGCCGTTGTAATCGCGCTCCACCCACTGGCGCTGTTCTGGATGCAGAAAAACCGTCCACTTTTCCCACGGAAACTCCAGCGCCGCCTGCAATTCCTCGATATTGCTCATCACGCGGAAGCGCCGCTGTGCATCGGGGTGGTCGAATGGGCTTAACAGCGACACCGACTTGATCGCTCGCGGTTTGCCGCCGGTGGCCAATTCCAGCAGCGCTTCTGCGGCTTCCGCAGGTAAATGCTCGGCCAAGGTTAATAGCGTGTCTTCAGTCGCCTGTTTGACATCGTTTAACCACTCACGCGGCACACCATAGCCCAGCAATTCTTCGTCAGCTCGACCAGTAAACAAAAGCTTTGGCGACACAACGCGGGGCGACTTTGCGACCGGCTCGGCGTGCACAAACACCGGAATCAGCACTTCCTGCAGCGTCTCGCGAATCTGCACCCATTGCGCAGCACCCGTGCTTGGATGCGTTTCCAACTTGCGCCGCTCGGCCCAGGCGTAGGCGGCATCGTGATGATCCACATAGCACAGCAGCAAACTGCCCTCGGATTTATGCACGATCAAGCGCAAATCACTGCTGACCCGCACCGACCAAAAATTCTTATCTTTCGCGCGATCCAGCTTGTGAAAGCTCATGCCGCCACCGGTGGGCTGCATTTGCAAATCAAAAGCAGTGGTTTTGCTGGCCTTTTGCTCCTCGCCAGTAAGGCGCGCGAGGCTGGCGGTGAAGGTGTCGGCGATGCGGAAGTTCATGGCTGCGCTACTCACTTTTTGGCAATCGCCGCTTCGGCAATCGCTGTGCGATACGGTCAAAATCCGACTCGAAACTTTGTGCTTGATGCACGCGAAACTTATCAAACTCAAGCTTCGCGTGACTTTTCGCCAGTTGTGCCGACACTTTGCCTGCGCCTTGCAAAATTTCCCGGTCATTCAGAGTCAAAAAGCCCTCCAATTTTGTGACCCACGCTTGCATCGTCATCGCCACGCGCCGTTCCATTTGCGCTTCCGCAAAGATTAAATATTGCTCAGCCAAGTTATTCAATGCGCGCAACTCGGCATCGTTCAAATAATTTTTTGCGATTGCGGTATCAGCTTTGCGCACATGCGCACCTTCCCACGTAGTCAAGCCCATATTGGGTTGGTTGCTATCGGCACGGCTAAGGATCAATTCTGCCGCAGTTTGACCATGCACCGCGTAATGCACCTTGTTTTGCACAGTCGCAAAAAAGGTTTGGGTCATTGCATGACTGGCGTCGTAATCCACGCTGGTGGCATAGATATCGGTGATTTTCTGATAGAAGCGGCGTTCGCTAGTGCGAATATCCTGCAAACGTCGGCTTAGCTCGTCGAAATAGTCGCGGCCTTTGCCCGGATTCTTCAAGCGTTTGTCATCAAGGGCAAAACCTTTGACGAGGTATTCCTTCAGCGTCTCATTCGCCCACTGTCGAAAGCGCACAGCTACATTGCTACGTACCCGAAACCCTAGCGCCAACACCATGTCCAGGCTGTAGTGCGCCACGTTGTAGGTTTTTGCATCCAAACCAGTTGTTCGGAAATACCGAACAACTGAATTCTCCTCAAGCTCGCCATCTTCAAATATGTGCTTGATATGCTCGCTGATGGTGCCTTTTGCCTTGCCAAATAGTTCTGTCAACTGCTTTTGGCTCAGCCACAGCGTCTCTGCGTCCAGCGCCACTTGAATATGGGTTCGGCCATCTTCGCTTTGATAGATTAGAAATTGCTGCGTCACATCGTTATTCACGCCAGCACCCGAAACACCTTCATAACCTCATCCCCCAAGTGGTTGATGACTTTGACCGCGATGCGCCCGGACTTCGGCTTCTCAAACGCGCGCGAGACCGCGCTGTTGAGCGTAGCCCAGGCCTCGGCGTTGATTTCGGCTTTGAGCGTGGTTTTGAGCGCGGCATACGGGTCGTTTGCGCCTAGGAAATAGGCGTGGCGCACGAAAAAACTTTCCTCGTTGTAATCGGTATCGATAAACCAGCAGGCAATGCCGTCGACGCCGTGGCTAACCACCTCGCCAGTTTGCGGTTTGAACACGTCGACGCCGTTGACTTTGATGCGCATTTTGCCGTCGCTTTGCGGCAATAAATCAATGTCGGGTTCGCCGAAAATCACGAAGAGATTGGCCTTATTCGTGGTTTTTAGCTCGCCTGCCATGTGTAAATCTGCGTTCATGCGCGCTTTTAAGATTGGGATGCGGCCGAGTTTGCTGAATTCGGTGGCGTGCGCGTCGTAGTTGAAGGCACACGCGATCAAGACATCGAAACCGGCGTCGCCAGCTTCGCGTGCTGCGGACACCAAATCGGCGCGCTGTACGGTGCCGAATTCGGGGCCAATAAAGATTGCGGCGCGCTTTTCGGTTTCGCCTTCCAAATAGCGTCCTTCAGCGCAGACCAAATCGCCGGGCCAGGGCGTCAATGCGGTGAAATTTATGCGGTCTTCTTTGTGTGCCTGCTGCACGCCGGCGGCTCTTAGATTGTCCAAAATCATTTGCGGGAAGGATTGCTTGGCGTTGTAATCCCCGCCCGGCTCATTCAGGTCATCAATCAATTCATCGTTTTCGTCCACGCCCAGCATGCGGTGCGGGCTAAGCGATTCGACGGTAAACGGGCCGGCAACGCGCACGGACTTTTTGTTCTCGTAAGGCTTATCAAACAGGTATTCAAACTCGGCTTTAGCAGCGATGGATTTATCGATCTCCTTTTGCCGCGCAATGCGCGCTTGCCACCAGTCGGCGTGTAGGGTTTTCGCGGCTTCTGGCCATTTGAGATCGACTGCGCGCGGAATTTCCCATTCCTGCCAAGATTTATTCATTGCCGCATTTAAAGCCAGGCGCAAGGGTTCCAGCTTCGCCTGCCAACTATCCCAAATCACGTCAATTTCGGCGTTATTGGCAATCGATTTCAGCGTGATATGCGGCACGCGCTCATAAACAAAACCGTGCCGGATATTGCCGTGCACCGGCTGTGAACTCGGCACGCTGCGCGTGACTTCAGCTTCTTTTACCTGCCCATCGCGCGAATCAGCGAGCAAATAAAACGGATAGCGCGCGCCCATAATCCGCGCCCGTGCCAAAGCCAGCGCCACGCGCGAGGTGTCTATGGTGATCCAGCGGCGGCCCCATTGTTCGGCGACAGTGGCTGTGGTGCCGGAACCGCAGGTTGGGTCTAGGACTAGGTCGCCGGGATCGGTGGCCATGAGGATGCAGCGTTGGATGACCTTTGAAAGTGTCTGCACAACGTAAATCTTGGGGTCTCCAAAACCCGAAATACCTGTGTCATCCCAGTTATTCACGATTGGAAATACTTGGAAATCTCCAAGAAAACGAACGTAACACAAAGTATTACCTACCCCGATCAATCGATTGGCCCGTGCTAATTTCGACAGTCCTTTAATTTCGGTTTTGAACGTTCCTTTGCCTGGCGTGTAATCTTTGCCATCCATTCTGAACTCTCGAACGTCGCCATCACCTGCTGGCCGCTGGCTAGTAATGTTATCCGGACGAAACACGCGAAGGCCTTCATCTGCTGCTGAAACAATCCCGGACTTACCATAACTTTTACGTCGGCCTTCTTGGTCTTGCGCCCAGGTGTATTGCCCGCCGCCCTCGCCTCCAATCTCTTTTTCAACGTAGAGTTGCCGGTACTTTGCATTCGTGGCGCACTTTGCGTACCAGATGATGTAGTCATTTACAGCGGAGAGCTTGTTGCCCGACGAGCTACTCGTTTTGACGACCGAAATTACGCTAATGCAGTTCTCATCCCCAAAAACCTCATCCATAACCGCCCGAACCCTATGCACATTCTCATCGCCAATCTGCACAAAAATCGAGCCCGATTCGGTCAGCAAGTCACGCGCCACCGTTAGTCGGTCGCGCAAATAGGTCAGATAGGAATGGATGCCATCGCGCCAAGTATCGCGAAAGGCTTTGACTTGTTCGGGTTCGCGCGTGATGTGGTTGGTGTTGCCGTCTTTGACATCGCGGCTGGTGGTGGACCACTGAAAGTTGCTATTGAATTTGATGCCATAGGGCGGGTCGAAATAAATGCACTGCACTTTGCCACGCAAACCTTCGCGCTCGGCTAGGCTTGCCATCACTTGCAGGGAATCACCCAAAATCATGCGGTTCGACCAGTTTTGGTCGTGCGCGTAGAACTCGGTTTTATCGGCACCCTTGGGTATGCCGTTGAAATCACTGAATAAATCGGTTTGAAAGCCGTCGGCCTGCGCGGCGTCGGTTTTGCTTTGACGCAGCAAATCATCGATCAATACCTTCGGATGCACCTTTTCTTGGATGTAAATCGGCGGCGCGTGCACCACCAAATCGCTCCAGTCTTGCTCGTCTTTACCGCGCCACACCAGCTGCGGGTCTAGATCGGTATTGCGCGGATAGCGCACTTGCTTGACGTTTTCCTGATCTTTCTGGATCACCGATTGGTGTTCGGCGGTCGGAATATTCTTGCGCTTGGCATCTTCATGGTTAATGGTGCCGACGCTAAGCGGTAGCTTGGGTTTGCTGGGTCTGGCTGCCATGGTTATGCCTTTGGGCGGTCAAGTGTGCTGCGGTGGATTTTGTCGTTAGCGGCAACTTCCGAGGAATGCTCGGTAGTTGTCATGGGCAGCGCCTTAGCCATCCAATGCCTCCGGCTTTTTCAGTGATTTCTTGGTATCGCTGCTCAATCGACGTTCGAGCTTTTTCGCATCTTCGGCGGCGGGTAGCGTTTCCGGGCGGATGCCGCGTTCTAACAAGGTACGGCGCACGGCTTCGTTATTGGTGACGTGCTCATGCGATATCGCCGGTTCCGTGGTCAACTGATGTGCGCGGGTGTTGAAGTTGGTGATTTCGGTGGCAAAGTCTTTGGCTTTGAGCACAATTGTCGGGGCAAAATCGGCTAGCGGGCTGCTGTCGGGCACATTCCACTGCGCCTTCATCGCTTGCGTGGATTTGCCGAACAGCGCTTGATCGCCTTTGCTTCGAATCAGCGCAAAGTCGCGGCTGCCGCCGGTTTGCTCAAAGATCAGTTGTGACAGTTCTTTCTCTGTTTCGGTCAGCTTTTTTCGTGCTGATAGCCGCTCGGCGTCCAATAAACGCTGTTCAATAAGTTCGGCACGGCGGGTTTGCAGGGCGAAGTAGGATTGCGCGAAAGCAATAGGTTGCTTCTTTGAATCACCGTTTTGTGCGATTAAATAGCAGGCGTAACGTGTAAGCATGAGATCAGCCACTTCCTTCTCCGCACCTTTAGGCATGGCGATCGTTTTGCCGACGTCGGCAAAATGATCGCGAACCTTGTGCTCAGAGACTTCACATGCGGTTTTTGCTTTCGCGACGACATTTAAAAAGTTGTCCCACTTTGCGTAACCAAGCAACCACTGCAAGTCGCGCGCTAGCCAGAATTCGATGCCCGTTTCAGTCTTCTGAGCATGCGACTCGAAAGTTGTAGTCAGTGTTTGAATCACTTCCGTTTTCATTTGGCGCTTCCCTGTTTGCTCGCTTGCGCAATCAGCGTATTAAATTCCGCCGTAACCTTGGCCTCAAAGTCGGCTTGAATCTGGAATATTTCAGTGAACTCGGCGAACGCCCAGCGGCCAAAGCTGCCAAGGTGATTCACGCCCGGAATCCAATAAGTGTCCATGGTGGATTTCTTTTCGATCGCGTCTTCACCGCGATAGCCTTTGATTTCGACCACCAAATGCAGCAAATCCTCTGGCCCACGTCCGTCATCCACCAACACAATAAAATCAGGCAGGTATTTGCGGGTTTCCGAGCCAAAGCGATATGGCACTTCTAAGCCTAAGTTGTGGTTTTTCACATAGGCCCGCACTCTTGGGTGCGCTTCGGCGACGCGGCAAAACTCGGCTTCCCAATGGCTGTCCCAAATTACCCAGTTGATGTGGCAATGCTCAGAGCTGGTCTGCCAACGGTCCAATTTCGAAGTATTAAAACGCACATGCCGCGTTGACCCAACGGGGTTGTAGGCGTCTAGCAAGGCTTTGATTGGGCGTTCGCCTAAAAATTGGCGCGTGATTGCAGCAGTGATTTTATTGCAGGCCATATCGGCCAGTTCTTGGTAAATCAACTGCGCCGGGTAGGTTTCACCTTTGCAAACCAAGTAATTGTCCAACCATTGCTTGGTAATGCGCTTGAGTTGCCCAAACAAATGCAGCATCGGCGCTTCGCCGGGATCACGCCACTTGGTGTAAAGCAGCCGTTCGGTCAATTTGTACAGAACTGTGGAGGGCCGAACATGTTCTAAGTGCGCAACGCTGAAGTCTTGCGAAGCACCAATCAAACCGGAATTAACAGTAATCGTCGGGCCGACCAATTGCGGACTGAGCGTCAGGATCGACTCGTCGTTGAAGTTGGCGCTCAAGCGTTCCTCCGGCAGCTCGACACGATAACCTTCTATGCGAGGAAAACGTATTTCCAACGCCTCGCGCTCGGGCATGGCTTTGACTTGCACGGTATCGCGAGGTGGCTGAGGGGGTGCAATTACTGGCTTGGCGGTGAAATTAAAAGGAATGCCGAACACATCGGCATATTCGACGTTAAACAAGCCTTCGTCGTTCAACTCGTAAGATTGCCGCCGCAATGCGCGCCCAATCACTTGTTCGCACAATAACTGTGTGCCAAAGGCGCGAATGCCCAGCACATGCGTCACCGTGTTGGCATCCCAACCTTCGGTCAGCATCGAAACCGACACCACACAGCGGATGCCGCCGCCCAATTGCCCGGCTTTACCGACCGTGTTCATGACTTCGCGCAGCAATTCCTGCTCGGTAATATTGTCGGCGGCGCGCGCGTCGCCGGTGCGCTCAATTCTTTCGCGTTTGAACTGCGCGATTTCATCTGCCGCCATCGCGCGGAAACCTTCATCTAAGGCATCGCCAGCTTCCAGCTGCTCGCTGTCAATCAGCAAAGTGTTCGGACGGGCAAACGGGTTGCCATTGCCATCAAAATTTTGAAACAACGGTAATCGACCATTTTCCAGCGTGCCGTCCAGACGTCTAAAACCGGAGACGAAATCAAATACCAGTTTTGAGATGGCGGTGTTTTGGCACACGATAATGAAACAGGGCGGCACCGCAATATTATTTTCTTGCCATAGCTCAAAAGTTTTTTGGTAATGGCCATAAAGCGCCAGTAGCGCGGTTTGTAAGCGCGCGGGTAGTTTCAAGGGATCCAGCGCGCCGCCTTGACCGCGGCCTTTCTTTGGCATGTCTTTGGCAACGTGTGCCCACAGATTGCGATAAACCGGCAATTCTTCCCCCGGAATATTTTCCGCCACCGGCACGCGCGGCAGTTTCACGATGCCACATTCAATGGCGTCCATCAGCGAAAAATCGCTCATTGTCCAAGGGAATAACGTGCCCTCGGCATAGCCCGAACCGCTCAGAAAAAATGGCGTCGCGGACAAATCCATCACCCGCAAAACGCCCAATTTGCGATTCGCCGCTTCAATGCCAGAAATCCAAAGCCGTGCGGCTTCGCGATTGTGTTCTGCCTCTTTGCGTTCATCGCCGACTAAATCGGCTTCTTCAATGTCCTTGGGCTTTTCACGGTAACAATGGTGCGCCTCGTCATTGATTACCAAAATATTTTTCATGCCCATCAGTTCGGGCATTACCCTTTGCAGCATCTGGCCTTCGGTTTCCAGCGTCTCCACGGCATCGCCTGTGCGGCCTTGCAGCAATTGCCGTCCACCCTTAGAAATCTCAATACGCTCGCGCTGTTTAAACGCGTGGTAGTTGGTAATCACAATTTTGGCGCGGCTCATGTCATCCAGCATGTCCGCAGGCAACAACTCCCGATCACGGTAATAGCTATTCGGGTCGTTTGGTTGCAAAACCCGCAGCCGGTCTTTAATCGTCAGCCCCGGCGCGCAAATCAGAAAGCCGCGCGAGAAGTTTTTGCTGGCCGGGCGGCGAACCGCATTCACGGTTTGCCAAGAGATCAACATTGCCATGACCGTGGTTTTACCGGCACCGGTGGCTAATTTGAGCGCAAGGCGCAGCAGCTCAGGATTTGCATCTTTGTTCACACGCGCCAAGTAATCCAGCAACACCTTTCCGTTTTTGCTTAAACCCGCCACTTCCGTCAACCAAATCGCGGTTTCTGCGGCCTCGAGTTGGCAAAAAAACGGCCGTACCCCGCTAAATTTGTGCGAACGCCAATGCTGCAACAAGCGAGCGGTTTCCGGCGTTACTTGCCATTGGCTGGCACTCGGCAAGGCGCGCCAGCTATCAACGCTCAAGCGCACCTGGTTAATCATGTCGGAAACAATGTACTGCTGCTCCGCCGTCGAAATTTTATTGCCATCGCCCAAGGACATTTCAGCCTGCTGCGCGCTTTGGATGCGCTTTCGGGGCTTTGGAATGGGCGAAACAAACGAAGCGCGCCGCCTGGAATGCAGCACTTGCTGCGTGGGCTGGCCATCCGCGTCCAATTCCCAATGCCGCTGCGGGCTGGTGTAGGGGGAATTTAGAATTGGGTGATCAAAAAATGGATTGGACATTATCATTGCGCGCCCGGCAATCGCCTAAGTCGCCAAGAATGTCACGAGTCACCTGCGTGATGCAGTTTGCTGCTTACTAAATTTTGGAGTGGCGCAAGCCGGTCACTAAAACAAATTCGCAACCCCATGCGGAACATGCGCTGCGGCCACGTTTTTAGCGGTGGCGGAAGCGACATTTTTGCTTTGATCATCAAAGAAAATATCCGCGCCGAATGCGGCTAGGAACGGGCCTTTATCGCGCCCGCCTAGAAACAGCGCTTCATCTAGGCGAATATCCCAATCGCGCAGGGTCAGAATCACGCGTTTGTGCGCGGGCGCGCTGCGGGCGGTGACCAGTGCCGTGCGGATCGGTGGGTTTTCGACGCCGAACACGGTTTGTAAGCGGTGCAAGGCGCTTAGGAATCCGCGGAACGGGCCACCCGATAGCGGTGTTTGCGCCAAAGCGCGCTCAGATTCGTGAAAGTTCGCCATACCCTGTTCGCGAAACACGCGCTCGGCTTCGTCGCCGAAAAGAACGGCATCACCGTCAAAAGCGATACGAAGTTCTGGGAAACGCTGGGCGTTCGCGGCACCGGGCAAGATACTAGCGGCGGCGAAACCGGCATCAAGCGCCTGTTTGACGTCTTCGGCATGCGCCGATAGGAATAAATCCGCGCCAAAGGCTTCGATGTAGGCGTGCGGCGGCGCGCCATTGGTGAACGCGGCGCGCACCACGTCCAAACCGTAGTGTTCGATGGAATTGAAAATGCGCAGACCACTATTGCCCGAATTGCGGCTCAGCAAAATCACTTCGACGCGTGCGGCGGGATTTAATTTGTTTAAATTGAGCAGCTTTTGCACCAAGGGAAAGGCGATGCCGGGCCGCAAAATTTCGTTTTCATGCGCCATTTGATAGCGCATGTAAGCATCTAAGCCTTCGTTCAAATAAAGCTGGTGCGCATCATCTAAATCAAACAACGCGCGCGAGGAAATGGCGACGACCAGGGTGTCGGAGCTGATCAATTCATGCATGACTGCGCAGCCCAGTTTCGATAAGAAGCAAAATCGCTTTTTCCACCGTTTCACGCGCCATCGAAGGCGCACCTGGTTTGCTCAAGACTTGTTCGGGGGCGTAGGGTATGTGCACAAAAGTTCCTCGCAGATGCGGCTGCAATGATTGCATTTGACAGAGCGCATAAAACACTTCGTTACAGACAAATGCACCGGCGCTAAAAGACAGCTCAGCCGGAATGCCGGCGTTGTGCAAGCGCGTTAGGGCATCACTAAAATCAAAATTTGCAAAATACGCAGTCGGCGAATTCAGCGCGATCGTTTGATGTTGGGGCTGCAACCCTGCGTTGTCGCAAATGCGCGCATGGCGAAAATTGATCGCCACTTTTTCCAAGGAAATCAACGTCCTGCCCCCAGCTTGGCCGACACACAAGCAAAGCCCAGGCTGCAAGTTGATTAGTTGCGCCGTCAAAATCGCGCTGGCCTTGCCAAACTCAGTCGGCAACTGCAGGCAATGAATGACGTGCCCGGCCAATTGCTGGGTGTGAAAGCCACGAACGGCTTCCCAGGATGGGTTGCTTACTTCGCCGTCAAAGGGCTCGAAACCAGTCAATAAAATGTTCATAGAATCTCAGTGTTTCGTTCGTCATCCTCGCGCAGGCGGGGATCCAGGGCATAACGAAACCCTACGCAGCGCGAAACTAGATTCCCGCCTGCGCGGGAATGACGGGCTAATGTCCGTGAATTCAACGATAAACCAGCATACACAACAAACCCACATTGCCAGTCAATAGCCAAAGCGCGGTTGAAATTTGCGCCTTAATCACCGCGTTGCGATCTTCGATATCCAGCAATACTACCGGCACCAAGTTGAAATTTGCCGCCAATGGCGTCATCAACGTACCGCAATAGCCACACAGCATGCCCACGGCGGACATCACAATCGGATCGCCGTGGTGCAGATTCACTACCAGCGGTATGCCCACTGCGGCCAGCACCACCGGAAATGCGGCAAACGCATTACCCAGTAACATCGTCAACAGTGCCATCGACACGCCAAAAAGCGCGACACAGGCATAGCGGTTATCGGTGGGAAATACGCCGTTTAAATGCACCGCCAGCGCGTCACCGACTCCAGATTTTGCGTAAATCGCACCCAAAATCGCTAGCAACATCGGTAGCAGCACCGGCCAGCCGATTTGATTCAGCACACGCGCACCCAATATGGCGCTTTGCCCTGGTGCAACCTTCAAATCGACACACGCAGCGAGCAAAACGATGATCGCAGCCAGGCTTAAACCGATCAGCGGCGCGTCGTTTAAAGCAAAGCTGAAGCCCACTTGCCCATGAACCGCGCGCAATACCAGCGTAATGGCGACGGTAAGCAGCGGCAAGGCAATCGCAGGTTTGAGCAACCTGGCGCCTAAAGCCAAACTACGCTCGGCAGCGCGTGCCTCTTGTTGCTTGGCATCGCTGTCAGCTAAGCGTTCGGAATTGGCGGCAAACGCCAGCACGCTGCTGAGCAATACCAATGCGCCAATCCAAACCGGTGGCAAATAGGGTGCCGATATAAATAAGCCGCCCAGCGTCAGCCAAAATGTGCCGCGCAGCCAGCCTTTACGTTGAAAACATACGATTGCGACCACGCCAAATAGTAGGGCAAGCAGTACGAACGCCGGTTCCAAATTGACGGTTGGTGGCAAATTCGCGGCTGGAACGACTGCGTTCACAGCTTAAATCGCCGAATACGAATCAAATGGATCACTGCGGCC
Source organism: Rhodanobacteraceae bacterium (assembly GCA_031409855.1). Taxonomy (GTDB): domain Bacteria; phylum Pseudomonadota; class Gammaproteobacteria; order Xanthomonadales; family SZUA-5; genus JANNYA01. Next base: position 14,829 of record JANNYA010000057.1, on the reverse strand, counting down.
AAAATCGCGGTCGGGATCGCCCACAGGCTTATGTTTAATGCCTCCGCTTCGATCCCATAATCTTTAAGCGTGGCTTGAATCAGCAGCACCGCGCCAAAGGCCAAAAACACATCTTCGCCAAAAAATAGCGCGACGTTGTCGGTGCCTGCGCAAAAAGCCTTCAATTTTTCTATCTGCGCCTTTTTAAGCACGCCCCAACGTTGCATCGCCGCCGATTCCGCGAGTGGCACCAGCAGTGGCCGCACGCTTTGCGGATGTCCACCCAAGGACGTTAACCCGCACGCCGAAGCGATTTGGCGCACCAAAAAATAGCTGCTGAGCACCGAGACCAGCGTCGTTTCGCGCCTTGCTGCCATCACCCGTTTTAGATATTCGCGCAGGCCCAAACTTTCCAGCGTTGCCACCAGCGGCAACACCAGTAAAAACACCATCAAAAAACGCTTATCGCGAAAATTTTCGCCGATTAAGGCCAATAGCGCTAACGGCGTAATCCCGGCGAGCCAGCCGGTCGTCAACGCTGAGGTCAACACCACCGCCAGCGGATTTACCCGCAGCATCATGCCGACAATCAGTACCGCGACACCCCACAAAACGCTCACGTTCCAGCGCCAATGTGCACGCCGCACGCTTTTAGCTGCGCGTTTAACACCGTAGCAAACGCCGCCGCATCAGCGCGATCACCGTGGATGCAAACGGTGTCCCCGGCCAGCGCAATTTCATCACCCTCCAGTGTGCGCACTTTCCCCGTCCGCAATACGCCCAAAACCTGTGCGGCAGCGGCCTGCGGGTCATTAATCACCGCGTCCGGATGCGTACGCGGAACTAAGCCGCCGTTCGCCAAATAGCGCCGGTCGGCAAATATTTCGTGTTTGACCGCCATGCCTAAAGCGCTTGCGCAGCGCAGCAATTCACCTTGCGCCAAACCATAAATCAACAAAGTCGATGAAAAATCTCGTGCCGCGCGCACAAAATTTTGCGCCAAAATTGGTCGCTTTTCCAACATATGATAAAGCGCGCCGTGCGGCTTAATATGTCGAATTTCCAGCCCATTTGCTTTTGCCAATGCCGCCAGCGCGCCCAGCTGATACAGCGTATCGCAATACAAATCATCGGCATCCAACATGATTTCCCGCCGACCAAAACCGCGTAAATCCGGCAAGCCGGTATGCGCGCCCACCGCTACGCCGTGCAATTTTGCCAAGCCCAGCGTGCGCTGCATGGTGCGCGGATCACCGGCGTGAAAACCGCACGCAATGTTGATGCTGCTGACCAAAGGAATAACGCCCGCGTCATCGCCCATTTGCCAATGACCGAAGGACTCGCCTAAGTCACAATTTAGATCGATACACGTTTGCATGGCCCGCTAGCGATCCAAGCGCAGCAGCTTAACGGCACTCGCGATCAAAGCATCGTCCCCGGCAGCACCGGCGTCGCGCAGCGCGATCGTCGGCGCGTGCAGCATTTGATTGGTCAACTGATGCGCTAAGCGCTCTAAAATTTCCGCACTATTGCCGCCCGCAGCCAATCGCCGCTTTGCGTCTGCAAGTGCTGCGTCGCGCGCGGCGTGGCTGCGTTCGCGCAGGGCTAAAATCGGCTCGAAGCGTTCGCGCGCGCGCAGCCAGGCCATAAACTCATGCACGTGGCCATCAATCGCAACTTCTGCCGCAAGCGCCGCCTGCTGCCGGGCGTTTTGACCCTGTTCGGCGACGTGGCGCAAATCATCCACGCCGTATAAAAACACATCCTGCAAATTCGCCGCTTCCGGCGCGATATTACGCGGCACACTCAAATCAATTAGCAATAAAGTGCGGCGTTTACGTCCACTCATTGCCGTCTTTATTTTTTCCATAGTGAGCAAAGGCTGGCTGGACGCGGTCGCGGTAATGACCATATCCGCATCGCTCAAATGCCGATCCAGCTGCGCAAATAGCACCGCCTGCCCGTCCAATTCCTCAGCCAGGGCCTGCGCGCGGCTAAAGGTACGGTTGGTAATCAATAAGCGCTTCAAACCTTGGGCACTTAAGTGCCGCGCGATCAACGTCGCCGTTTCGCCCGCGCCAATAATTAAGGCCGTGCGTCGATCAAAATCATCATAAATACGCTTCGCTAGACGCACCGCGCTGGAGGCAACACTTACCGGGTTTTGCCCCAACCCGGTGTCGGTACGCGCCTGTTTTGCCACAAAAAAACTTTGCTGCAGCAGCTTTTCTAATGCGGGCGTGAGCATATTGGCCGCCTTCGCCTGGGCATAAGCACCTTTGAGCTGCCCCAAAATTTGCGGCTCACCCAGCACCATCGAATCCAAACCAGTGGCAACGCGAAACACATGCCGCACGGCGGAGGCGTCATCATGCTGATAAAAATACGGTGCCAAACTGGGCGAATTACCCCGCATCGCAAGGTAATTATTGAGCACATTGTGCGCGTTGGACAGGTCGTGTCGCGCCGCCTTTGCCTGGGCAAAATACAGCTCAGTTCGGTTGCAAGTCGATAAAATCATTGCCCCAGTGACGCCTGGAAGCCCACGCAAGCCTTGCAAAACGGCGTCTTGTTCGGCCACATTCACGGCTAACATCTCGCGCACCGCCATCGGCGCACTGACGTGATTTACCCCAAGTGCGGTTAGATGCATTTTAGTAGGTGCAAAATGATGCTCATAGGCCGTAGTGTGCGGCTCAGGCCCCTGAGTCATCAAGTAGCTTGCGTAGGCTTAGCGACTACCGCAATTTAACTAATGACTCACCCACACCGCAATAAACTGCTATCAAACGCTACTTCAGGATGATCCAATGTTTGTGCCACCCAGGTTAGTCATTTTATCCGCACTTTTTTTTACCGCAGCAAGCTCTGGCACACTGGCTTTTGCTGATGCGTCAGGCACATCCAGCAATGCCACAGAAGCGCGTGTGCAAGGCGAACAGGCAAAGCCAGTCAGCAAAGTCGGCACCAAACTAGACGCTGCACTGGCGGCCGAGTTCGCCGCTGCTGACAAACGCCCAGAAGACGCCGCGCGGCTTTACATTGAGGCCGCGAAGGGCGCAAAACGTGCCGACTTCGCCGAACGTGCGGCGCGTTTTGCGCTGGCAGCGCGCAATTTTGGCCTAGCGCAAGAAGCGGCGGAACTTTGGCTTAAAATTGCGCCGAAAGATCTGAATGCGATGCAGGCGCAGGCATTTGCCCTGATTGTGCAGGGCGATAAGGTCGAAGCGCTGGCAAAACTGCGCGCCTTGCTGCTCATGGATAGCCCGGAATCAGCGGGCTTGGCGCTTAACTTAGTCGCGGCACCGGATGCCGCTGGCTTAGCAGTTGAACTACTGCAAGCGCTCAAGCTTGAGCCGAAATTATTAGCGCTGCCGATTGAGCGTGGCTTAGTACCGTTAAGTTTGCGGCTCAAACAAAATGACTTAGCGCTTGAGTTGGCCGCAGCGCAGGTAAAAGCCGAACCCAACAACCCAAAAGCATGGCTCTGGCAAGGTTTGGCAGAAATTGCCCTCAAACGCGACGACGCGGCGGCGATCAGTTACGCAAAAGCACTCTCGCTTGACCCAGAAAATGTGCGCTTGCGCTTAAGTTATGTGCAGGTTTTAAGCAGCCAAGATCGTTTTGCCGACATTGAAGGCGTTTTGAAAGCCGCGCCAAAAGCCGAAGAGGAAATTTTTCAAGCGCGCGTCGCGTTGATTCTGGCAAATTCCGCAAAAGGCGCACGGGCCGTCAAACCGGCGGCAAAAAAACAGGCATTGCTGCGACTTGCGCGCGAAATTGAACGTACCAAGGGCCTGAACCTATCGAGTGGGCAAAGTTTACTCGGGCAAATTTTTGAATTAACTGAGCAGCCTAAAAAGGCGCTGCAGTGGTATCGCGCGGTCAGCAAGGGCGAGCTCTGGCCGAATGCGCAGATGCGCATCGCCGTCATTCAGTCCGAAAATAATTTGAAGAACGCGCGCGCAACCTTAGACACCGTGCAAAATTCCGACGCGCCAAACCAAGCCATTGTTGATGCCTACCTGTTGGAGTCCGAGCTGCTGGCAAAAGCCCAGCGGCTGGATGATGCGCATTCAACGCTGAGCGAAGCGATTGATCGCATGCCCGAAGACACCGGCATTAGGTATGCCCGGGCGATGAATTCTTTCGCGCGCAATGACATTGCCGCGCTGGAAAGTGACTTAAAGCTGGTCATTGAAATTGACCCGCAAAATGCGCAGGCGCTCAATGCCCTAGGTTATAGCCTGCTTGATAAAACCGATCGCTTGGATGAAGCCACCAACTACATTCAACAAGCTTATATGCTGGAGCCGAAATCGCCAGCAATCATGGATAGCCTGGGCTGGGCCTACTTTAAGGGCGGCCGCTACGACCAAGCCATTGTCCAACTACGCAGCGCTTACGAAGCCGAGCCCGAAGGTGAAATTGCTGCGCATTTGATTGAAGCACTTTGGGCACTCGGCGCGGAGCCAGAAGCGCGTGAAATTTGGCTGGAAGCGCTGAAGCAATTCCCTGATTCCGAACCGTTGAAAAGCACGGTCGAACGCTTGACGCAAAAGAAGTTATGAGTATGCGCTTAATAAAAATGCTGTTTGGCGCGGGCTTAGTTGTCAGCTTGCTCAGCGCTTGTGGCACCACACGGCCGCGCGTGAATACTGAAGTCGCACAAGCCACTCAAATCCAGCGCGACCAGAGCGTTGCATCGCAAGCGAATTTTCACCTGCGCGGCAGAATCGCAATCAAAAATGGCGCTGACGGCGGCAGCGGCCGCTTTGATTGGACGCAAAAAGGCGATCAGATCCGATTTGAGCTCAGCGCGCCGCTCAGCAATCAAACTTGGCGCTTAGAAGGCGAACCGGGCAGCTACACGCTGACCGACAGCAAAGGCGCACCGCAGCAGAGTGACGACGCAAGGCAGTTAATTTATGCCGCTTCCGGCTGGACGATTCCGATGCAAGAACTGCGCTATTGGGTGCGCGGCGCGCGTGCAAAATCAGCAAATGCCGAGGAGGCGCAACTCAGTTTTGATGCCACCGGGCGCTTGAGCGTACTTAAGCAAAATGGCTGGACCGTCAACTACGAGCGCTATAGCGACGCCAGTGATGGCGCGCTGCCAATTAAACTGCGCGCATTTAAAGGCGAGGCACAGGTCAAGGTGATTGTGCAGAGTTGGGATCAATAGCTAGGGATGCGGCTTTCGTGATTGCCAGCAATTACAGCCAGCTCGGCATGTGCAGCGCCAGCCAGCTTTTAAACTCAGCGCCAAAGTAAATCAGTAAATACGCCACTAACGCAAAGTAGATCAACGTGGCGAGCAACCAAAAGCCCGCAAAAACAAACCAAAGGCCGTCGCGCTCCAACAGCGCGACACAGGCGCAAATGGCTGAAAGCGCGGGCAAGGTATTGTTAAACGGCACCACGCCACCCATTGGAACCGCCAGCAACACACCGCCCATACACACAAAAGCTCCAGCAATCCACTCACCGCGTGTACCGTCTACCCAATGCTGCAAGCGCGGCTTGGCAAAGCGATCGCAAATACCCAGCACTTTTTGACACGCTTTAAGTAGCCCGCGCCACGCGGTTTCACCCAGGCGAATCGCGGCAAAGCGTTTTGGCAGGCGAATTTCACTGGCACCGCGCAACATTTGCCAACCCAGTGCGGCAATTGCTAGGCCACCTGGAATCGTCAGCGGCCCCAAAACCGGCAAAGGCACCAGGAATGGCAGGCACACCAGGATGCCGACGAAGCAAAAGCTCGCGTCCTTCAAATCGCTGACCACGTCGCCTAAACTGAGCTCGCCCGAGGCCGAACGTGCGGCGGCGCGCTCGAGCAAGGCGAGTAAATCGGTGCGCTTAGCCACGCGGCGTGGGCTCAGGCGTACTTGTTTGCCTTGTCGCCTGTTCGGCGAGACTTGTTTGCCTTGTCGCCTGTTCGGCGAGACTTGTTTGCCGTGTCGCCTGTTCGGCGAGACTTGTTTGCCGTGTCGCCTGTTCGGCGAGACTTGTTTGCCGTGTCGCCTGTTCGGCGAGACTTGTCACTGACTTGGCGGCGCGTTTGGTAATTGAGCGGCGCGGGCTTTGCTCCGGCGGCGTTAATAACTGCGGTGGGCGCGTGCAATTACTGCAGCGCCCGTGTACTTCAACGACTAAGCGCTCAGCGGAGAAACGTTGCGCTACTGCCAGCTCGGTCAATAATTTGGGCAGCATCTCGCCTTCCAGCTCAATGGCGCTGCCACATTGGTCACACACTAAAAACTGCGCCAAATGCGTGCCACCCGGGTGTGGGCAGGCGACAAAGGCATTGATGCTTTCGACTTTATGCACGAAACCGTTTTCCAGCAAAAATTCCAACGCGCGATACACGGTTGGCGGCGCAGCACTATCGTGTTCGCTGCGCAATTGCTCCAACAGTGTGTAGGCTTTTGATGGCCCGCTGGCATTGGCGATGAACTCCAAGACTTTTTCGCGCAACGGCGTAAAGCGCAACCCGAGTGCTGCGCACTTAGCCCGCACCTCTTCGATCAATGCCGATGCGTCGTGATGGTGGTGCGGGTTGGCGCAAAGGGTCATTTACAAAGGGTCATTGAGTGGGCGCTGAACAGCACAGAGTCAGTTGAGTCCAGAATTTATCACGTAGCGGCAAAAAAACGGGCTTGCTTTAACGGCAAACCCGTCTTGAAAGTTTGATCGCTTAACGACGATCTTCTGTTTCGTATTCGGCTTCAGCTTCTTCGGCCTCCGCTTCCGCTTGCTCAGCCTCGGCTTCGGCCAACTCTGCTTCTGCCTGCGCTGCCTCGGCTTCGGCCTCGGCAGCCTCTGCTTCTGCCTGTGCAGCCTCGGCTTCTGCCTCAGCCGCCTCGGCTTCTGCTTCAGCCGCGTCTACATCTTCCTGACTGACTTCTTCCTCGTCGCCGCCACCGACTTTTCCACCCATACCTTGAGCAAACGCTGGCGCACTAAGGGCACAACTGAGCAATGCAGCGCAAAATAATTTCAAACTGAGGTTCATTGAGATGCTCCTAAATTGCGCGCCAAGTGCGCGTTCACGGACTCTAAGCCAGAATCCGTTAAAAGAGGAAAACGACATGGCACTTATAGAATTAGTTAATCTGGACTTCAGCGTCGGCGGGCCGCTGTTGTTGGACAAAGTCAACTTCAGCCTGGAACCGCGGGAGCGCGTGGCAATTATCGGGCGTAACGGCGCTGGTAAATCCACGCTGCTGCGCTTGATGCAGGGTTTGCTCAAGCCCGATGATGGCGAAGCGCGCAGCAATTGCCGAGTCGCCACCTTGGCGCAAGAAGTGCCGCCTGACACGGAAGGCAGCATTGAGCACATTATTGCTTCAGGCTTAGGCGAATTAGGGCGTGCGGTCGAAGAGTTTCATGAACTCAGCCACAGCAGCGATCCAGATTTGGAGCGTATGCATGAGGCGCAAAACTACATCGATACCCACGATGGCTGGCAGCTGGAATCACGCATTTCGCAGGTGCTCACACGGCTGCAACTCGATGGCGACTTGGCTTTTGCGGGCTTGTCGGGTGGTATGAAGCGCCGCGTATTGTTGGCGCAAGCTTTGGTGACCGCGCCCGATGTGCTGCTGCTGGACGAACCCACGAACCATTTGGATATTGAAGCGATTGCCTGGCTGGAAACGTTTTTAAAGGATTTTGGCGGCAGCGTCGTCTTTATCACCCACGATCGCAGCTTTTTACGCACACTGGCAACTCGGATTTTAGAGATTGATCGCGGCAAGCTGACTAGTTGGCCCGGGGATTACGACAATTTCTTGCGCCGCAAAGAAGAACGCCTGCACGCGGAAGCACAGGAAAATGCGCTGTTTGATAAAAAGCTGGCGCAAGAAGAAATCTGGATTCGCCAAGGCATTAAAGCCCGGCGCGTCCGCAATGAAGGCCGCGTCACTGCGCTGAAAAACATGCGCAAAGAACGCTCAGAACGGCGCGAACAAACCGGGCAAGTACGGCTGGCATCGGCAATCGCGGAAAATTCCGGCAAACGCGTGATCGATATTAAAGAGATGTCCTTCGCCTTTGGTGATCGGGTCATCGTGCGTAATTTGACCGCAGCGATTCAGCGCGGCGACCGTATTGGTTTGATTGGCCCGAACGGCGCGGGCAAAACCACCCTGCTCAAGCTTATTTTGGGTGAAATTCAGCCCAGCAGCGGCACCGTGACGCAGGGCAGCAATATGCAGATTGCCTATTTTGATCAGCTGCGCGGGCAGCTCGACGACAAGCTCAACGCGCTCGATAACGTCGCTGATGGCCAAGAATTCGTTGAGATCAACGGCACGCGCAAACATATTTTGGGCTATTTGCAAGACTTCCTATTTTCCCCCGAGCGCGCACGTGCACCAATCACGCGCTTGAGCGGCGGCGAACGGCATCGGCTATTGCTGGCCAAATTATTCCTGAAACCATCGAACGTGCTGGTACTGGATGAGCCCACCAATGATTTGGACTTGGAAACGCTGGATCTATTGGAAGAGTTGCTGAGCGACTACCCAGGCACCGTCATTTTGGTCAGCCACGACCGCGCGTTTTTGGACAATGTCGTGACTAGTTCACTGGTACTTGAAGGCGATGGCCGCGTTGTTGAAGTTGCCGGTGGCTATGCCGATTGGCTGCGCGAACGCCCGCGCACACAAAATGCACGTCCGGCCAATGCTGCATCAAGCGCACTGGTGCAGGCAGCCCCGGTTGCCGCCGCAAAACGCAAGCTAAGCTTCAAAGAAATCAAAGAGTTAAGCGAGCTGCCCAAGCAAATAGAAACGATGGAAGCTCGGCAAAAAACGCTCGGTGTCGCGATGACCGCGCCAGAGTTTTTTAAGCAACCCCAAAGCGCCGTTTTGGCGGCAAATGCTGAGCTTGCGGATATAGCCGCGCGCTTGAGTGTTGCCTACACGCGCTGGGAGGGATTGGAAGCGGATGCTTAACGCATTGCCCCTACCCAGCGCTTCGCAGCGCTGGAAACATTGGCGCGCACCCGATGGCGCGGCGCTGGCTTTGCTGTTAGCAGAAACCGCACGCAGCGCGAACCGCTTGGTCGTAGCAGTCACCAAAGACACGCATGAAGCGCATTTGTTAGAAGCCGACTTAGCCACACTTGCGCCGGCGGGCTTTAACGTGCTGCATTTGCCGGATTGGGAAACCCTGCCCTACGATTTGTATTCGCCGCACCCGGACATCATTAGTCAACGCGTCGCGACGCTGGCGCGCCTAAGCCAAGTCAAAACCGGCGTGCTGGTGGTGCCGATGGCGACCTTGATGCAGCGTTTGGCACCGCGCAGCTTTTTGGCGGGTTGGACGTTTCTGCTGAAAGTCAAAGATAAACTCGATATCGCCGCCGAGCGCCAGCGTTTAGATGGTGCAGGCTATCGCTTTGTTAGCCAAGTGTTGGAGCCCGGCGATTACGCCACGCGCGGCAGCTTGCTCGATATTTATCCGATGGGCGCGCCAGAGCCGTTTCGGATTGAGATGTTTGACGATGAAATCGACACCATTCGCACTTTTGATGTGGAAACGCAGCGCTCCACTGGGCAGGTCAAAGCGATTGAGCTTTTACCCGCAAAAGAGTTTCCGTTTGACGTCGAAGCCACCAAACGCGTGCGCGACAAGCTACTGGATCGCTTTTCGCTCGATCCGCGTCGGTCTGGCTTATACATCGATCTAAAAATCAAATCGCCTCGGCCGGCATTGAATATTACCTGCCGCTGTTTTTTGATCACACTGATACTTTATTTGACTACGTGACGGCCAGCAGCTTGCTCGTTTTTGCCAGTGGCGCGCTCGATGCAGCCGAAGGTATTTTCCACGCGGCGGAAAAGCGCTATGAGCAACGTGCGCATGACATCGAACGCCCGATTCTGCCGGTAGCAGAGCTATTTATTCCGCCGCAGCAGCTGCGCGAACAAATCAATCTGCGCGAACGCGTCATTTTGAATTTGGAAAGCAATTCCGCGATTACGCTGCGCACCCAGCCCGCACCGACCTTGATCGTGCACCGCAAAGACAGCGATGCGGGTGCTGATCTGAAGTCTTTCTTAGCCAGCTATCCGGGCCGCGTTTTATTGGCAGCGGACTCAGCCGGGCGGCGTGAAAGCCTGCGCGAACTACTCAATAACATCAACCTAAGCCACACCGTGCTGGGCGGCTGGCACGAATTTTTGGCGGGTACCAGCAAGCTCAGTATCGCGATTGCGCCGCTCACTGACGGATTTGCGCTAGATCAGCTCAAAATCGTAGTGCTGACCGAGCGCCAACTGTACGGCGAACGCATCAAGCGCGAGCGCAAAAAACGCGGCAAAGTGCGCGACCCGGCTAGCATAATCGCTGACTTGGGAGAGCTTTCCAAAGGCGCTCCGGTGGTGCACGAGGATCACGGCGTAGGCCGCTATTTTGGCCTGCAAACGTTGGAACTTGACGGCGTCGTACAAGAGTTCCTGACCATCGAGTATCAAGGCGGCGACAAGCTTTATGTGCCGGTCGACAAACTTGATTTGATCAGCCGCTACACCGGCGCAAACCCCGATACCGCGCCACTACACGCTTTGAGCGGCGATGCTTGGGAAAAAGCGAAGAAACGTGCGGCACAAAAAGCGCGCGACGTTTCGGTCGAGCTTTTGGAGATTTACGCCAAGCGCCAAGCGCGTCAAGGCATATCGATTATTCCAGATAAGCATTTGTACGAGCAATTTGCCGCCGATTTTCCGTTTGAAGAAACACCGGATCAACTCAGCGCCATTGCTGCAGTGCTAGAAGACTTGAAGCGCAATAAACCCATGGACCGCTTGGTTTGCGGCGACGTCGGTTTTGGCAAAACCGAAGTCGCACTTCGTGCCGCGTTTGCCGCCGCCACCGCCGGTAAACAAGTGGCGGTTTTGGTGCCGACAACCCTGCTAGCACAGCAGCACTATCAAAACTTCCGCGATCGTTTCGCCGATTGGCCAGTCACGGTGGATGTGTTGAGCCGTTTCAAAAGCAAAAAGGAAGTGACCGAGGCGCTGGTCAAGATCGCTGAAGGCAAAATCGATGTAATCATCGGCACGCACCGATTGCTCAACCCGGATTTGGTCTTTAAAGATTTGGGCTTGGTGATTATCGATGAAGAACAACGCTTTGGTGTACGCGACAAAGAAAAACTAAAGAAAATGCGCGCGGAAGTAGATCTCTTGACGCTGACCGCCACGCCGATCCCACGCACGCTGAACTTCGCTTTGAGCGGCATTCGCGATCTTTCCATTATCGCCACGCCGCCGAAACAGCGCGTCGCGGTTAAAACCATTATTTCGCAGGCCGACCCCAGCGTGTTGCGCGAAGCGATTGAGCGCGAACTTTCGCGTGGTGGCCAGGTTTATTATTTGCATAACGAAGTCGACACCATCGAAAAAGCCGCGCGCGAAGTGCAAGAGCTGGTGCCGCAGGCGCGCATCACCATCGCGCACGGGCAACTACCCGAGCGCGAACTTGAGCAAGTGATGTTTGACTTTTACCGCCAGCGCGCCAACGTCCTGGTGTGCTCGACCATTATTGAATCTGGCATTGACGTGCCCAGCGCCAACACCATCATTATCAACCGCGCCGATAAATTCGGCTTGGCACAATTACATCAGCTACGCGGCCGAGTTGGGCGCAGCCACCACCGCGCGTTCGCGTATTTAATTGTGCCGCCTGGAAAAGTAATGACGGCGGATGCGGAAAAGCGCCTCGAAGCGATTGCGAGCCTAGAAGAATTGGGCGCAGGCTTTACCCTATCCACGCACGATTTAGAAATTCGTGGCGCGGGTGAGTTTTTGGGTGAAGAACAATCCGGGCAAATTACCGAAATCGGCTTTAGCCTCTACACCGAGATGCTGGAGCGTTCGGTCAAGGCGCTAAAAGAAGGCAAGCTGCCGAATTTGGATGAGCCACGTGACCGGGGTGCCGAGATCAATCTACACCTCGCCGCACGCCTGCCAGACGACTATTTGCCCGACGTGCACGAGCGGCTAATGCTTTACAAACGCATTGGTGCCTGCGCCGATGCGGAAAGCTTGCGCGAGATGAAAATTGAGTTGATTGACCGCTTTGGGCTATTACCAGAACCGGCAAATCATCTTTTTGACGTCAGCGAGCTGAAATTAATTGGCACTGAAATGGGCATCAAAAAATTCGATTTGGGCACCCGTGGTGGGCGCATTACTTTTGCGGCCAAAGCCAAAGTTGATCCGCTGGTGATCGTGCGCTTGGTGCAAGCGCAGCCGAAATGGTTCGCGTTTGAGGGTGCGGAAAAGCTACGGCTCAAAATGGAAATTGAGGAGCCGAAAGAGCGCATTAAAACGGCGCATGATTTGATGACTCGGTTGCGGTTGAAGTAGGTGTTGTACTGGTCAACTTTTTCCGGGCACTCGCTTGACGACGCAAGGCTCGGTTGTGTTATTCGCCCATGGCTTTGAGCATTAGCTACTCGAACCAAATCAAGGAAGCGAAACGCCCGGTCTTGGGCCCTGCGCGTCGATGCGAATAAAATAGTTCGTGCTCGGTATAGGTGCAGTGCCCGCTTTCGCTGATGCTATCCACGCCGATGTTTTGCAGCCTTTGCCGGGCTAGCAGCGCAAGATTGGCGAAAAAACGATCACCCATGCCAGGTTTAAATGCAGCGGCCGAACTTGGATCGTGCGCTAGAAACGCCGCGCGCAATTCCGGGCCGACTTCAAAGGCCGCAGCACCAATAGCCGGCCCTAGATACGCGACAGTTTCGTTGGCGGGGGCAAATTGCTCGACGCAAGCTTCAATGACACCGGCCAAAAGCCCGCGCCAGCCGGCGTGCACGGCGGCGACCGCGCTGCCGTCTTTTGCACACAGCAAAATGGGCAGGCAATCCGCAGTCAGAACTGCGCACGCTAAGCCAGGTGTGCGGCTAATGCAGGCGTCGGCAGTGGCGCTTGGGTACTCGCCACATTGGTTTAAATGGACCGCAGTGCCGTGCACTTGACTTAGCCAGGGAACTGCTTGCTTTAAGCCCAGCGACTCTTGCAGCCGAAAGCGATTTGTCGCCACCGCTTCGGGCGCATCGCCAACATGCGCAGCTAGATTGAAGGAATCAAAAGGCGCACCAGATTGCCCAGGCATGTAGCGCGTGGTGATCGCCGCGCGAACATTGAGCGGTGCTGACCAGCTTGGGGCAATCAGAGTTCGCACGCGTCCGCATCAAGGACATCCAAAAAATCCTGGAAATCGGCTGGGCGCGGCGCGGTAACACTGACGGTCCCGCCCGTGCTTGGATGTGTCAAAGTCAGCCGAAACGCATGCAGCGCTTGGCGTTTGAAGGCGGCAAGCGTGTCCAATAATGCCTCGGTGGCGCCCTGCGGTTTACGAAAACGCCCGGCGTAAAGTGGATCGCCCGCGATCGGAAAGCCCGCGTATTGCATGTGCACGCGAATTTGGTGCGTGCGGCCGGTTTCCAATTTCAGGCGCAGCAGCGCATGCGAGCGAAAGCGCTCATGCACGCGAAAATGCGTTAGTGCAGGTTTGCCCGATTCACTGGCGGACATCTTCAGGCGGTTTTGATGGCTTCGTTCCACCGGCACATCGACTAAACCACCGGAAACTGGTAGGCCCTGCACGATCGCCTCGTATTCGCGACCGACTTCACGCTCTGCCAGTGCCTGCACCAGCGCCGTGTGCGCGGGCAGCGTGCGGGCAATCACCAGACAGCCGGTGGTGTCTTTATCCAAGCGGTGCACGATGCCCGCGCGCGGCAGTGTGCGCAAACTCGCATCGAAATGCAGCAGTGCGTTGACTAAGGTTTTGTCGGCATTGCCGGCCCCTGGGTGTACCACCAAGCCTGCAGGCTTGTTGATAATGATCAGGGTATCGTCTTGATATAAAATATCCAGCGCAATTTCCTGAGCAATATCAGCGCTTTGCACTGGCAGCTCGGCGTCAAGCAGTAATTTTTCACCGCCTGCGACGCCATCTCTGGGGCGCGCGGTTTTGCCATTGACGGTTAGCTCGCCCGATTTAATCCATTCGGACAGCTTGGCACGGGAATATTCGGTAAATAGCGCGGCGGCGGCTTGATCTAGCCGACTTCCGGCGAGCGTGAGTGGGACTAATGCTTGAATTTGCGGCATAAATTTCGATGGTTTCGGCGGGTGTGGCGGGATGTCGCGGCTACTATGCGCCGATTAACACTTGCTCGGCTATGATCACCGGCTAATTCAAAGTACTTGGAAGCTGATCGTGAGTCTAGGAAGCTTAAATATTCGTACGCCCCTCGTTGTGGTGATCCTCAGCCTTGCAATCTTAAGCCTAAGTGCTTGTGGCGCGTTTCGCACGCATGAGGAAGAACTGGAAACCGCAACCGTTGAACGCACTTACGAAATCTGCAAGGAAGCGATTGACGGCGGTAATTATGATCGGGCGACGCGCGATTTCAAACGCCTAATCGGTCGTTTCCCGTTTGGCACCTACACCGAACTGGCGCAGTTGGATTTGGCCTTTGCGCAAAGCAAGCTGGGTGATTCCGACGAAGCCTTGGCGACGGTAAATCGCTTCATTAAGACCTACCCTACGCATCAGCACGCGGATTACGCCTACTATTTGCGCGCACTGATTAATGTCGAGCGCCAAAATACCCTGGTGGATCGCTTAGTACCCGGCGATCGCGCTACCCATGATCAAGTCACCAATAAGCAGGCGTTTCTAGATTTTGCCGAAATGCTGAAGCGTTACCCAGACTCTAAATATGCCCAGGATGCGCGTGCGCGTATGGTGGTATTGCGTGGCATCCTAGCGGATTCTGAGCTAAAAATTGCGCAGTATTATCTGCGTCGTGGCGCTTAC
>JANNYA010000056.1:0-15325 GCA_031409855.1 Rhodanobacteraceae bacterium | reverse complement strand
TTACATTGACGCCAAGCACTTCTACTTCGCCTCCAGCATGCAAGTGGTGGCGGAAATGTTGACCCGCAATGGCATTGGTGCGGGCACAAACGAAACCCGCTACGGCTATGAAGAGGCGATGTATAACCAACAGGGCCGAGGCTTTCAGGGCTTTAGAAAGATTGTTAGCGAAGACCACACGCTGGACAATACCGATAATTTGCCGCCCCTTTTTGGCAAGTTCGGCTTGCGCAGCACGACGATTTTTCACCAAAAGTTCCCGCTGACCGGCATGGTGGAATGCGAGGGCACGACGAAACTGGGTGAGGCGCTAGGTAGCTGTGCCGAGGTTGTCAACCCAAGTATGAAGCTGATTTCGGGCAGCAAAAATGACTATCTGTGCCGTGTCGCGGGCGGCGCGAGTACCGCCACTGCGTGCACCGACTGGGCTGCACGCACCGCTGCTACCTATGGCTTTGCTTACCCAAATCAAACTGAGGGCTTTCAGTTTGATTTGACCAATCACGCTTTGATGCGCACGACCACAAAAAACATCGACATAATCGATCAATACGGCAATGTCAGCGCGGAAAGCTCCAGAAATACCTCCAGCTTTGCGGGCTTAAGCCCTGGCGGTGTTGCAGCTAACCGCGAAACCCGCACGATGTCCATTGCACGGCACTTTGAAACTGATGCTGCCAACTGGTGGGTGAATAAGTTAATCAAACAAACTTCTACCGCCGCTGCGGTCGAGGGCTTCGGCTTGCGCGCCATCGACAGCGCGCTCAACCCCCCACGTGTCAGCACCATGGTGTATGGCTACGACGCGAATAACCGTCAAGTTAACTGTGAGGCCATGATTCCCGGGCCATATGCGCCGGCCGTCACCGCGTCTAGCTGCGATTCGGCCGCGTTTGCGCCTTCGAGTAGCGCAACTGCGGCACTAGATGGTTTGGTTGAACGCCGCACGAAGTCGACGTTTGACATTCCCTATGGCAATGTTGCCAGCGTCAGCACCAGCGCGCGTGGTGAAGCGCTTAGCCGAACCTTGAGCAGTGACTACACAACCACGGATACAAACATCAATACAACCAGCGATGGTTATTTCCCTAATAAAGTCACTGACGCCTTATTAGCGATCACCAACAGCACCTTCGACAACCGCTTCGGCAAACCGAACTCAATCAAAGACCCGAATCAGCTGACCAGCA
Source organism: Rhodanobacteraceae bacterium (assembly GCA_031409855.1). Lineage (GTDB taxonomy): Bacteria > Pseudomonadota > Gammaproteobacteria > Xanthomonadales > SZUA-5 > JANNYA01. The sequence continues at coordinate 14,135 of JANNYA010000056.1, read as the reverse complement.
GCACTACTTTCGATGGCATGGGGCGCGAAATTGGCATGCTGTTTCCGGGCGCACTGATCGAGGGCTTGACCGATGATTTGCTGGCTAACCAATTGGCCCCGCCCAAGCGCATCGCGTATGAAAGCTGCACGCCGGTACTTTGCCCAACCGGTGCTGTGCTGCGCGTAGTATCCGACCAGCAGGGTACGCCGCGCCAGATTGCGTTTATGGACGCACTCGGGCGCACCGTACGCAGTGCGAAAGCGTCGTTTAATCAAACCGATAATAGGGCGCGTGTGGACACTTGGGACACCGTTGACACACAATATTCCACCCGGGGTTTAAGCTATCAAAGCACTGAGCCTAGGCAGATATCGAATAGAAACTTAGCCAACACCGGCTTAATAGTTGGCGGCATTTTAACTTTGCTTAAATACGACCAGCTGGGGCGCCCGGTCAGCAAAGTATCGACGCGGGTGGCGCGCAATGCCCTGGGCGGCTACGGCTCGGGTCTACAATATCGCACTGAATACAGCCACACCGGCTTTAAAACATCGATTCGCGTGTGTGGTTTGCCGCTGAGCCAGATCACGTGCCCGGTCGGCAGCACTACCTACGGATGGGTCTTGGATATGGCGCGCGAATTTGATGAATCCGGCGCGGTGATCAATACCACGGATGCCAAAATCGGCGTCACCACGTTCTTTTATGACGCCGCACACAGCCCGGTGAAATTAGTGGATGCGGAACTTGGCGTCACGACGGCGCAATATAATAACGTCGGGCATCGAACGAGCGTGAACGACCCGAATCGCGGTATTTGGAAGTACCGGTATAACGGTTTTGGTGAATTGAAGACGCAGTTGGATGCACGGGCGCTGGCCTTTGCGCCAAATGAAGACCGCGCGCTCAATCAAAGTTTCGACAAGTTGGGGCGTATGACAAGCCGCAGCTGGATGCAGCCGGATCGGGTGACCGGCGCGCCGATTCCATTTAATGATACGTTTGCTTACAATAATGACCCGAACGGTGGCCACTACGGCACGCTGAACCACACCCAGCGTTCGGGCGAGGGCAGTGTGCGCGAAGAATACGTCTACGACGCGCTGAATCGCCCGATGCAAAAAAACTACGTCGGCAATAGCGTCGCGGGGCAAACTTGGAACCTAACGGAAACCACCCGTTATGATCCTAACTTTGGCCGCCCGGTACGCAAAAACTTCCCCGCTGTTTCTGGGGCACCAGAACAAAAAATCTATATGGGCTATACCTTGGGCGGCGATCCGATGCAGACGGGGTTCGACTTGCGCTATCTCGCCAGCGACCCGCGTTCGGCGAATGCCACGCGCTACTTGCGCCGCGATGAAGGCACGAATGCGCGTGGGCAGGTGATTAGCTCACGCTTTGGCTCGGGCGATGCCAGTCAGGCGTTTCAGTGGTTGGTCAGTGAATATGATGCGTCTACTGGCTGGTTATTGAGCCGCTGTTCGGGCTTAACGATTTGTTCGGGCGTGGCGCAGTCGGGGCCGGGCCTAGATAGCAATGCCACGATGAAGTTAGGTTACGAATATGATTACTTTGGCAATGTCTCGAAGTCGGTCAATATTGGTAAAAGGCCGGGCGATATTCCTGTCGATGTGCGTCAGGAAACCTTTGGTTATGACCCGCTGCATCGCATGACTGCGGCTAGTCGTTCTGGGCCGGGGGTTAATATGCTCAACGCGCCGCAAGTGACTTACGACTATTCCCCAGTGGGAAATTTGCGGTTCAAGACCGATTTTGGCAGCAACTACAATTATGGTTTGACTGGGCCGAAACACGGCGTCAAGAGTGTGCTGCTGAATTCTGGGCAGACGCAAACCTATGCGTATGATTTTAATGGCAATGTTACAAGCCGCAGCCGTAAGGGCGTCACGCCAGAAACGTTTGGCTACGATATTGACAACCGGCCGCAGTGGACAAATACAACCACCCACACCAATTCGAGTGCGCGTATTGACTTTTATTTGAGTGCGACGGGTGCGAAAGCGCTGCAAGTGGCGCAGACCACGCTGGGCCTGCGCACGGTGATTTACGCGGGGGCTTATGAGGCGGAATACGCCACCAGCACGCTGTCGGTCACCACGCTCACGGCCAGTCGCACCTATTTGGCGGAGGGGGTTTTGCACAATGGCGCGGGTGAACTCGTCGAAAATGGCGGTCAGAAGGGCCTGAGCTTTATGCATCAAGATCGGCTGGGGTCGGCGCTAGTGATTACCGATAAAGGCGGGTTGATTCTGGGTTCTGATGGTGCGCAGGCGGAGTTTAGAACGTTTGATGCCTTTGGTAAGGCGCGGGATAATAAGGGCTTAGATACGCTCGACGGTCGTTTGTTTGCTAACAATCCGAACGGCAAGCGCAATCGCAAAGGCTTCACTGGGCACGAGCATTTAGATGAGGCGGGGCTGATTCATATGAATGGCCGGGCTTATGACTACAACCTGGGCCGGTTTTATGGTGTGGATCCGGTGATTCAGTTTCCGATGAATTCGCAGAGTTTGAATGGGTATAGTTATTTGATGAATAACCCACTTAGTGGGACGGATCCGACTGGGTATGCGGGGTGTGCGGCTTCGCATATTGAGTCGACTTGCGAGAATACGTCGCAGGGCTATGGCGGGCGTTCGGAGAATGTGTTGGGTGGAACGGCAGCCGTTTCAAATGGTGCAACAGCAGGTGGTGGTCAGGGAAATGCGCCAAAGTCACAGACAGATGGGTACAGCAAGCAAGGTTTAACCGGCCATGCGATTGGTACCGCGTCAAAAAAGGCTCCGTCAATTGTTGAACAAATTTTAACGCCTGTAAGTGTTGAAGATGATGTCCGTGGAAAGCGCGATGGCTGGCTGAGCGATGTTACTGGGTTGGGAAAGTATGGATACAATTCTGCATTACCGGTAGCGCGGGGTACTTCCGGCTTGGTGATTGACATGTTAACCGGGCAGGATTCAGCGCTTCATTACACAGACGCGGAGCTGCCTGCACCTGCTGCACTGGAAAAAGTTTTTCTTGTGGCGGGCGCGGTACAGCTGGCGCGGTCGTTACCCGGTGCTCTGATGCGGATGTCGAGGAGTGCTTTTACGCGGGTGGCTGGGCGTATGGCGGACGATATTAAGTTGCCAAGTGCAGGTTCAATACGAAACGTGAACCCGACGGGTGCAACTGAGAACTGTGTAAACTGCGCTATCGCTACAGACAGTACGTTAGCCGGACGCCCGGCATCTGCTGCGGCAAGTGGCCCACAAAGCATTGGTGTTTTGGAAAAACTGTTTGGAAATCGCTTCTCGTCAAATAGAACAGCCACTGAACTCACCAGTCAAATGACCCGTGCTGGGTCGGGCGCACGTGGAATTGTGTTCGGATCTAGAGGGGAGGAAGTGGGCCACGTGTTCAATGTCGTTAATCAAAATGGTGTAGTCAGATTTCTTGACGGACAAACAGCGCGCGCAGCGTCGATGGATGGCTATAAATCGTTTCAGCTGTTAAGGACAAACTAAAGATGAATTTTATTGATAAAGAACGCGCGTTTGATTTGGCGCAGGCGGTGGTCAACGCGCTTTCAGCAGATGCAATCGACGAATTTGAAATTGAAACTGGCAAGACGAAAGAGACTAAAAATGGATGGGTTTTTTTCTATAATTCGAAGAGATTCATTCACGATAAAGACTCAATGTATCAACTTGCTGGAAATGGGCCTATATTCGTGTCATCGACAGGGATAGTTCGAAAGTTGTCAAGCGCAGCGGATTGGCAAACGCAGATATAATTGGTGCCGAAGCGCTGGACACGCGCTTTTAGCCGCGAAGCGCCGGACCGCGCGAAGAGCGCCAAAGCGCCGGACAGCTACTTTTCGCCACCGGCAAGCGCCCCGCAAGCGCCCGCAAGCGCCCGCAAGCGCCCCAAGCGCCGGACACGCATTTTTAGCCAAACCTGCCGCGGAGCGCCGGACACGCATTTTTAGCCGAATTTTAGCCAAAACCTGGCGGCAGCCTAAAACCTGCCGCCATTTGGTTCGCTTCCTACCATTGTTGGGCGACAAAATCGTGCCAAAACTTTGCTAAACCCAACGCCGCCAGCCGCAATTGCGGCTTGAAAAATCGTACATTCTTACTCAGATATTTTTCAAAAGCCGCGCAAAACCAATGCCAAACAGCGTGCTTTGCTTGAGTTCTTTCGCTTTCTCAAGCAACTCTTCCAAACTGCCCACAACCCGCCAATAAGCCGAGCCAAAACCCTTCACTTTCATCGTCCAGTGATCTTTGTCGAGCCCAAGTTTGCGCAACGCGGGTGGCTCGTCGGCTGTGATCACGCCGCGCTTACCGGGATGCCATTCGCGACCGGTAAAGTCAACAAGATCAATGTATTCTGCTTCGGTCATTGGCGGCATGTTGGCAGATTTCACACCCGCCAACGGTGCCAAGAGTTGACCAGCGCATGCTTCATTTTTGCGAATTTGTTTGTTTCGCATCTGCACGCTGGTGTTGTCTGAAGTGCTGACGCCGGTCGCAATATCCGCCCGCACCGGATTCAAATCGACGTAAGTCATCGCCGCTAGAATCGACTTTTCACTGAGCAACAGTTGACTCTTAAATCTACCTTCCCAGAATCGCCCGGTGACTTTGTCTTCGGCATTCGCTTTGCGCGCAATCGGTTCGCTTAAACACTTCATCAGCCAAGAAACATCGGTCAATCGAATTCGGTACACAGCTACTTGCTCTTGATTTTCAACGATAGACGCCACTTTTTGCTGACAAAGTTCGGGCGAGCTGGCGGGATATAGTCGCACCCAACGCCGCGCGACTTCTTCGCTTGTCCACGTATTCGCAGTCGCTGGATGCATATGCAAAACCACATGCACATGGTTGCTCATCACCGCAAAGGCGTAAATGCCGGTGGCAAAAACGTCGCCCAATTCTAAGATGCGCGCTTTCAGCCAGGCTTTGCGGTGTTCAAACTCTGTGTTGCTGTAGGAATCAAATCCACACAGCCAAGAGCGGCGCACGCAGCGGTTAATCAGGTGAAAAAACTGCGCTTGGGTTGGATCGACTAATTGGCGGCGCGGCTGGGTCATGGGCTAAGCTTGGCTGATGCTTGAGTTCGATCAGAATCAGACTGCGCTGGAATTTGACTCGGATTTATCTGAGGCAGTTGAGTGCGCGAATACGATTTTTGGCTCTGGGCTGGGGTGTGGCGACTTTGCTCGCCCGCAGGTCTCGTATCAACGCGGTAAACCGCGTCAAACTGCATTTAAGGATGCGCTTGAGCGAGTGGCAACGATGCCATGGGCCTCCACAGGCGCGCCCGAACGGAGCCCTGAGCACACGTATTGGTGGCAAACTTGTGAACTCTGTGTGCGGCTTTATTTTCGTTCGTCTCAATAAGGAGAATCTAACGCTAACACCGATTCAAAGCCATTCCTAAAGCCAGCGTCCACGCGCTGCACCGCTCCTAAGTCTGCATCCAGCGTGCTTCGCGGCGTACCTAAAATATCGGTGCTGGGAATGTCCGCGCTAACGCTTGCGGCGCCGAACGCGACTGAACCTGAAATGGGCCTGCCATAGCTTTCCACCAGCGCGACAAACACCTCCCGAATGCGGGCAAAACCACCATTGAATTGCGCTTGCTTCGGCAGCCAAAAAGGCAGCGTTAGATTCGCTTGCAATGGCAGCTGTGGGTTGCCTTCCACGCGCTGTGCATCATTGCTGATGTTCAATGCATCTGCGGGATCATTGGGCAGCGCGTTTGCACCATTAAAATAGCTATTGCGAACAAGCGTTGATGGTCTTGTCACGGACAAATCTGCCGCTAAGGTGTCGGTAAAATCCTGCATCGTGCCGGTGGGGTCGCTAAAAATATTGTGCACAAATCGCACCGCTTCGATGGGCGGATTGCTGCCTTCGCGATTGATACGGGTGGCAAAGGCGTTCGCGGGCAAATTGCCGACTACAGTGTTGTGTCGAAACACGATATCCCGACTGCCTTTTACACCCAAAGGTGAACGCTGGGTATTGCCGCTATTGCCGAGCAAAAGGTTGTTTTCTGCGATGCTGTCAAAAGCCTCAAAGTTTGCCGTGCCATCCTCGCCAAACAGGATAAAGCCACTGCCAATCGAGCCTTCCCAATTGAGCATGACATTGCGGCGAATCACGACATTGCGTGCGCCCAGGTATTCGTCATCCCCGGCATTAGAATCTTTGACGACGACAAAACTTGCGGTGTCATTGGCATTCGTGCGCCCGCTGCAGCTAAAGCAATTAAAGAATACGTTGTCCTCAACAATCACGTCGTCGACGCTGTTCACGTCGATATGTTCGTCCGAACCGGTTTGGTTGTAGAACATGTTTCCAGTGACTCGAATTTGGCTGGCACCATTGTTGATTTTGAGTATGTCGTTGTTAAAGCTGTCATGCAAAATGTTATCGCGCAGGGTGATGCGCCGGGTTTCGGTAGCAAAACCATCTTGAATTTGTATGACTAAAGCACCAGCGCCCGTGCCGGTATGGGCAATATCAAAGCCTTCAATGGTAATGCCTTCAATATTCGCGTTGTCGTTATAAATCGTGAGCACCGCCTCCGCCGCGCGCAGGCGGGCTTGATAGGGTATTTCGGAGCGTACCGTGACGCCCTGTGCAAACTGCCCGCGTACTCGAATGCGCCCGGTGTAAGTCCCTGGCCGCACCAAAATCACGCTGCCATCGGGCACGCGATCAAGCGCAAAGGTGATGCTGGCCCAAGGTGCCGCCAAAGTGCCACCGCCCACAACATCGACACCGTTGCTTGCCACGTAAAAGCTTTGCTGTGCGGTCGCGGCAGCGCTCAAACACATCAATAAGTACAGCTTAAGCAGAAAGTTCATATTGCAACCACCTTGAAGAAGCAATGAGAAAAACAGCGCAGGCCAGCAATGCGTTTTACGCCGAGTCACCAGCAAAACCAATAGCAACTGTGCTATTCAGGCAATTTTGAAACCGGCCCGTATACTTCGCGCCCCGTTTATCATCAGCGCTGTTATCGGCGCCAAGCAAACTTATGAGCGCACTGAACCCGAAAGTTGGCTTCGTTAGCCTAGGCTGCCCCAAGGCGCTAGTGGACTCAGAACGCATACTTACCCAGCTGCGCGTCGAGGGTTACCAAATTGTGCCGAGCTATGATTCTGCCGATATTGTCGTGGTGAATACCTGCGGATTTATTGATTCGGCGGTTGAGGAATCGTTAGAGGCGATCGGTGAAGCGATGGCGGAAAACGGCAAAGTCGTCGTCACAGGCTGCTTAGGTGCGCGCGCAGAAACCATCCGTGCACGCTTTCCGGATGTGCTTTCGATCAGTGGGCCAGCCGATTACGCTTCCGTTTTAACGGCAGTGCACAAGCAGTTACCACCCAAGCACGATCCGTATCTGGATCTGGTGCCACCGGCTGGCTTGAAACTAACGCCGAAACACTATGCTTATTTAAAAATTTCGGAAGGCTGCAATCACCGCTGCACCTTTTGCATTATTCCCTCAATGCGCGGTGATTTGGTCAGCCGCCCCGTCGATCAGGTGTTGATTGAAGCCGAAAAACTCGTCAAAGGCGGCGTCCGCGAACTCTTGGTGATCAGTCAAGACACCAGCGCGTATGGTGTGGATGTCAAATACGCTGAGGCGCAGTGGCGGGAAAAATCGTACCGCACGCGAATGACGCAGCTGTGCGAGGGCTTGAGCGAGCTTAGCCACCCGCTCAATCCGGTTTGGATCCGCCTGCACTATGTCTACCCTTACCCACACGTGGATGAAATTATTCCTTTGATGGCGGAAAACAAAATCTTGCCGTATTTGGATATTCCATTTCAGCACGCCAATCCGCGCATTCTAAAACTGATGAAGCGCCCGGCTGCCAGCGCCAAAAACCTAGAACGTGTGCAGGCATGGCGCAAGCTTTGCCCAGATTTGACGCTGCGCAGCACCTTCATTGTTGGTTTTCCCGGCGAAACCGAGGCGGAGTTTCAAGAGCTTTTGGACTTTCTCAGCGCGGCGGAGCTGGATCGGGTCGGGTGCTTCAAATACTCGCCGGTCGTGGGTGCGAAAGCGAACGATTTGCCTGATCCCATTGCACCTGAGCTGCAAACGGAACGCTATGAGCGTTTTATGAAGTTACAGCAAAAAATTAGCGCCAAACGCTTGAAGCGGAAAGTCGGGCGCATTGAAACGATATTAATTGACGAAGTTGATGGCCATAGCGCAACCGGGCGCAGCGCTAGCGACGCGCCAGAAATTGACGGCAAAGTTTTTGTTACGGGAATTACCTCGCCCATTCGACCTGGGCAGTTCGTCCAAGTCCAAATCGAAAAAGCCGGTAAGTATGATTTGCACGGCGTGCTGGTTCGTAAAACTTAGCCGAAACGCATCGAAAGTCAGAAAACCGGAATTTATTTCGCCTTAATGCATCGAAATTTAGGGTTTTTTGTGAAGAACCCGTTGCTGGATTGTAAAGGGTAGGTAAAAATGGGGCGATGCATGCCTCCATACTCAACCACGCACGTTACCGATATTTGTGGGTAACCCTAGCCCTCGCGTTGGGCTCTCTGATCGCCTATTTCTGGCAGCAGCCGGTTGGGCCACCGAATGGCGGCTCTTGGCTGGGCTATACGCTGGGCACCATTTCGGCGCTTTTGATCGTTTGGCTGATGCTGTTGGGCATACGTAAACGCCGGTACGCATCCAATATGGGCTCGGTGCGTGGCTGGACCAGTGCACATATCTATTTAGGCACGTCATTATTGCTGATCGGCCTGCTGCATTCTGGCTTCCAGTTTGGTTGGAATATTCACACGCTTTGCCTGTTTTTGATGTTCGCAGTGATCTTCTCCGGGTTTTTTGGCGTGTTTGCTTATCTGCGCTACCCCGCGCTGATGACGCAAAATCGCGGCAACACGACGCGCGATCAAATGATCGAAGAAATTACCGAGCTTGATAAAACCGCGCTGCAATTAGCCGATCAAGTCGACAAGGCCGTACATGACGTTGTGCTGCGCTCGGTGCAAAAAACCAAGTTGGGCGGAAATTTTTACGCGCAATTGACCGCGAAAGACGAATCAGGCGCGGCAATTATTAAACTGCGCCAGGCTGTGATGGACTACAAGCCAGGAACGGAGCAGCCGAAAAAGCAAGCAGGCGGGCAAACGATGGTGATGATGGTGGATTTCCTTTCCAACACCTCCAACGACAAGCAAGCGGAAGCGCTGCGCCGCCTGCTTGACATTATGTGTAGACGCCAATCCTTAGCCACGAAAGTCGCGCGCGATATCCAAATCGCGGCGTTGATGGAAATTTGGCTATTCGTGCATGTGCCGCTCAGTTTTGGCTTGCTGGCAACGCTGATTGCACACATTGTTTCCGTGTTTTTCTACTGGTAGGGGCCAGCGCATATGAAATGGCTCATTCGTCGCGTTGTTAAAAAGGGCAAAGGCGCGCTGCAGTACGAAGAAGACGAACACTATGGCGATGAGCTGTCCATGGGGCGTGGCGGCAATCAGGCCATTTTCGTACCGGACTTGCGGGTAGCGCTAGAACATGTGCGTGTGCGGGCCTTGCCGGGCGGCAAGAAATATCGCGTCGAATCTCTCATTGCCGCAGGCGTGCGGATCAACGGTCATATTGAACAAGCGGCTACGGTAGGCTCAGGCGCAAACGTTGAATTAGGTGGCACTCGGATTACCTTTATTGAAGCGCCCAAAGGTTTTGAGGCTGCTGTTGAAGTTTCCCCGATCGATAAGAGCGAACAGGCGGCGATTAAAGAAGCAGATCGCCTTCCCAGCACGCTGCTGGAAACCGGCTTGAGTAAGCGCCGGCCATCGTGGCTGCTGTTCGCATTTTTTCTGACGGTCTGCTTGTTGATTCCACTGACTACGCATTACTTTCCTGCGATTGGTGCCAAATTGCGTGGCACGCCGCTGTCGACGCAAGTTTGGTCGTCCGGCGAATTGGCGGCTGCGCACCATTATTTTGAGCAAGATTGCCAGCAGTGCCACGAAAAAGGCTTCGTCTCGGTCAAAGACGATAAATGCCTAACCTGCCACGCCGAAACTAAAGCGCATGCAGACCCAAAACAATTCGCTCTGTTTGAGCTTGCAGACGCCGATTGCGCGTTTTGCCATCGTGACCACAATGGCAAAAGCGGCATCATTCCGCCAAATCAACGCCTCTGTGCGGATTGCCACGTCGATTTGAAAGCACGCACCAACGGTGTCAGCAAACTTGAGCAAGTCGGTGATTTCGGTACCAATCACCCGCAGTTTAAGGTGAATCTGCCCGCATGGAACGCGAAAGGTGAGTTCACGCCCAACCGCGTCAGCATGGAAGGCAAGTTGACCGAGCTGTCCGGCTTGAAGTATCCGCACAACAAACACGTGGGCGTAGTCGATGGCCTGAACTCACCGACGGGTAAAAAGACGCTCACCTGCGCGAGCTGCCACATCCCAGAACCCGGTGGCGCACGTATGCAGCCGGTGGATTTTGAAACCATGTGCCAGGACTGCCACCGACTCACGTTTGATCGCCTTGCCGGGGATCGCCAAGTGCGCCACGCGAACGTGCCGGAAGTTTTGGCGCAATTGGGCGAGTACTACGCCAAACGCGCGCTCGATGGCGATTATGAAGAAGCCGCCGCACCACAAGTCGTGCGGCGTCGTAGCCTGCCTGGACAAGCCAGCGCCGCAATTAGCGCCGATGAAAGGCGTGTTGCTTTAGTCTGGGCGCGCGAAAAGGCAAATAAGGTAACCAGCACCCTTTTTGAAAGCAGGGCGTGCGGTGTCTGCCATACCGTTACCAAGCTAGCCAGCACAGACGAAGGCACGCTGAATTATTTCGTCGCGCCGGTGCGTGTTGAAGGCGCTTGGTACGCCAAAAGCGAATTCACGCACGCCAAACATGAAACCATGAACTGCCTGAGCTGCCACGATGCGGAAAAATCCCCCACCAGTGCCAACGTTCTGATTCCAGGAATCGACAATTGCCGTACCTGCCACGCGGGCGAGGGTGCAAAAGGTAAGCTCGCCTCGGAATGCGTTGATTGCCATGGCTTTCATATCTCTAAATTCCCGTTTCACGAACGCTCCAACGTGCGTGCGCACGGCGCAAAACCTCCAAAAACACTAAATCTTCCTGGCAAATCCGCAGAAAACACAGCAGTTGCGCCCAAAAGCGCAAGCGGTACGCCTTAACACGGCAGGCCAGAACTGAGTTTGTCTGATCGGATTTGTCTTAACTGGGCACGGACTTAAAAAGCACGACTTAACTGGGAACTGCAAATGCGACAGAAATTGATAGCAGTTGGACTAACCATTGCGCTTGCTGGATGTGGCGGCGGCGGCTCAAGCGGCTCGACCGTTGGCACCGCACCTGCGCCCAGCACGGGTGGCAGCATCAGCTGCACCGGCTCGTGCGTAACGGCGGCATCAAAACTCAGCGTTAGCGATGTGCAAAACATTATCGGCCAAGCGGTGAGCGAAGCGCAGGGCCAAGGCGTGAATGCCACGATCGCGGTGACTGATCGCGTCGGCAATGTGCTGGCGGTGTATCGCATGACCGGCGCGCGCACCCAAGTTACGATTAGCTCCGGGCGCGGCGTCGTCGGCGGTTTGGAAGGCATTGCGATTATTCCGTCGGAATTGGCAGCGGTTTCTAAAGCGGTGACGGGCGCTTATTTGTCAAGCGAGGGCAACGCGTTTTCGACCCGCACCGCCTCGCAAATTGTGCAACAGCATTTTAATCCAGGTGAATTTGGTGGCCCCAGCGGGCCGCTCTTTGGCGTGCAGTTTTCACAGCTGCTGTGCTCAGATTTGATTCAACCGCCCGCACCCGCGTTAACTGCGTTGGGCGTCACGGGTGCGAATACCGTGGGGCCGAAAAGCTCACCATTGGGTTTGTCAGCGGATCCGGGTGGCTTCCCACTTTATAAAGGCGGTACCGTCGTCGGCGGTGTTGGCGTGGCGGCGGACGATACCTATGGCTTAGATCTCAATATTTTCGATAATGATCGCAACCTCGATGAATTGATCGCGACCGCTGCGACTTTCAACTTTGGCGCGCCATTAGACCGCCGCGGTGATCGCATTACCGCTGACGGCAAAACCTTCCGTTATTCGGATGTCGATTTTCCAGATTTGGCGCGCCCGACCGGGCAACCGGCCGCATTTGCGTCACTGCCGGGCAGATTGATCGATGTGCCGGGCTTTTACAGCGCGGCCGCGGTGTTAGAAGGCACGGCGCTGACCACGGCAGCATCGGGCGTAATCGCTGATGCGCAAGATTTTACCGGCCTGGACGCTTTTGTATTGGTTGACAGCGCCGGCGCGCCACGTTTTCGCCCGAAAGATGGCACCGATGCGCTGGCTGGCAATATCTCGATCAAAGCCAATGAAGTGCGCACGGTGTTGCAGGAAGGTTTGAAAATAGCCAATGCCGCGCGTGCGCAAATTCGCCTGCCGACCAACAGTCAAGCGCGGGTATCTTTGAGCGTGATTGACACGCGAGGTGAAATTTTAGGCGTGGTGCGCACTCGCGATGCGCCCCTGTTTGGCACTGATGTTTCCCTGCAAAAAGCCCGCGCCACGATGTTTTTCTCATCTGGCGCGGCTGCAGCAGAAATCAGCGCATTGCCGGATACGCGTTATTTGAATGCACAAGGCGTGGCAACGGGTACCACGATTAAGTTCGCGGATTACGTGGGTGCGACGCGCAGCTTTTTTAATGACCAATCCTTTCTGACCGGCCAAGTGGCGATCACGCCGCGTGCGATCGGCAATATCGCGCGGCCGTTTTTTCCTGATGGCCTTGTTGGCACACCGCACGGCCCACTGAGTAAGCCCTTTGCGAGCTGGAGCCCGTTTAGCGACGGCATTCAATATGATTTGGTGAATAGCGCGATCGGCGGCATTTTGGGCGCTTATTTAGGCGCGCTGCCTGCGGCTGGGCAATCTAGCTCGACGCCTGCTCAAATTCAGGCCTTACTCAATGGTGTCGTGGCTGTGCGAACCAGCGGCTGCACTAACAATCCACGCCTCAAAAACGGCATCCAGATTTTCCCAGGCGCCGTGCCGATTTATCGCGGTGACGTGCTCATCGGCGCGCTCGGCATTTCTGGTGATGGTATTGATCAGGATGACATGATTGCCTTCTTAGGCGTGCACAACGCAGGCCAAATTCTCAATAATGGCCTAGGCAACGCCGCAGCGGCGCGGCGCGCGGATAATTTGGTGCCCGGCAACAGCCGATTGCGCTATGTGCAATGCCCACAAGGGCCGTTTTTGAACTCCGATGCGCAAAACGTTTGTGAGGGCAAGTAAAATGAAAAGCCAAACTCTAAGCCATTGTTTAATAAAGAAATCGTTTATGTGTTCCGTCCTTGCAAGCAGCATAATGGCGGTGTGCGGCTCAGCATTTGCGACGCCCAATCCCAGCGCGCTTGATGCGCATGCCCTGGATATTATTCGCGTCCTTCCCGCTTATGAGTACGACAGCCTAGGCACCGCCGTGCAGCGTCGACGCCCAGGTTATCCGCGAACTGAACCCCGCCGTGGCAATCAAAATAGGGGCAATAACGATCCAGCGCCCATTGACGCTGTCGGTGAGATTTTGCCGGTGCCGGACCGCTGGCGCATTATGGAGTCCTTGGGCCTAAAAGATGCACCGTGGGATCCGTATCATCAAAACACGCTCAAAGGCGATAAGCCTTTGGAAGCTGGCGAAGATTGGTTTTTGCAACTGGTCGGCGTGTCCGACACGATTTTGGAGCCGCGTTCCTTACCGACACCGGTTGGCCCACAGGCGACGCAAAACCCAGGCTCAAACGATATTTTTGCCAGCCCGGATCAAACCATTTTTGCGCAGACGTTTTTAGCCGGGATTGTTTATTACAAGGGCAATACCGTTTTTAAACCACCCGAGTGGGAATACCGTGTGACCTTGGCCGGGCAATACAACCGCGTCGATATTGATGATGTTCGTGGCCTGCAGGTTGATCCGCGCAAAGGCAATACGCGAGATGACGGCTTCATTGCACTGCAGGAAGCGTTTGTCGACAAACACTTGCGTGACGTGTCCACCCGTTACGATTTTGATGCGGTGCGCTTTGGCATTCAGCC
>JANNYA010000055.1:0-13302 GCA_031409855.1 Rhodanobacteraceae bacterium | reverse complement strand
GATTCGTCGTTGCAGGCAATGAGCATGCTGCCTCCTCTCGCCTCGCTGGGAAGCCCAAAAAAAGCACACTATTGTCCGTCCAACTGCTTTTTCTAGGTTTAATCGAACAAACCAAAGGTTTCGCTGAATGGCGCGCGTCATTGAAAAACCTGATGGCTGCAACGGCTATTCGTCGTCGCCTTGAACGCGCACAGGCGGGCAATTTGGGCGATTTCAAAGCGGTTGGCGAAAGCGTTTCAGAAATGCGCATTGATATCGGCCCAGGCTATCGCCTCTATTTTACAGTGCGCCAAATGCAGGTAGTTTTTTTGCTAATCGGAGGAACTAAGGCAACTCAACAATCTGACATTCAAAACGCAATCAATATGGCTAAGGAAATTTAACTTATGACGATCACTACCGTTCCGTTTGACATCGTTGCCGAGCTCGACAGCGATTCCGCTACTGCTGAATACCTTCGCCAAGTATTTATAGCAGGTGATTCCGATGAAATCATTCGCGCATTAGGGCACGTCGCCAAAGCGCGCGGTATGGCGCAACTGGCGAAGGACAGCGGCCTAGGGCGAGAGAATTTGTACAACGCGCTGAAGTTTGGCGCCAAGCCGCGCTTTGATACGATCTTGCGGGTGTGCGCGGCATTGGGAGTGAAGATAGTGCCGCAAGCTGGGTGAGTGATTGGAACAATAGAGCCGTTCAAGGCTTCAAACAGCTCCCACTCCACGCCTGCGGTTTTATTAGGAACCAAACACTTCGCGCAAGGAGAGCACCATTTCATCGCCCGGATTACGCAGCAGCCTCGCGCGCGATTTCTTGCTGAAGCGCCTCGGGCGTTACCAATACCACTACGCCGTTTTCATGCCGCACCAAGTTAGTGTTGGTCGCAATCGCGATTCGGCGGGCTTCAATTGCCGCGCGCTGCAAGGCGGCGAATGATCCGCGGATAAGTGGGTCTGTGATGCTAGAAATATCAATTTCACTCATGGTTTTTGCCCCCAATCAATGAGTCTCGGCAATGCGCCGCGGTTATCGTAAAGCGCCCAGCTATCTAGTAGCAGTTTATACAGGGCGTCAAAGATATGCCGCCCGATGACAAATCGGCGGCGTAGAACTGTTTCCGGAATGTTGTGGCCGCCTTGGCGCACGCGCTCGGCAACGCGATTTAGCGCAGCCGACACATCCGGCAAGCTCAGAAAAATCAAACTGACGTGATAACCCAAGACTTGCCAGTGCGCGATGCGCTGCAAGTAACCAACGCCGGCAAGCGTAGTTTCAAATGCAAAATCCTCGCCGCGCTGTGTACAGACATCAAGTTCTTCCAGCATCAGTCGGCCCGCGCGCAGGGCAGCAGAATCCGGATCAAAAGGCGATAGACCCGCAGCAATCAGATCAGCATTGATAAAGCGTAGGCATTGGGCCTCAGCAGGCAAAAACGACCGTGCAAAAGTTGTTTTCCCAGCGCCATTTGGCCCCGCAATGATGATGATTCGCTTATCCACGCATGCTCGATTTTTTTGGCTCTTGCATTATCGTTCAAAAGCAGTGCTTTCGCGCAGAACAAAAAATGCATCAAAGCCTCAAGTCACTGTCCGGCTCGCACCAACTGCACGCCGTTGTTAATGGACTTGCTGACTAGCCTTGATCTCAATTCACGCGCGTCTCTACCCAACGCGTGCCGCGCGCAGATTCTGGTAACACGTTTTCCAAGATCATTTGCTGAGGCGTCAGTTCAACCACTCGATAAACATAACGCTTAGCGCCGCCGTGCCACTCCAACAGATCGCCATTGAGCGACCAGCGCCGTTCAATAGGCGGCGCACCGCTGTTCAAATTGCAGACTAGGGAATAGTTTGAGAAATATTCGCAGATGCCATCTTGATCACTCCATCGCCCAATCACGGCTGATTCGCTAATGCTTGTATTTGATTCTTGACCTGACGGAGGGGGTGGTGGTTGCGCATCGTCTGTGACTGACATCCAAAAATCATTTCCTGCGAAATAGATAGGTTTGGTGCCTGATTTTAGGTGCACTTGAGCCATAACCCAAGTTTCTTGCTGCGGTTCCTCAAGCAGCTTAAGGAACTCCGGTTCTTGGCGCATATTTAGGCATTCATTTTGATTGCTCATACCAAATGCGCGACCCTTGCTCCAACTTGCTACGCAACCCTCGCCCCAATTTGCATAGAGATAAACTTCGTCGCCCACTTCGAACGTATGGTTAAATTCTTGCAAGTATTTGCGAGCGATCACGACTGCTTTTCCAGGTCTGCTTGTGACGCTTACGGTATCGAGATAAAGCAGTCGCGTTGATGAAGGAACAAAAACCGTTGAATTCGGCTTTTGAAACTCATTAAATCCACTCAAAGCCTTCTCGGCAACCTGCTGCACACTGCTGCCGCATTTATACGCTAAGCAGGGGTCTCGAATCGTTAGCTGTGCTGGATGCTTTGAATCTACATTTGAATGTGACTCTGTTGCTTCGTGCCGCTGTGGTTCTGACGCTTGTGCCTCTTGTCGACGCAACTCGGTCGTCCGTGAATCCTCGTTTTGCACTGCGGCCTGATTCTGCGCACCACTGCGTCTTGCCTGCGCCGCCTCTTCAGCTCTTATAGCCGCCGTACCTAACAACATCGCATACAGCCAAAGCGAGAAAAACCACACAGCCGGTGTTACAAACATAAGCGCAATCGAACAACCAATACCTGCACCCACACGGTTTTTAAATAGTGCGACAAACGCCAACGTGCCAGATACTGCTGCAAACAACCAAACCAAAAATGTGCTCAAACCTGGAATTGGCAGAAAGCAAACCGCCCAAGCGGCAAACGCAAATCGCCACATCCATTTCACGACATTCGCGCCTTCCTCCCGCGCAGTGATTGCTTTAATGGGGCCGTTTGTTTCAAATGAAACCAGAATGGGGCGATTGACGTCGAACGTTGGTTTAGGCGCTTCAACGACTGCAATGGACGATACGTCATCACTGGGAACCTGAACCAAAACGGCCAGTGAAGTAAACAATGCCTTAAACTCAGATACGGACTTCGCAGGCCGCCACGACGCTTCGCCCAAATCGGTGCAGCGTATTGGCGTGGATGTTTTCAATTCGCCGGATGCCAGCATCTCGCGCAGATCTTCCTCGTCAATAGGCCCGATGCTTTGCCCGTCCTGTAGGTATTGCCATTGGGTGCTCATGGATCGCTTTTCTCAATTACAACTTACTGGACAGGCTGGAATTCCAACCGTTAAACACACCGGCCTTGGGTGTTATACGCAAAGCCTACTTGCAATTCGCCATCGTACCAACTGCAACCACATCGCCAAACTCGCGGCCTTTGTTCCTTTCGAGCGGAATGATGAGCAATTGCAAGCCCAACACCGTGTTTGCGCCCTTGTCGCCAGCATTTGTGGCGATTCCTTTGACTGCATTGACTGTCGCTGTCGCCACAACTGAACCCGCGATGCCGTAGCGAATTTCCGAGGTGCCGTAAATGGGACCCGCCCCAATTATTTCGCAAGTTTTGCCAGGCAAGGTCTGTAACGTCGTAACGAACGCATCAGCTGCAAGCGCGTTTGACATGGTTCCGGCGCTGAGAATCAGAGCGAGAGAGAATGTTAGATTTTTCATTTTGTTAATTTCCTGTATTGATTAATTGTTGAAGAAATGCATCAAAAAAACTTGCACCTACCGTTATTCAAACCCACTAAAGAAAATTAGCTCTGATTGCGAGCTGCAAAGAATTCGTGCTTGGGGTGCTGTTCCGTTCACGGTGCCAAACTGCCCGGAGGTAAATTGGCAATTAAAACCGCTAGGATTTCTGATGATCGACATCGAATAACCTTGACCATTTGCCATCGTTGGCCCGTAGGACTGGATTATCGGTCCAGGTACATCGACGACCGTGCCATTGATGTCTACCTGCAAATTTGGGGTGAACGATGCGGCGTTGGCGTTGACGGTCAATGTCACCTGGTAGATTGCAGCTGTTCCAAAGTTGGCCGTCACATCTCGCGCTTGAGTCATCAACACATTGCAGATTGTATTGTTGCCAGAGCATGCACCGGTCCAGCCAGCGAAATTGGCATTTGGCCCTGGCGTGGCCGTCAATTGCACGTTCGAGTTTTGCGCGAAACCAACAACACAGCTTGACGGACAATTAATGCCCGCAGGATTGCTAGTGACCGAACCAGATCCTACAGTCGAAACGCTCAGAGCGAAATTCGTGGTTCCGTTAGACCAATCAGCGCGCACGGTGAAATTTGCATTACCTGTCTGAAACCCATAGACGCGCACGAACCAACGCCCACTTTGCGGCCCCGGAACGGTGCAGGTTTCGGGATCCAGACCATTGATGTACGGACGGCAAGAATAATTTTCTAGATCGGGGACTTGCCCAGGTTGCAGGTACAAATCGACATCCCCACTCATGCTGTATGCCTGGACATTGAGATTGTTCGATCCTGCAGGCAAATCGAAGTAATAGTCCCTGAAATCAGAATTCTGCGACACCGAGTTGGTGAAAGCGTTGATGGGGGAGCCATTGAAAAGCTGCGATGAAGTGCTTTGCGATACAAAATTCGCAGTGACGTTGCGCGCTTGGTTCATAGTGACGGAGCAATTAACGCCCGAACAATCGCCGCCCCAGCCTGTAAAAGTCGAGCCACTAGCAGCAGTGGCAAACAAATTCACCACCGTGCCTTGGGTAAACAAAGCCGAGCAACCAGCCCCGCAGTTAATACCCGTCGCGCTACCGGTCGAGGGGCCGCTAATCACGGTGCCACTTCCAGAGCCATTTTTCGTCACGGTCAGCAAATGCTGCGTCTCGGTCGTCTGCCATGATGCGACCAAGCTGTAGCTTATCGGCCCAGTGGCAAAGCCATAGACTCGAATGTAGTGAGTGCCCGCAGCAGGATTAGGAATGTTGCAACTGTCCTCAGTTGTAAGTCCGTTAGCTGACTTACAATCGAAAGTTGCCGTATTGGGCGATGAGCCAAAACGCGTGTAGAGGTCGGCGTCAGCGCTTAGCCCGTATAGCCGCACATTAAGTGCTGGGACACCCGCAGGAATGCTGACTTGGTACTCTCGAAAATCGCCGTCTTGGACGGTTGAGTTGACGCTTCCGTTTACTGCTATGGCGTTCTGCAATTGCGTGATGCCACCACCTGAGGTATTGAAAGTAGCAGTGACATTGCGTGCTTGGCTCATGGTTACCGTGCATGAGGAGGTGCCGAAACAATCGCCACTCCAACCGGCAAACATTGATCCACTTGCTGGGGTTGCAGTCAAGGAAACTGATGTATTTGCCGGGAAACTGAAGTTGCACGCGCTGCCACAATTTATGCCCGAAGGATTGCTCGTTATCGTTCCCGTTCCGGAGCCATTCTTTTGAACTGCAACCGGAAAATTGGCTGCACCGAAATAGTCTTCGATGCCCTGCGCAATCGCCGCCGTTGCAATGTTTCTAAATGCGACGTCCTGTAGGGCCAGATTATCGGGCGACTGCCGATCCATGAAAGCCAATTCAATTATCACTGCGGGCCTCGTGGCAATTCTATTTTCTCCGTAGCCACCATTTGACCCGATTAAACCTCTATCGGCCCAGGACGAGTTGTACTGGGTTCTTACGGCAGAGATGAGTCTGGTTCGAATTGCTTGAGCCAACCGCTGACTGTCGGCCTGAAATCCATTTGACGTGTCGTAAATTATCTCGGTGCCAGTGCCACCACCGCCGTTGTTGTGCAGGCTCACCAATACTTCTGAACCGACGTGGTTTGCATACAATGGTCGAGCGCGGATGTCAGCATCTAAGTGGCTTGTCGCGGAGTTCCAGACTGTCGATGGTGCGCCGATATTCTGCAGGTAGTATCGAGCTGATTCTTTCCAAATCGCCTGACCAGATTGGCCAGTACTAGAGTTGTAACTGTGATCTCTGGTAACAAATGTTTGCCGGGAGTTTGCTTGCAATCGTCCTCGCAAATTTGTACTGAGATCGGTGTTAATGAAATCTTCGACAATCCCAAAGAAAAAACTTCTTTGTAGCACCCAAGAAGAGCCGTTGAAGTAGTACCCGTGACCTGGGCTCAGCGTAACGCTGCCTGCCACTCCAATCGCCTCGATCTGTTTGTCTTGATTGTCTCCGCACACAGTTAACTTTGAGCCATTCGCTAAAACCTCAATTTCTCGATCTCCGAGCGTGGTTGTTAAATTCCTTGCTTCGTCATGAATCTCCCTCGCGGCTGATTCACTCCAACAATTGCTGCCGGGGAACATCAGACTTACAACTACGTGGTTACCTTCGATTTTGAGCGAATTGCGTATTTGCAGACTCAAGTCTGCCGGCAGAACGTTTTGGCTAGGGGGCTGACTCGAATTTGAGCCAAGAACTACTTGAGCATGCGAAGCTTCCACTAGAAAGGACAACGCGAACAACATGCTGCATAACCATAAAGGCGTTTTCGAACTCATGATATTTTCCCGAGAGATAGTGTTTTTGAAAGCATTGCCTTGTTCATAACGCCACCCCAAAGTCAAATATGCGAACGTTCTGCCCGCCGCCAGCATCCGAAACCTTCGCCTGTTTGAGCTTGATCAGTTGATCGGTGCTGAGATCAAAGGAGTTGGCTGAAGATTTTATCTTTGCAACGACAGTTTCAGCGCCTAAGCCCGCACGTGCTAGCGCGATGACGGTGTCGTTGGTGAGGACTTCGGCGCAGGCCGAGCCTGCAAACGCGATCGCTAACAGCATTTTGGTGAACGATTTAAAATAACCACTCTGCATTGCCTTCGCCCGGTTGTGATGGAATCACTTGTAGGCTAGAGCATCGTGCTGTGACTTGGTTTTCAGGCTCTGTCACACTCTGGGTTATTTACAAATCGTCAGGGTGCTGAAAGCGATGCCTGCGCTTTGATTACCCATTCTTTTGCTTTTTGTTCAAAACCTTTGCTTGGTTGTTGTAGATGCAGTTTTTCGTAAAGCGCAGCAAGTGCGGCGGCGCACTTTTGCTTTGGCAAAGTTGACGGCGCAGGCAAGGTGGAAAATAGTGTGTAACTTTCCAAAAGCATTTTTTCGGGTTTCGCTAAATCGTTCAATTCGGTCTCTGCGATGCCTAACTCTCGTAGGTAAACAGCAAGTCGTAGCCCAAGCGCACCAGCAAACTCGGCACGCACAGTTTTCTCAATTGGAGTTAGTAAATCGCGCGCTTTTAAAGCACGTTTTTGGGCGTTATAAACGCTAGCTACATCAATTTTTGCCATCAAAGTATTTGCGCTGTCCTCACCGGAAGTCTTCTGACTGAGCAAAAGTGCACGCTGAAACAGCGATTCGGTTTCATCCAAATTGCCCTGCAAAAGCAAAATTGAACCCAAGTTGGAAAGTCCTGTCTGCACAAACGGGCTATCTGACGAAACCGTTCGTTCGCTTGTTGCCAAGAACTCGCGTGCATATTTTTCTGCCTCGTCCATTCTGCCTTGGGCACGTCGCAGTGTGGCCATATCGTTTACCGACATAAGCGTAAGGGTACTTTCATTGCCCAACAACTCACGACGCTTAGTGAGTACCGCGATTCGCAAAGGCTCGGCCCCTTCAATTTCGCCCAGGGCAAACATTGCTGTCGCAAGATTGTTGAGAGCATAAAGTGTGTCAGGGTGATTTTCGCCTACAGCTTTTTTGGTGCCTTGGTAGGCTTGCTGGTAGATTTGCTTCGCTTTCGCATAGTTGCCCATGCCGTACTGCACACTACCAAGATTGTTAAAGCTCGCCAGAGTGTATGAGCTTGTGTCGCCGTACTTTTCTCGCCGCTTGACTAAAGCTAGCTCTAGATAGCCTGCTGCTTTCGGTAGGTCCCCCGAGAAGTAAAAAACATTGCCAAGCGAATTGTAAAGCGAATGCGTAAGCTCGTGATCCAAAGCCAAATTTTCTTTCGCGAGATCAAGGGCCTTTGTTAACTGAGCTTGCGCCTGCTTTAAATCCCCCAAAGTCGTGTTGATTTCGCCCAATTTTGTGAGCATCAAAATGGAATCTGGGTTGCGCTCACCTAAAGTACGAATTTTTTCCGCGTAAACACTTTCAAGCAATTCTCTCGATTGCTTTGCTTCTCCGGTCGCATCAAGAAGTGTGGCCATGTTGCTCATTGAAAAAAGCGTGTCGTGATGCGTCGGCCCTAAAATTTTTCGTCTTGTTTCAAGCGCGCTTGTTTGCAACGCCATGGCGTCGGCGTATTTACCTAGTACGTAGTATCTGTCGGCAAGACTCTGTCGCAATGTAGCTGCGATAACAGGTTGATCGACAAATTGCCTTTCGATAGCGGAAACTGCGGGCTTCAGAATCACCGCATCGATAAGATCTCGCGCCGCATCTGAGCTATTCACTCGCTGCCATTCTTTGGAAAAAGCCTTTAGTCGTTCCGTTTGATCTGCCTCGCTAAGTGCAATTTCTTGAAGAGATTTTTTGTATTTGGCTAATACATCGGCTGCAAGGAAAGTGCCCGCCCCCTCGGGCTCAGCACCCGCCAACATTTGCCGTTGAAATTCCACCACCTGCGCAAGCTCGGAAGAACGGGTGTTGGCAACACGCGCCTGCCAAGCAAACCCAACTACACCAGCTGCTAGCGCCAGGAAAACAGACGCCGCCGCGCCAAACACCAACTTATTTCTACGCACCAACTTCTGAAACCGGTACCACCAACTGTGCGGCACGGCGAGCACAGGTTGACCATCCAGGTAGCGCTGCAAATCCGCTGCAAGCGCGCTGGTGGTTTCGTAGCGTTTGTCGCGCGCTTTATCGAGCGCCTTCATCACGATCTGATCGAGTTCGCCGCGCATGGCTTCTTTTAACTTACCCGGCGAGCTGGAGCATTGTGCGGCGCGCGTGTTGAGTGACGTTCGATTGCCGCTGACACGCGAGCTGGGGCGAATGGGTTCTATCTCGCGAATGATGCGCTGTATCTCAGGCAGCAAGTCACCGCTTCCCTCAAACGCTAATGGCGTTTGCCCGGTCAGCACTTCGTACAAGACTGCGCCGAGTGCATAAACATCGGTGCGCGTGTCGATATCCAAGCTGCCGATAATTTGCTCGGGGCTCATGTATTGCAGCGTGCCGATAACCTGATGCACCTTGGTCACCAAGCTTAAATCCGTCAAGCGCCCACTGAGCGCTTTGGCCACGCCAAAATCGATCACTTTGACCGTCATTTCGCCCTGCACGTCGCACACCAAGATGTTTCCGGGCTTTAGATCACGATGCACAATGCCTTTGCCGTGTGCATGTTGGATCGCAGCGCATGCCTGCGCAATTAAGCGCAGCCGCGCGGGAATGCTGAGCTTGTGATCATCACAATATTGATTGATCGGCACGCCGTCAACCACCAGTTCCATGACGAAAAAGGGCTGGCCCGAACTGGAGGTGCCCGCGTCGAACACTTGCGCGATATTGGGGTGCTCCATCATCGCCAGTGCTTGACGTTCTGCATCGAAGCGGGCCATCACTTCTTTGGTGTTCATGCCTTGCAAAATCAGTTTTAAGGCAACTCTGCGATGCACTGGCTCAAGCTGTTCGGCTTCAAATACTTCACCAAAGCCGCCATGTCCAATTTTCCGCACGATTCGGTAGCGGTCAACCATCATTCCCGGAACTATGGCTTCCACTTGCGACATGTTGTTTCCTCAAATATTGGCACCTTGACCATACAATGAAAATGTCACATTTGTTAGCTTTTCTGCGGTATGACTAGCGGCGCTTACCAAGTCATAGCCAGTGCGAGAGTTAAGAGAAATTATCCGCTCCAATGATTAAATGATTAACATACCAGTATGCCGGAGGCGAACAAATTGCGCAGCTGAAACAAAGTTTCTTCAAAGCAGGATGATTAATGCACGCAGCAACGGTACAAAAAATACGCGCAATTAGCCTGGGTGTTGCAAAAACTGACACTTGTCTATGGCAATTGGCTGAGTTGATGCGTGTAGAACTTTCGGCGTCGCAATCAATGATTGCGCTTTGGAGCGACGATGAAGAGCCACTTGGCAACTGGTGCGCTTGGACCGCAGCAGGCGGGGTGGCACGGGCCAAAGAAATCTCATCCTTAGGGGGATCATTAACGTTACTCAACGCCGCGCGGTCATTGAATCAGCTACAAACTGAAGCCGTGCACGTGGCGGACATTTCAGGTTCAGTCAGCATGCACGCCCACAACATCCGCTTTGGCATGGCATTTCCGCTTCACCACCATGACTTATTGACTGACTCCGTTTCGTTTTCCGGTGCATTTTACCTCGACCGCCGAGGCACGGCAGACGACTTTAGCCCCGCCGATTGCGCACGCGCGATGGAACTCAGCAGCGCAGTCGAATCCACGGTGGCACTTGTCCATGCCAAACGGCTCGCGCAAGCGGGCCTGCCAATGGACAAGGCGAAGCGCCAAAATCATTCATTGTTTTTCCGAAAGATCAAAGAATACAAAGGCCGCCTTAGCGCGATGGCCAAGGATCCTAAAATTGTCCGGGTCCTAAGCTCCTTGTTCGCAGGCCCTTCTTCCGAAGATGTCCATCAATCCATCGTTCAGGTTGGCCTGGAGCCAATGCGACTTGATATGCAAGCGCGGCAGGCTGCGCGCGCGCGACTCGATGAACTCAATGCGGCAATCTTGATTAACGGCAATATGAAGAAGGCTGCAGACGCGATGAATCTGAAACACAGCGCGTTTCGCAAGCAACATTCGCGCGCAGTGCTGGAATTACAATTACAAGTACCCAAAACTGACTGAACAAACGCATTGCGAACTGAAGAGGCGGAATCAGTGTTTGATTTGCACCGGCAAAACCAAGGCCGGATCCAACTTTTCCTGATACCACTGCACTTGAAAATGCAGATGCGGGCCACTCGAACGCCCGGTGCTGCCAATCGCACCGATACGCTGGCCAGCATTTACCATTTGGCCCTGCTGCACCGCCAGCTCACTCATGTGGATATAAATCGTGTTGACGCCAAAGCCGTGATCAATAATCAGCATTTTGCCGGTCATGATCATATCGCTGTGCGCCAAAGAAACTTTGCCAGCCAGCGCGGCCACCACCGGCGTACCGGTAGCGGCGGCCATATCCAGCCCCAAATGTGGGCTACTGGGCATGCCATTTAAGATGCGCTGGCTGCCGTACACGCCGCTAATTCGCCCGGTTGCGGGCCATTGAAACGGCTGCTGCCAAAACAGCAGGTTAGAGTCCACAGCGCGCGCTTTTTGAATCATCGCGCCTTCTAAAGCAATGCGTTTGGCGGTTTCGGCATCCGGCGTTACGGTGTTTTGCGGCACCCCATCGACGCGCTCGGTGCGATAGCGGCGCTGGACGACGGCAACGTTAAAAGAAGCGCGGCAAGTGCTTGCTTGTATTTTTAAGGCCACGTTTTTTGGTGCATTCGATGCAATGCCAAAAACAAACTCGCCCGCAGCCGTTTGTGCCAGCCGCCGCCCAGCGTAACTAATCACGCTAGCCGGTGGCGCGCGTCCGCGCACCAAATCACCCTGCTGCAGCTCCGGCGGCAGCACCACACTGCAAGGCGTAGCGGCAAAGTACAGGCCTTGCGCCAAGGTTAAAGCAAGCATAAGTCGGCATCGCACAAATTAAACGCCGATGGTAGCAAGCACGAACGGGTGTCATTCAAACTGATGGGTTGTCTTCCCCGAATGTTTTAGTCGGGGATCCAGCCTGCACCTGCGCAAAGTACAGCGAATTGCAATGGTACAACACCAGAGCAAGCTCCCTGGATTCCCGCCAAAAGCACGCGGGAATGACGAACTCAGAGCACCGTCGCCCCATTAATATCGAATCAGCGAAAACTACCGAGATGCCCCTTCAGTTTGAATCGCACCGTTCGCAGGCTTTGGGCAACACAGCGTTTCTGTAATTGCATAAACTAAAACGCAAACCGCACGGTAAATCAGCATGCCTTTGACAACCCCATCCTTCAAAAACCCCTCGCTAAAAAATCGACTGGCGGAATTCGGTTTTGAAAGCAATGAAGATTATGATTTTGCCCTGCGCACGTTACTGGAATCCGAAAATGACTCAATACGTGCGGCGGAATTGGTCGGCACGCTCGCGCGCCGTAAAACTGCGTTCGCGCATGCACTAGGCTTGGCTTTGGCCTATCCACAACGGCTTTATCACGACTTCACTGGCCTACAAGTTACTGAGTCGCCACCCGTGCGGGATGAGAACAGCGAGGGCGTCGACACCGGCGACCGCCGTGCGGCGGTGCCGCTGAACGGCTTTGAGCGCATTGTGACGGAGGCCTGCGCCTTCAGCGAGTCGAGCCGCACGCTGCTGATACTTGACCAGCTGCAGGCCTGTGACTTTAGCGATCAGCTCAGGCTGTTTCAGTTCATCCAAAGCGGTATTTGGACAGATCGCGGCGGCAGCGTCATCGCGCACCGTCGCAACTTATTAGTGCTGCTGATTTCCAACGAGGCGCTGTATCACTCGTTGCAAAAATGCAGTTTTCGCATTTTTACCGACGCCAGCGTTGGCATTTTTGATTTCAAACCTGTGGATTTTGGCCTGGGCGTGCACACACAAGGCTTAATCGACGCCTTTGCCAAGCTGTTTGATGCACTGCGCTGTCAGCCCACACGCAGCGAGTTCGAGCGGATTTTGCGCGATTGCGAAGCGCGCGTTCGCACCGCTGAACAGCTGCGCATTTGTGTCTTTGGCCGCATTGAAAATTTGGATCGCATCGCACTCTATGATTCCTCGACCCTGCCGGTTATTGCTGTGATCTTAGATGAACTTACCGCAGTGCTTGGCATTGAAGTCGTGTCCTTGACCGGCGATAGTGTGCATCACGAAAATTAGCCTCGATATAACCAATGGCGCATTCATCCATGCAAGATAGCTACGACTATGACTGGCTTAGCGATTTAGTCAGCGAACTCAACTTAAGCGTTAGCGCCGCGCACGTGCACGGCTCACTCGTCGGCTATTTGTGCGCAGGTGGCGAGATGCACGCACGCGCAACCTTAGATGAGGCACTCAGCCAAGAACACGATGGCATTGTCGCACCACGTGCGCCGGTGGCGCACTGGATCGAGATTGTGCTGGATGAGCACGATTTGGAGCTATCGGATGGCGCAGAAGCCGAGTTAGATGGCTTTGCGCAATCGACGATCAAGCTGCTGGCACAAGCAGAGATGCGTTTGGAGCTTTTGCTGCCTGATGATTTGCACGAACTTAATGAGCGCGCCGATGCCTTGACGCAATGGTGCAGCGGTTTTTTAGGCGGGCTGGGTTTAGGCGGCTTTAATCAGGAAAAAAGT
>JANNYA010000054.1:0-5709 GCA_031409855.1 Rhodanobacteraceae bacterium | reverse complement strand
CCAGCCTTCGGTATGCTCAGACAACCTTTGGAATTTTTGGCTGACCAGAATGAAAGCTTTCGCCTTAATTGCGTTTGCGCTGATGAACGCGACGACACTGTACGCTGCTGAACTATATTCCGGCTATGAAGGCACCGCTTTGAGTTAAACAGCGGAAAAATGATTTACACCGAAAGCCACTATATGCATTTTGTCGATTCCACACTGAGCGATCGCATCGTGCTCTACCGCTGCCCGAACGGCAAAGCGTTTGGGCGTAAAACCATGCGCACCATGGGCAAGCCCTTGATGCCTGAGTTTGAGCTTTTTGATGCGCGCTTAGGCTATCGCGAAGGCCTGGCGACCCGGCCCGGTGGTTTGACGGTTTTTTATCAAAATTCTGCCAAAAAACCTGAGAAATTTGACACCTTGGATGCGACGCGGGCGCTGGTGGCGGACGCTGGCTTTGATGAGTTTGTACGTAGCAACTGGACGACATTGCTCAGCGGTAACAGCGTCGCCCTTGACTTCGTTGTGCCAAGCCAGCTCGATTACCTGGGCTTTAAAGTCAAATGGGTGAAAAAATCGGCGATCGATGGCGAAGCCGTGCACGTGTTTAAGCTAGCCCCCAGCGGGATCTTGGGATGGGTCACTTCGGGTTTAGATGTTACTTACGCTGAAAGTGATCGTAGCCTGCGGCAGTTTGCTGGCTTGTCAAATATTCGCGATTTGAGCGGTGAAAATTACGAAGCGAAGATCGAGTTTGCTAAAGCTAAGCGTGTCGCCTATGCGAATGCAAATGCCATGACCGCCGCTCGAACCTCACCTTTAGTAAACACTTGCCAATAACGCGGTGTTGGCATTTCAATCGTAAATTAGATCGGCGCGAATAACACTCGCATCTTTGCCTTCACCCTGCATCACGCACGAGAACGGGCCGGATTTTTTCGTAACACCGATCGTTAGTTCGGCTTTGCCGGAAACAACCGTGTTGCCATCGCCATCTTTGCTCAAGCCAATAATTTGATAACTGTCAATTTCCACGCCACTTTCTACGACCTTGCGCGCAATTTCATCTTTGCAAATTTGCTCTAGCGGCGATACTTCCTCGGCACACGCGACAACCAAGCCCGCGCTAGCGAGAACAAAAAGCAATCTGAGAATGGGCATGGGCGCGCTCCTTAACACGGATATCTAGTAACGCACAACCGAGGCATCAATATCACGTGCATATGTGTCTATACCGCCCTCAACATTGAAAACTTCTGTAAATCCTAGCCCACGGAAATGCTCGGCCGCTTGCTTAGAGGAATTGCCGAAGTGGCATAAAAAAGCCAACGGCTGGGATTTGTCGAGCGCTTCTAGGGTGCTTAGCGTGCTGCCTTCAAGCGCCCTTGAGGGCAATGGAAACGGCGCACGAATGCGGTCGTGTTCTGGGCGCACATCAATAACCAAGGGCGGGTGCGCCGATTTCATCGCTGCGGTCAATGCGTTTACTGACATCGATTTTACTGACGATGGCGCATTTGGGTTAGTGATACTGAGGCCAGAGCCTTGCAAAGTTTCTACCCAATCAATCCGCAAGCCTTTAGCGCGCTGTGCCGTTTGCACATCCATATAGACTGTTAAATCTTGTGCGCTCGCTTTGATCTCATGGCCCTCGATTGCCGCGAGTTGAAAACTAGCTTGCCAGCGTCCATCAATGCGTAAATGTAGCCCGAGCTTCGGCTCGTCAGCCATGCCTGCGCGTATCGCTGTCGCTGCCTCGGTGCTGACAAAAATCTCTGGCGCGCTGCGATCAGGTGCGGCTACACCGAGCAATTGGTGCAGCTCGCCGGTGTTGTATAGCTGCATGATGATATCGCTGCCACCCACCAACTCGCCTTTGACGTAAAGCTGCGGAATCGTGGGCCAGTTGCCGTAGGTCTTAATGCCTTGGCGAATATCATCGTCATTCAAAACATCGACGCCAACAAAGCCGGGCACCAAATTATTGAGTACGTCCGCCGATTTTGCAGAAAAGCCACATCGAGGTTGTTCGGGCGTGCCTTTCATAAACAATACGACTGGATTGCTCGCCAAAATTGTAGAAATTTGACGGTGCACAGCGGAATTAACAACAGCACTGCTCATGGCGAGCCTAGATTAAAAACGGTGCGGAATTGTGCGCCCCGGATTTAGAGTTTTGCATCCCGCACCGTAAATAAAACGCTGCATTCGTTAGTGCTTTCATCTAACGGTGGCTAAGATAAATAACTTTGTAACACAGCATGACGAGTTGGTGATTTGTTTTGCCTTGGTGCGATTTTGAAATGATGGGAAAAGTCGTTGTTTTCAAGCCAAACGAGACGAGGTCGTCTCGTTTGGCCATGGGAGATTCAAGCACGTAGCGCGGTGATCAAGCCTTCAACGCCATTTTTAATCAGCTGCCAGGCCAAAATAAAATCTTCGTGGTCACCCTGATAGGGATCAGGCACATCAGGCCGCCCTGTTTCGGGGGAAAAATCCAGCAGCAATTTAATCTTTTCTTCAAAGCCGGGCGGACAAAGCGCTAGCATGTCCGCAACATTGCGCTCGTCGTGTGCGATCAGCAAATCATAATCATAGAAATCTTGCGCTTTCAGGGTTTGTGCGCGGTGATCCTTGAGATTCAACCCGGCCGCACGCGCAATCGCTTGGGTGCGCAAATCCGCAGGTTGGCGCGCCGTACCCGAGTAGGTCGCGCGTGAGGAGAATTCTAGGCTATCAAAACCAGTTTCTTGCGCGCGTTTTTGCGCTTGCACCAAGCTCAGCGGTGATCGGCAAATATTGCCCATGCAGACAAACAAAATTTTGCGCGCCACTAAATGTATGTGCAACGCCGCAGCGCTGGGAATACTCGGTTTTAATGCGACACCACTCGCTAGTTGCAAAAGCGCTTCGACGCGCTGCAAATCGGCGGCGGTGTCTATCCCCGGTGGAATTACAACCGGTGCGGTGGCGACAACGATCTCTAAGCCCAAACTAAGCGCACGCAGTTGTTCGAGCGACTCGGCGCGCTCCAGTGCACTCTGCGCCGCCAGCGCAATCTGCTTCAGTGCACCAGCCCGGTAAGCATACAAACCCAAATGCCGTGCAAACGGAATCTGCTCCGGTAATTTAACCTCAAGTGCAGCCATAGCGGTGCCGCCGGTGCTGAAAGCGTCGCGCGCATAAGGAATCGGCGCGCGACTAAAGTACAGTGCGCGCGCATCGTCGCGCACGACTACTTTGACGCAATTGACGTCAAATAATTCAGCGACCGAGGTGATCGGCGTACTCAAAGTCGCAATAGACGCGCGTCGATTTGCCTCGAGCAAGCTAATGACACTTTGCAGGCACTCAGGCGGCATCAAAGGCTCATCGCCCTGCAGATTGACTACGATAGTGTCGTCTGCCCAGCCTAGTATTTGCGCACATTCGGCAAGCCGATCCGTGCCGGTTGGGTGCTCGGCGCGGGTCATACACACCACGACGCCAAGACGCTTGCCGATTTCTGCGATCTCTGAGCTTTCCGTGGCTAGAACGACACTGGCATTGCGTTTGACGCCCTCGACCGATGCCGCGAACAGCAGCGCACGTTCGATTACGTGTGCCACAATCGCTTTGCCGGCCAGTGGCAGCAAGGGTTTATTTGGTAGCCGCGTGGATGCCAGGCGCGCAGGGATTGCGATGATTAGGCTCATAAACTTTTAGTTGGCCGGTAATCGGCACGTCGCTCGATAATAGCGCGATCATGCCAAGTGGATTTTGCGCCGCAGTTGCCTAGCGGTGAAATTATCTCGGCAACACTTCTTGTACTTCACGTTTCGCAGCGCGCGGGGCGGTTTGTTTGATTACCAGCGGTTTTTCCCAGCTGCCGGTGATTTTATAATTTGCCGCCAATGCGCTTTCGCCTTCCAAAACGCGCTGCGCAAGTAGGCCCGCAGCAGCACCTGCCGGGCCACCCGCGAGCGCCCCAACCATAGGAAGCACACCAATTTTTGGGCTAACAAGGGCGGTTTGCTCATAGTCGCGGGCGCTTAAGCCAGTGCGGCCGATCACGGTAATGTCAGCCGCTGGGGCTTTGATTTTTAAGCCTTCGGTGTAGGCGTTGCCGGCATCAAAACTAAAATCGCCCTGAATTTCGGTGAAGCTCATACCGGTTTGAAAAAAGTCACGAAAATCTAGCGCTAGTCGGCGCGGCAGTTCCCGCACGCTGAGCAAGCCAAATAGCCGTCCAGCGCCTGGATCGAGCTCTAAAAAACGGCCGCTGCCAACCCATACATTGAGCCGTCCATGCAGCCTTGCTAGCGCAAATTCAATCGGCGCGCCTTGCCAGTCGGCGTCAATTTCAGCCAAAGTCTGGCCGCCCGCGACGTGCCCAGAAAAGCCCAATCCCGCTAGCATTCGCCCAAGATCCTGCGCGGAAAAACGCAGCTTAAAGCTAGACAAGCCTTGCGCACCGACGCCCTGCCAATCGCCACTGCCGGTTAGCGTTAAATCGGCTGATTTGCTTTCCAATAGATCAATGCGCATACCCTTGGGTGTGGGAAAACTTTCCCAGCGCGTGGCACCCAGTTTCGCGCTGCCTACGCTTAGATCTTCAACATACAGATGCAGGGTCGGGATCGCGCGCGGGTCAATTTGGATGTGCGTATTTTCCGACTCTGGCGTATTTTTCGGCTCGGCTTCGCTTGAGGGTAGGTACAAGTGGGTGAACTGGGCGGTGATTGCCTGCGTCGGTAAATCCGTACGCCAAGTGATATGCCCAGACGCCGCTGTGCTGTCGATGTTTAATTTCCAGCCTTGCGCGTTCGGCTTAGCGTTGAGACGCATCGCGCCGGGAAACTGTGCCAGCGCACCGGTCAGCCGGTCCGCTTGCAGTGTCACATCGGCCAAACGCACCGAGCCCGCAGCGGTGGCGGTAGAGCCGACTAACGCGGCCCACTCGGTAAAGTTCAGCTCATCCAACTTGCCAATAATGCGCAATCCTGCTTTCGGCAAGGCACTGGTGTTTTGCAGAGCATGGGTGTTTTGTAAAGCACGGGTGTTTTGTAAAGCACCGGCATTTTGCACGCCACTTTGGCCTTGCTCGCCTAAAACAAGCGTGCCGCGAAATTCACGCCCGGCCCGTTCGATACCCTCCGGGCCGAGCGCTGCATCGCGGCCCAGCTCAGCAAGAAAACGCACGCCACCCTCGATTTCTAACACCAGCGCCCGCTGCGAATTCGCTTCGCTCGGCAGCGATAAGCGCAACGCACGTTGAGTTTCGGCGCGCTTTCCCAGCGGCGGTGGTAGCGCAATCGCCACACCTTGAAGATCACTGAGCAATTCGGTTGTGGTCAGGGATTTGCCATCGGTATCCGTAACGGTGCGCACGCGCACATCCCAGTGCGAAGTGCCGCTAATTTTTGCCAGGATCGGCGCCAACACCGCCTCTTGCCCAAACAAATGCTTCGCCGCCATCTCGCCGCTCAAAGAGGCATCAATAACGACGTTGGCACTGCCGGTATGGCTGGCACCGACGGCAGCACTTAAGCTAATTGGCAAAGCGTTTTGTAAGCCAGATAAATCTCGCGCGGTGAAACCCTGGCGATCAAAAGTAATCTTGCCATCTACCGCAGTTAGGTCCAAGCGCCAATCCGGATTCAGCAAACTCGATTGCCGCAAAGTTGCTACGCCAGCAACGACGCGCTCGCCTAAATCGGCGCGCAGCGGCAGGCTGAGCTG
>JANNYA010000053.1:0-2507 GCA_031409855.1 Rhodanobacteraceae bacterium | reverse complement strand
ACACCACGGGGTTGCTTTAGACGACGATTGCATGACGTTTTCGATCGGCTTGCGCGCGCCCAGCGCCACGGAATTAATTGAAAACTTTGCTCGCACGCAGGCGCAATTGCTTCCAGACACCCTGCGCTACAGCGATCCATTGCTTAGCAGCCACCAGTCGCGGTCGGTCAAACTAGATGATGCCAGTGTTGCCCGCGTGCGCGTGACACTGGAAAAAGCATTCCAGCTCAGCGATGCGGATCTGGGTACATGGTTTGCCAATTTCATGTCGGCTTACCGTTCCCCTACCCTCGCCATCACTGAAAATGCGTTTAAGAATGGCGCGCCTACCGGCGGCGTAAGCATGAGCAGCGCGGAATTACGCGCACGCGCAAAGCTAAATGATCGCTTAATTGCTGGTGAAACGCTCACCTTAGCACCAGGAATGCGCATCATTGAATGGCAGGGCGCACTGCATATTGGCGGACAGAAAATTGTGTGTGAGGCACGTATGCGCTTTCTTTTAAGCGCTTTTACAGTGAATATCGATGCTGAAATTTGGCGCCAGTCAAATGCTGGTGAACAAGCGCTGGTAATAAAATTAAAGCGCGCCGGTGCGTTGATATTTGAACGCCGTGCGGCGTAACCGTTGTTTGCCGTGTCGCCTGTTCGGCGAGACTTATCTGCCGTGTCGCCTATTCGGCGAGACTTGTAACCGTCATTTTTGCCTCAATTAAGCAGGTTATGGAGTCAAACGCCGCCAGCCAAAATCGAAAACGCACGCCGCCAGAGCCAAGCTCGGACGCGCTTGAACTCACGCAGGTGATGCATGCGCTGGGTGATCCTATGCGCTTAGCCATCGTGCGGGCGATTGCGCAATTTGAGGCTGGCCGCGCCTGCAATCAGTGTGCCTGTTCGAGTGTGCCGAAGTCGACATTGGCGCACCACTTTAAAGTGTTGCGCAAAGCCGGGCTAATACGATCTTTAGAAGCGGGCACCACACTTAAAAATACCTTGCGCAGTGACGACTTAGAGGCGCGATTTCCCGGCTTACTTGCGGTAATTCTGCGAATGTAAGGTTTTGGAAGTAGCGCAGCCACGCGCCATGGGCTAAGGTGTGTTGCCTAAATCCAGATTTTCAAGATGATCGCCTATGGCCATGCCCCTGCTCTGCGTTTACCCAGGAACTTTCGATCCGCTCACCAACGGGCATTCCGACTTAGTTGAACGTGCGTCGCCGTTGTTTGACCGCGTCGTGGTCGCTGTCGCTGCAAACCCTGGCAAAAACCCGTTGTTTACACTGGAGGAGCGGCTGGCACTTTGCACCAATGCCTTCGCACATCTCAAAAACGTCGATATTTTGGGGTTCGACACATTGCTGGCAAAATTTGTCACCAGTTTGGGCGCGCGCGTTGTGTTGCGTGGCCTCCGTGCGGTCAGCGATTTTGAATACGAATTCCAGCTGGCCAGCATGAACCGGCACCTGATGCCGCAAGCAGAAACCATGTTTTTGACGCCCGCCGAAAGACATAGTTTTATCTCCTCGACCTTAGTGCGTGAAGTGGCGCGTTTGGGCGGCGATATCAGTGGATTCGTGCATCCTTTAGTGGCCGTGGCATTGCGGCAAAAATTTGAGCAAGGTTAGCGTTTGACCACGGCGGCACTCTGGAATCTTGATTTCGCACAGATTTGTGGCGCTTTAGAACAGGGCGGTGTCGCGGTTTTAGACAGCATCACCACGGTCGAAAATGCTGCGGCGCTGCTAGCTTATTGCCAAAGCCAAGCAGCGTGGCGGGCCGCTGGCATTGGCGCAGGGCACAGCACCAATTTAGCCATTCGCGGCGACCGCACCCATTGGCTAAGTAGCGAAAATAGTGCCATCGAAGCCGACGTGCTAGCGATGTTAGATAGACTTCGCTGTGCGCTGAATCAAACACTATGGCTAAATTTGGCCAGTGTCGAGGCGCACTTTGCCCACTACGCGCCAGGCACCGGCTACGCACGCCATAAAGATGTATTTCAGCACGATGCGCAGCGCGTGATTTCTTTTGTGCTGTACCTCAATCCGGCTTGGCAGCCCGCAGATGGTGGCAGGCTAGCGCTGTATTTACCCGAAGGCGTGCAGTTTGTGCTACCGACAAGCCAAAGCGCCGTGCTGTTTGTTAGTAGCGATATTGAACATGCAGTCGAGCCCACAAACCGTGATCGTTACAGTATCGCCGCGTGGTTTCGGCGGGCGGAGTAAGCGCATCAATTTGCACCAAAACCGCCTAGTTAAGTCCTCACGCGCCTTGCATTCCTGTATCGTATTCGATACAACGTACCATGAGCTATTTAACCTAGAAAAAGCAGTTGACCGCTAACTTACTTCGTTAAAGCTATGAATCTATTGAAGAATTTCAACATTTCTCAGCTCACCTTGTGGGTGAAGCTCGCTACGAACAAGATTGCACCTTTTTTGAACTCCCCAGCTTCGTTGATTCGTCGTTGCAGGCAATGAGCATGCTGCCTCCTCTCGCCTCGCTGGG
>JANNYA010000052.1:0-1705 GCA_031409855.1 Rhodanobacteraceae bacterium | reverse complement strand
GCGCCCTTGACCCCGCTTCCACTCGGGCCACAGCAAATTCCCAGGCGCGCGCTACACTCTGATCTTTAACGCCAGCAACTCAACAAATCGAACCTTGATTTTTGCTTTGCTCAGGCTCATACCTGGATTGGAAAATACTGCCCCGTTAAAAAAAACAAAAGGGTTAGACTCAAGTTGCGCAAAATTTCACTTGGCGCTTGCAACTTTTCGTCCAAGCTCTATCTAAGCTGCATCTCAACCCAAATAAGGATCGCTGGTCATGCGTTTTAATTCAACTACCGCCGCCCTCACTATTTTAGCGGCGGCTCTAGGCACGGCATTATTTTCGCAAATCCGCCCAGTACAGGCGGATGCCGCAATTACCATCGGCGCAGAGGCGATGCCGGTAATGGCCGTTGAAGCCGCCTATGCGCCGCCACAAGCGGTAAGTACCGGCGGCATGGCGCTGCCTGATTTCCGCACGATCGTGCGCAACAACACCGATTCAATTGTCAAAATTGAAGTGGTGCAAAACGCACGAGAAATGTCCGCCGAGGAAGGGCAGCAGGGTGGCAGCGGTGACCCGATGGAGGAGTTTTTGCGTCGCTTCGGCGGCGTGCCGCGCTCGGGCAGCCCACACGGCATGCGCCAGCCCGAACAGCAGGGCATGGGCTCAGGCTTTATTATCAGCAGCGACGGCGAAATTCTGACCAACGCGCACGTGGTGAAAGGCGCCGACGAGGTAACCGTTCGGCTCAATGACCAGCGGGAATTTAAGGCGAAAGTCATTGGCATGGACGAACGCACCGATGTGGCGCTGATCAAGATTGAAACCAAGGGCTTGCCGGTGGTGCAGCTGGGTAATTCCGATGGCTTAGAAGTAGGCGAGTGGGTATTGGCCATCGGTGCACCGTTTGGGCTGGATTACAGTGCGACGCAGGGCATTATTAGTGCGACCGGCCGCGAACTGCCGAACGAGAGTTTCGTGCCTTTCATCCAAACCGACGCGGCAGTCAATCCCGGCAATTCGGGCGGGCCGTTGTTTAACACGCAAGGCCAAGTGATCGGTATCAACTCACAAATTTATAGCCGCAGTGGTGGCTATATGGGTTTGAGCTTTGCGATCCCGATCAAAACCGCCATGGGCGTAGCGAAACAGCTTGAAAGCAAAGGCTTTGTTGAACGCGGTTGGTTGGGTGTCGCGATCCAAGATATGTCGCCAGCCCTGGCGAAACGCTTCGGCATGGAAAAGCCACGGGGTGCTTTGATTGGCGATATCGTGCCGGATAGCCCCGCACTCGCCGCTGGTTTAGAAGCGGGTGACGTGATTTTGAGCTTTGATGGTCAGCAAGTTAAAAAATCCAGTGATTTGCCCGCGATCGTCGCCGGCACACCGATAGGCAACAGCGCAAAAGTGGAAGTGCTGCGTAACGGCAAAACCCAATTCATGACCGTGAAAGTCGGTAAGCTGAAAGAAGATCGCGTCGCTTCGGCCACGCCGGTGAAGCGTCCGGATGAAAGCGCTTTGGATTTGGTGGTGGCTGATTTAAGTGCTGCGCAGCGCAATCAACTGGGCATTAAACAGGGCGGTGCGCTAGTCACACAAGTTAAGCCTGGGCCCGCAGCGCAAGCCGGTGTGCGCGAGGGTGATGTGGTGTTGGAAGTCAATCGCGCCAAAATTGCCGACGCGCAAAGCTTTAGTGCACTGGTTAATAAGCAGCCTAAA
>JANNYA010000051.1:0-41327 GCA_031409855.1 Rhodanobacteraceae bacterium | reverse complement strand
CAAGGGCGTGCTGGATTTGCGCGATATCGTATTTTTCTTGGCCGTGATCGGTGCCTTTTTGGCCGCCACCATGGTCGTTATTGAATTGAAAAAGGCAGACTAATTCATGAGTGCAATAAATAAAAAGTCAGCCGGTGCCTTAGGTTTAGTGGTGCTTGCTGCGATCTTTCTAGGCGTGGTGTTGCTTAGCCAAATGCTGCTGCGTGGTGCGCGCCTGGATTTGACCAATAACAAGCAATACACCCTCAGCGTAGGCACAAAATCGATCCTGAAAAAAATCCCGGAACCGATCAATCTGTATTTCTTCTACACCCAAAAAAGCACCGCTGAATTGCCGCAGTATCAAGCTTACGCAACACGAGTGCGGGAATTATTGGAAGAAATGGCCGAGCGTGCGAACGGCAATATCAAGCTCACCGTGATTGATCCACAACCCTTCAGCGAGGAAGAAGAGCGCGCAGTAGGCTATGGTTTGCAGCAGGTGCCTTTTGGCGGCGGCAAGCAAATTACCTTGGGTTTGGTTGGCACCAGCGCCACCGGCCAGCAAGCGACGGTGCCGTTTTTCCAAGTTGAAAAAGAAAGCTTCATGGAATACGACGTAGTCAAGATGATCCAAAGCTTGATCGTCGATAACAAGCCAGTGATCGGCGTGATGTCGAGCCTACCGATGGCCGGTGGTTTTGATCCCGCTACCCGCCAAACCGCGCAGCCGTGGGTGGTTTATGGCCAGCTGGGTGAGCGTTTCGAGATGCGCCAATTGGGCATGGATATCAAATCCGTTGACGCGGAAATCAAGGTGTTGATCTTGGTGCAGCCGAAAGCGCTCTCGGATGAAAGCCAATTTGCCCTCGATCAATTCGTGCTCAAAGGCGGGCGGCTGATGGTGTTTGTCGACCCGAACGCAACTTTGGATGCAGCAGGTGCGGATCCGAACAATCCGGAAGCGGCGATGTTTGCTGATAAAAGTTCGGACTTGCCAAAACTGTTCCAAGCCTGGGGCGTTAGTTATGATCCTAAGAAAATTGTGGCCGACCGTAGCTTAGGCGTGCCGATCCAGTTCGACCCGGCGCGCGAACCAGTCAAGCACCCGGCAATTATTGGTTTAGCCAGCGCCAATATGAATCAAAATGACCTTGCCGCCGCTGATTTGGAATCGATCAATTTAGATGGCGCGGGCAGCTTCTCGGTCGATGCCAAAGCACCGCTAAAGCTCGAAGCGCTGCTGCAATCGAGCGAAGATGCGATGTTGATGGACGCGGAAAAGCTGAAACTGATGCGCGACCCGACTGAAATGTTGAAAGGCTTCACCCCCAGCAAAGTTCGCTATATTTTGGCTGGCAATTTGAGCGGCAAGTTCAAGTCCGCGTTCCCAGAAAAAAGTGCAGAAGTGGGTTACGTCGCGGAATCGAAAGAAACCAACACCGTGTTTTTAGCCGCCGATACTGACCTGCTCAGTGATCGCGTTTGGGTCACGGTGCAAGCGTTTATGAGCCAGCAAATTGCTAATGCGTTTGCCAACAACGGTGATTTTATTGTTAACACGGTCGATAAATTGACCGGTGATAACGATCTAATTTCGATTCGCTCACGTGGCAAATTGAAAACCAGCTTCACCACGGTCGATAAAATGCGTAACGATGCCGACGCGGCGCTGCGTGATACCGAGCAAAAACTCCAAGAAGAGCTGGAGGAAACCAACCGCAAGCTTGCCGAGCTGCAGCAGGCCAAGGGCGCGGATGCACAAATGATTGTTAGCCCAGAGCAGCAAAAAGAACTGGTTAGTTTTCAGCAAAAGCGCGTCGATGTCAGCCGCCGCTTGCGCGAAGTCCGGCGCAGTTTGGATACCAAGATTGAGGGCTTAGGGCGCTGGGTGAAATTCTTCGGTACCTTCCTCGCGCCTATTTTCGTGGTGTTGTTTGCCATTGGTTTTTACCGCAGCCGATCTGCCCTGCGCCGATCCGTCGCGAACGCGGCTTAAGGAATAATGCGATGAAAAACTCTACCTTGACTAAAATGGCATTGATCGCGGGCGGCTTGCTGCTTGCGGTGGTGGTGATGAAAAACAAAGGCGGCGCCTCCGAAGTGGCCTTGAGCGGTGACGCGCCGGTGGTGCCGGGTTTAAGCGCTGAGCTTAATAATGTCAGCAGCATCAAATTGACCGGTGCCAGTAACACGCCGATCATTACGCTTAAGCGCACCGACAAAGGCTGGGTTGCCTCCAGCATCGATGGCTATGGCGCGGATGTCGCCAAAATTCGGGACTATCTGATCAAGCTATCCGAAGCAAAAATTCGCGAGGCTAAAACGGCGAACCCGGCCAGTTACGCCAAGCTCGGCGTCGAAGAGCTAAGTGCTGCGGATGCGAAAGGTATTTTGCTGGAGCTAGAGGGTACGAAAGTGCCGGTGAAGCTGATTATGGGTTCAATCGCGGGCTCGGGCGGCCAAGGCGTTTACGTGCGTAAGCCGGGCGAAAAGCAAAGCTATTTGGCCTCAGGCCAGATTCGCCCGGAGGCCAGCGTGAACTCGTGGATTCAGGCCGAAATCACCAATATTGCGGTGAATCGGGTGCAGGAAGTCACGATTACGCCGCCGACTGGCGACAAACTCGTGGTGCGCAAAGACAAAGCGGAAGACGTCGACTGGGCGGTGCTGAACGTGCCCAAGGGCAAGGAATTGTCCTCCCCCTCGATTGGCAACCAGCTGGCTGGCACGCTGGATGCGCTGCGTTTAGAAAGCGTGCTGCCAGCGGCGCAAGCCGAGCCGGATTTGGCGCAAACCTATCTCGCGCGCTTCGTCACCTTTGAAGGTTTGGTCGTGACCGTGACCGCGTGGGAGAAAGATGCGAAAGGCTACGCTCGCTTCAACGCAAGCCTCGACACGAGCCTGTCCGAGGCGTATTTGATGGCCGAGCAAAGCAAAGCCGAAGCTGCCGCGAACGCCGAAGCGGCAGCGGCAGCGCCACCGGCATCGGGTGTGCCTGCGGTGTTAACGCCCGCAGCCAAGACTAGCTTTGATGCGGCTAAATTTCGCACCGAAAAATTGGCCGAGCTGAGCAAGCAAGTCGAGGAAATCAACCAGCGCACCACCGGTTGGACTTACATTTTGGTGCAATACAAATTCGCTGGCATCAAAAAAACCATGGCCGACATGCTGAAAGTTGAGGGTGCAGAACCCGCGACGGGCACGGCGGAAAACCCGATCGACTTCCCGATCAATCAGTAGTTGCTAGTGTCGGATGCGTGCGAGCCGCTGCACATCGCCGTGCTCGACACGCATATTTGGCTGGAATGGCTGCTCTGGCGCAGCCCACGCTTAGAACCGCTGCGCGTCAAACACGCAGCCGGTTCCTTACAAATTTTGCACAGCGTCGAAACTCTAGCCGAATGGCGACGGGTGCTTGGCTATCCGCAATTTTCGCAAACTCACAGTCAGATTGACGCGCTGTGTTTGGAATTTACCGAATTGAGCCAATGCTGCGACTTGATGCCCGAAAGCGAGCGCTGCAAGCTGCCGAAATGCCGTGATCCTGATGATCAAAAGTTTCTAGAACTCGGTGTAGTAGGTGGTGCAAATTGGCTAATTACGCGGGATAAAAAGCTGCGCAAAATTGGCAAGCACAAGGTTTTTAAAGCGATTGGTTTGCAGGTGAATACGCTTGAAGCCTATGTAGGGATGTTGGCGCCGCTTGCAAATTAGCCCAATTCTTGGCTACATCGCCCACACATTAATTTATCTAGGAATCTACCCGCATGGCCGCAAGCCTCGCCCCCGTTATTCCAACATTGCGAACAAGGCGCTTGATCCTGCGTCCTTTTACCGAGGCCGATGCACCAGCCTACCAGGCTTTGGTGTCTGATCCAGAAGTATTGCGCTATACCGGGGAAAACCCGGTGACTAGCATCGACGAAGCGCTGGAAATTTTGCGCACGCGGCCCTTGCGGGATTATGCCGTGCACGGCTTTGGCCGGATGGCGGTGGTGCTTCATGAAAGCAAAGAACTCATCGGTTTTTGCGGTTTGAAGCGGCTGGAGGAATTTAATAACGAAGTCGATATTGGTTATCGCTTTATTTCGCGTTACTGGGGCTCAGGATTTGCGACTGAAAGTGCCGCTGCGCTTTATGCCTATGGCAAGAACGAATTAAAGTTGGCGCGCATTATTGGCGTGGTGATTCCTGAAAATATCGGCTCGGTACGGGTGTTAGAAAAGCTCGGTATGCAGCGCGAAAAAGCGGTTCGTTTTCCCGGCGCAAGCTGCGATTTTGATCTGTATGTTTAGCTTGCTCGCGCACGCAGTCTAGGTCTGGCCAGTGCCCACATTGATGCCATGGCAAGCCCGCGCCACGTTATTTTTGCTGCGTTTGCTTGGACTACTGCCGCTTTCCTGGCTGCGCGGCGTTGGCAACCTGCTTGGCACAATTATTAGCATCCTACCGATTCGTGAAACGCGGGTAACGCGGCAAAATATCGCCCTGTGTTTGCCGGAGCTTAATCCTAGCCAAGCAGCAACGCTGGCACGCAATAGCTTGCGGCACTTGTTGATGAGCGTGTGCGAACTGCCAAAACTTTGGAGCCGGCCCTACGCAAAATTGGCGCGCTTAATCGTCGCGGTGAAAGGTGAGGACACGCTCAAAAGTGCGTTGGCATCGGGCAAGGGCGTGATCATCGCGGTACCGCATTTAGGCGCGTGGGAGCTGCTGAATTTATATTTGGCCGCGCACACTGAGCTTGCGGTGCTGTACCGCGCGCCGCGCAAAGCCTGGGTTGAAACAGTGTTGAATGCCGCACGTGGCCGCACCCGGGCGCTGCCGGTGCGCGCCGAACCTGCGGCGGTGCGCGGCTTGCTCAAGCGCCTGCAAAATGGCGGTGTGCTGGGGATTTTGCCAGATCAACAGCCGAAACAAGGCGAGGGCGAATTTGCGCCGATGTTTGGCATTGAGGCGTTAACCATGACTTTGCTGCCGAAACTTGCGCTCCGTACCGGTGCGACGGTTCTTTTTGCTAGCGCGGTACGTGTTGCCGGTGGCTTTCAAATCGAATTGCAGGCCGCCGCACCCATCGTGGTCGACGTGGCGACACTCAATATCAACGTCGAGAAGCTCGTGCAGCCCTGGTTGGCGCAATATCAATGGAGCTACAAGCGCTACTCCATGCGACCAGAAGGCTGCCCGAGAATTTATTTATAGCTAAGCGGAGCTAGAGCGCCACTTAAACTCAAACCTTCACGCGCGAAACATATTCGCCCGAACGCGTATCGCAGCGGATGGTTTCACCGGGATTGACGAACAGCGGCACTTTGACGACCGCACCGGTTGCCAGCTTGGCGGGCTTATTGCCGCCGGCGGTGGTATCGCCGCGAATGCCGGGGTCGGTTTCAACGATTTTCAGCTCGACGAAATTTGGTGGCGTCACGATCAGTGGCACGTTGTTCCAAAGCGTGACGATGCACATATCTTGCTCTTTTAGCCATTGCGCCGCTTCGGAAACCGCCGCCTTGTCGGCTTGAAACTGCTCAAAACCGTCCAGCTGCATAAAGTGATAGAACTCACCGTCGGCATACAAATACTGCATATCGGTATCAACGACGTCGGCGGTTTCCGCGCTGTCGCCGCTTTTCCAGGTTTTCTCCACGACACGTTGCGTCTTTAAGTTTTTCACGCGTACGCGGTTGAAGGCTTGGCCTTTACCGGGCTTGACCATTTCGTTTTCTATGATTGTGTAGGGGTCACCGTCAATCAAGATTTTGACGCCGCTCTTAAATTCGTTGGTGTTGACGCTGCCCATAAAAAGTATTTCCTTCGCGAGTGCTGCTTCAGAGGTGCTTCGTTCAAACGCATAGCGATAAGCTGGGGCGCTTGCAAGCTGTGATAAAAAAGAGGCCGGATGATAGCCGCAAAGCGCCGCGAAGTCGCCTCACAGGGTGCGCCTAGTGCAGCAATCGCACTGAATTGGAAGCTAGCCTGGCGGGATTCGTTCACGCAGCTAGCTCCGTTGCTCGAATTTTTGCAATTGGACGCCAGCGATTTTAACGATGCGCTGGCGCTCGACGCTGCGTCCAGCTTCCCTTTACGCGTGCCACTGAGTTTTGCTCAGCGCATGACGAAAGCCGACCCGCACGACCCGTTATTGGCGCAAATATTGCCGAAAATGGCGGAACGTCTGGCCGCCGTCAATTTTGTCAGCGATCCGGTCAATGATTTGCAGCACAGCCCAAGCCCTGGGGTGATCCACAAATATCGTTCGCGCGCGCTGTTGATCGCCGCTGGCACCTGTGCGGTGAATTGCCGCTATTGTTTTCGCCGTGAATACCCGTATGCGGCGGCCAGCCTGAGCGCAGCTAAATTGACGGAGGCGTTGCGCTATATCGCCGCGCATCCAGAAATCAATGAAGTGATACTTTCTGGCGGTGACCCACTCGCGCTCGACAATACCAAGCTCGCCCGCACCACTGATGCGCTGCTGGCATTGCCGCAAATCAAGCGTTTGCGCCTGCACACACGCACGCCGATCGTGCTGCCGACCCGCATCGACACTGAATTTTTGCGCTGGGTTGCGGATCTCAACGTGCCGCTGGTGATGGTGTTACATAGCAATCATGCGAACGAATGGAATGACGCAACGCTGATAAATTCGATGCGCGAGCTCAAGCGCGCTGGTGTGACTTTGCTAAATCAGGCGGTGTTGCTGCGCGGCGTGAATGACTCATGTGATGCACAAGTTGCGCTTTCAGAAAGCTTGTTTGCGGCGGGCGTTTTGCCGTATTACCTCAACTTGCTTGACCCGGTAGCGGGTAGTGCGCATTTTGAGGTAGCCGATGCCATCGCGCAGCAAATATATCGGCAGATGGCGGCCGCCTTGCCCGGTTTTTTGCTGCCCAAATTGGTGCGCGATGTTTCGGGCATGGAGGCCAAGCAAGTACAGGGTTTGCAAGTACAGGGCTTGTAATTACAGGGCTTGCAGCTGGTGCAAGCGCTGTAACTTGTTTGCCGTGTCGCTCTCGCGAGACTTGTTGGCCGTGTCGCTCTCGCGAGACTTGTTGGCCGTGTCGCTCTCGCGAGACTTGTGCGAAACGCTAAAGAAAGCAATTGACTTAGCTAGCCTCCATGAACTCATCAAAGAACAACCGAAGATTCGTCATTGCGAACGCAGTGAAGCAATCTTGTCGTTTAAAGCTAGATTGCTTCGCTGCGCTCGCAAAGACGAAGTTCATGGTCTCTCAACAGCTGCTTTGTGGCTGAAAACTCGCACTGGTGCTATTCAAAGCCAGACTTAAACAAAACTTCGACGACACTAAACAGCGTAGTCGTCCCGCTAATCTCGTTCGCCACCGCAATCAGCGCGCC
This sequence comes from Rhodanobacteraceae bacterium, assembly GCA_031409855.1. GTDB lineage: Bacteria > Pseudomonadota > Gammaproteobacteria > Xanthomonadales > SZUA-5 > JANNYA01. The sequence continues at coordinate 33,986 of JANNYA010000051.1, read as the reverse complement.
GCCTGTTGGGCTATCCGCTGCCGCAATAAAGGCAATGCCCTCAGGGCCCAAATCACCGGCAGCGCCGGGGTTGGTGGTCAGATTCACAACTGTACTGAAGTCGCGGTTATTGACGTAATTGAGATAGCGCGTGGCGTAGGGGTCAGTCACGTCAAACACCGCGACACCACCGACTCGCTCTAAACCGACAAAGGCATAGGTGCGGCCATCGGGCGATCTACCGACCGCGATTGCTTCGGGCTCGGGACCTTTATTGTCGCTGCGGGTATCGAAGCTCTGATTGGCTTCGTTGTCGGAGTTAAACATCCCCGGCATACTGGTAACGCGCTCAAGTATGTCGCCGCTGTCATAGACCAAATTGCCGAATTGATCCCAAATGATGAAGGATCGGCTGCCCAGAATTTGCAAACGCTCAAACTCCGCGTCGCCATCCAAATTGCCATCAATTGTCGAGGCATTTAACCGCCCAAGCTGGGCATTGGCGCGCAATGCAACCGCATTTGGGAACACTAGGGTATCCAGCGCGATGGTCGTGCTACCGACGCGCGCGACTTCGCCACGGTCATCGCCTTCACCTGCGCTGGCATAAAAGTTCAGGCCGTTGGCGGCAAAGCTAGCGATGGAATCGGGCATATGCATGCCATAAACCGGCCAGTTTAAGATGTTGACCAATGCCCCATTCGCCGGGCCATCGCGGTCGGACACGTCTAAACCACTGGCTTGATTGAAACTGACGATACCCAGCTGGATCGGCGTGGGTTCGCCGTCCAAAGGCAAGCTGCCATTTGGCGGGTTCGGCAAAGGGATCGGTGCGATGCCAAAATCGTTGTCATTGAGCAAAGCTAACTGACCATTGCCAAGCGCCGCCATGCCCTCCAGCTTGTCCCCCTCGAAATAGCCCAAAGACGGCAGGTTTGCGACCTTGATTTTTTGTACTGTGCGTATACCCGCTTGTGCTAGTTGATCTAACGAATGCTGTTCCAAGGTCAAGCCTGGCAATAGCGGCGGGGTGCCAGCGGCGCGCAAGTTGGTCGCACCTAAAAGATTGAACTGAAACAGCATTTTCTTACCGCTGCGCAAGACCGAATCATCGCGCTCGATAATGTTGAAAACGCCATTGCCAACATAGACCGCATCACCAATTTTGTCGGTGTTTTGTTCGCGAAAGGGCGTTTTGTCCATCGGATAGACGTATTCCGACACGACTGCACCGGTGCTGAGATTGATGCCCAACATGCGAATCACTTTGGATGCTGCGCTGACAGCCAAATTTGGATTCGCCAGCGGCGTTTGAATAAACGCGTATAAAATTCCGGCGTCGCTATCGAAAGCCATGCCTTCAAAGCCGCGATTTGCACGGCGCTTGCTATATTCCTCGGGGAGCGTTTCGCTGCCAAAAGTGCCGGGCTGCGCACCCGCAAGTGCTGCGGTACCGATCGGCACGTAGCGCGCTTGCAAAACGCCTAAGCTATTGAATCGATAGATCGCCGGTCGATACTCATCGACCATCCAATGATCGCCATTTGCAGTGATCACTAGGCCTTCTAAGTCAGCGCCCAATGGGTCATAGGCCAACGCTGCGCCGAACAAATCCACCGGCTCCTCATCAATCACCGGGATATTGGGCAGGCCGGTCATCGGCGAATTATCTGCACGGGTCAGCAGTAATTGGCTGCTTAAAGCGATTTCACGGCTAAGGGCGTCATAGGTAAAACGCACCACTCTAGGTTGATAGCTTGGCAACGCAAATGGCCGCTCCAGTGCCGGGTCCGCATCGACATTGCTAGGCTCGCCATTCGGGCCACGATCCGGCACAGTGGCGAAGCGCAGGCGACCGGTCGGGCCTTCAATGCCTTCAAACCACAGGCCAGAAAAGCCACCCAGGCGAATCGTTTGATTGGCTGGCGTCATGCCCAAAATCGGTAGTTCAGGAAAGTTCGCGGTCACCACGCTTGGCAGGCCACGGCTGTGATCTTTTAGCCCGGCAGGTACGATGTCCACCACGCTGCGCGTGTTCAAATCCAACACCGCAAAGGCGTTAGACTCTTGTAAGGTGATGAATGCACGCGTGCTGTCGGGCGTTACGGCGATGGTTTCGGGTTCAAAATCGCGGCTCGCTGGGCGGCCCGGAAAAATGCGCACACCGCGCGCGCGCAGCTCGTTTTCCCGGCCATCGAAGGAGGTGAAGTCAATTTGCGTGGTGATTGCCTTATCAATGCCGTTGCTCAGATCAATGAAGGTGATTGAGCCGCGCGGGTCGACAAAGCTCGGTTGACCAACGGTGCCGGAAGGCTCGCCTTCATTCGCGGACAGCAAAAAATTGCCGTTCGGACTAAAGCTAACGTGATCTGGCAGCACGCCAGCGGAAAAAATGCGGCGCAAGACGCCATCGGTGTTAAACACCGCAACCACGCCCGGAGTTGTCGGGCTGGTGTTTGAAATTGCCGCAGCCACCAAGCCGTTTTTGACCGCGACCGAGTTCACGAAGCCACCAAAGGCCGCGATATCAATGCTGCTAACTAAAACTGGCGCATCGACATTGCTGACGTTGATTACATCAATGCGATTGGTTGCGCCGTTAGTAACGAACATGCGTTGGCTGAGCGGGTCATGCGCGACAATTTCAGAGCCCGCCGTCACGTTGCTGGCAAAACTGCCGCGCCGAATAAGTTCGACAGAATTCGCGTACAGAGTAGTGGGCAGGGCCAACATCAGGGCAAAAATAGCGAATGATGGTGCCGATCTAAAACGGCTTCGGGTGTTCATACCAATGTGCATGCAAGCTCCTCAAGGATCGAATTTAAGTCGCAAGTACAGCGGATGAAGATGTCGGCTAGTTGACTTGGATGTGACCGTATTGCGTTAGTAAAATTACGGTTTTGTGGCAAAACTCCTGCAGCTCGCCGTCCATGAACAGCGTCAATAATCCGTCTGCAATTCGTCATCGCGAACGCAGTGAAGCGATCCCAGCACGTCATGCGTGAAGTACGAGATTGCTTCGCTGCGCTCGCAAAGACGGGGTCGTGGTCTTCCTGCGCCCGCTTTTTGGCTTAAAACTAGTAGTAAGTTAGCAAGCTAACTGCCAATAATCCCGCCATCGCGCTTGCGGATCACCACCGTGGCCGAGCGTGGGCGCCCGGCACGGCCTGGGCCATCCGGCCAGGTAGAAATCGCGGTCGGATTGCCTGGATCAGAGTTCTCAGACGGGGATTCGCCTGGGTGCTGGACGTTGATAAACATGCTGCGGCCATCAGGCGTGGTGACTACGCCAGTAATTTCGCAGCCGTTTGGCCCGGTTAGGAATCGCTTTACTTGGCCGGTCAGGGTATCGGCGGCAAGCATCTGATTGTTGCCATAATTGATGTAATCACCGCGACCTAGCGTTGAGGTTGACACGTCGGTTTGAATCCACAGCACGCCGCGCTGATCAAACCAAAGCCCATCTGGGCTGCCAAACCAATCGCCTTTGATATTGCCGCGCTTATTAGCATCAGTGTTGGCCGGGTCGCCCGCTTCGACAAATAAAGACCATGCAAAGCGCAACGCTGCTGGGTCACTGGCCGCTTCGGTCCAACGCACAATCTGGCCAAAGGTATTGGTAGCACGTCGATTCACTGCATCAAGCCCCGGGTTGGTGCCCACAGCGCGGTTGGAGTTATTGGTCAGTGTCAGATAGACATCTTTATTCAATGGATTCACCGCCACCCATTCGGGCCGGTCCATTTTGGTGGCACCCACCAAATCGGCGGCCTGGCGGGTGCGTACGCAAATCGCTGCCTGGTCGGGAAAGCCTGCAGCTGCGGTCAAGCCATTTTTACCGGCGCTTAGCTCCAGCCAGTCGCCGGTACCGTCGGCGTTAAAACGCGCCACATAAAGTATGCCGCTGTCTAAAAGGCTGAAATTTGCGGCGCGGTTTTTCGCATCAAAACGCCCACTTGAAACAAATTTATAGACGTACTCGAAGCGCTCGTCGTCGCCTAAATACACCACGGCGCGCGCATCCGTCGCAAGCGTTACCGTTGCACCCTCATGCTTAAAGCGCCCTAAGGCAGTGCGCTTCGCAGGCACCGAATTGACATCGAAGGGATCGATTTCAACAACATAGCCAAAGCGATTTAGCTCATTGGCTTCAACGGCGGCATCAAAGCGCGTATCGAACTCGTGCCAACGATAGCCGGCACCATTGGCGGAAACGCCGTAGCGCCGTTGGTCTGGGGTCAAGGTGCCGCGATTAACGAAATAGCCGTTGAAATTTTCTTCGCCGGTTAAGAACGTGCCCCACGGCGTGTAGCCGTGCGAGCAATTATTCAGCGTGCCTAGAACTTCCGTACCAGAGGGATCGGCAGCAGTTTTTACGGACGCGCTGCCCGCCGCTGGGCCAGTGATGCGCATCGGCGTACGCGCAGTGATGCGGCGCGCATAGCTTGATGGACGCACCACACTCCAGCGGCCTGCCGATTCACTCACCTCGATCACACCAACGCCGTGCGCAGCCTGTGACTTACGAACTTTTTCTGCGCTCCAGCTGGCGCTGCCATCGCTGAAGAGCAAGCCGTGATCGACATACTCATGGTTCGATACCAATAAACCATTGGTGGACGAGGGCAATTTGACGCCACCAAAGGCGCGGCGCTCAAATGGGAAAAAGTGCATGCCATCATTGTGCATACCCCATTGCTGCAGCTGCTCGTCTGCGCTGTTGCTGCCGTCTTGTTTGAAGCTAGCGCCGTTCGAAACTGGATCACCCCAGGCGATCAGCACCTCGGCGGTGTAGCCCTCGGGCACCACGATTTTGTCCACGGTCGGCAGCATCGCCACACTTTGAAAAGCGATGCCTGCTGCGCTGGTAGGTACTGTTTGTGCCTGCGCACCTCGGCTAAAGCTGCTTAGTATCGGCACGCCCGCGGCATAGATGGCACTGGCCATGGCACTGCGTTTCAGAAAGTCCCGGCGGCCGGTTTGTAGTAGCTCGGCAAACTCTGGGTTGCTGCTGGGGTTGCAGCCTAAATCTTCTAATTCATCGTGACGCTGTACATCATTCATGGCTTGATCCTTAAATTTGGCGCGCGGCAATCGTCCGTCCGCTCGTTATGACTGGCTCGTTAAAATCGGTGCGTTAAAATCGGTAAATAAGGGTGGCATTCGCCATGCGCAGGCGTTCGCGACCGGTCAGATCGCGTTCGCCCGCGTTGAACTGCTCAAGCTCAAGGCCAAGCGCCAATTTTTCGTTGAGATCAAAGCGCACGCCGACACCAAATTTTGCGGATACGCCGTTGCCATTCACTTGGCTGCGGTTGTTAAGTGAGGAATCTAGCCGGTCAATCAGTGTCGTGTCGGCATCAATATCCCAATGCACCGCGCCAATTTTCGCGTACACATCCAACCACTCAGTGGCCGGAAAGCTGGCGACAAAATCCAAGGCAACAGTCTGTGTTTCAAGTTTGCTATCAATCTGCACCGGCGGCAGCGCACTATTCGCGCTCAGTTGCACCTCGCCTAGATCGCCATAATGCAGCTCTAGCGCGAAATTGGGGCTAAGCTGATAGCCAAGCCCAAGCTGCACACCAACATCTTTGACATCGCTCTGGTATTGCGCACCTGGTAGCGCAATTGAGCTTTGAAAGGGCTCCGCCAGCTCAAACTCCGCGGCACCCGCTTTCGCACTCAAATACCACGGTTGCGCTTGCGCCAGCAGCAGCGGACTAAAGCCGGTGCCGAGCAAAGCGAGCGCGAAGCCACTTAGGGGTATGCCGAAACGGCGCCGAAATAGCTGGGCCGCCGGGCCGGTTGAACGAGAATCACGCATGTGCAGCTCCAAGATGTCGAATCTGGAGAAGCTAAAATTTCAATGTGGCAAAACCGCGTAACGAATATGACGATCTGTTTACAACTTAGCAAAACATCAAACTTATTCGACGTCGCGTTTATAAGTCTCAGGCAGAAACAACCCACAAATCACCAGCGCCAACGCGACCACGCTCAATGTGTAATACAGCCCGGCAAATGGGTCGCCGCTTTTGACCACCATGTATTGGCTAACAAAGGGCAGAAAACCACCGAAATAGCCGGTGCCGATGTGATAAGGCACGCTCATGCTGGTGTAGCGCACGCGTGCGGGGAATAGCTCCACCATAAATGCCGCGACCGGCCCATAGGTCATCGCCGACAGTACACACAGGGCAAATATGCACAGCGTGGTGATGATTAAGTTGCGCCGCGCCGGGTCGGAGGTTTCTGGATAGCCCGCCTCGGCCAACACTTTGCCGTAGGCCAGCGCATCAAAGCCCACCACCGTTTGCCCACCGACGTGCAATTGCACCGCTACGTCGGTGCTGAGCTGGGCCTTTTCTGTGCGATAGCTAATGCCGCGCGTGGTCAGAAATGCCAGCGCCAGCGCGCACGGCGTGCTTTGCTTTTTAGCAAATACATCAAACTCGCAGTTTTGCCCCTCGATGCGCACGGGCGCATGGGTCATCGCCGCACTCAGCGCCGGATTGGCGGATACGCCAATTTGTTTAAACAACGCAAACATAAACAACAGCGTCAAAACATAGCCGGTAAGCATGACTTTTTTGCGGCCAACGCGATCACTCAGCGCGCCAAAAAAAATGAAAAACGGCATCGCGCACACCACCGCAATGCCGTTCACCAGGGTCGCAGTCACATCATCGACGAGTGCAACCTGTTTTAAAAACGTCAGGGTTGAGAACTGTGCGGTGTACCAAATAACCGTGAAGCCTGCGGCAATGCCGATCATCGCCGCCAAAATGGTACGGGTTTGCTGCCAACTGGCAAAGGCCTCGCGCAGCGGCGAGCGCGCGGTTTCACCTTTAGCTTTGAGCGCCTGAAATACCGGACTCTCAGACAGTTTTAAGCGCACATAGAGCGAGATCGCCAGCATCACAATCGATAACAAAAACGGAATGCGCCAGCCCCAAGCTTCAAACGCGGCTTTGTCCATGCTCAAGCGACACAGCAGCACGACGACTAAACTGAGCACAAAACCACCTACCACCGAGGCCTGAATCCAACTGGTGTAAAGGCCGCGCTTGCCCGTTGGTGCGTGTTCGGCAACATAAATCGCGGCACCGCCATATTCACCGCCTAATGCCAAGCCCTGCAATAAACGCAAACTCACCAGCAGCACCGGCGCCCAAATACCGGCTTGGGCATAAGTTGGCAATAAGCCTATCGCAGCGGTGGAAAGCCCCATCAACATCAACGTCGCCAAAAACGTGTACTTGCGCCCAACTTTGTCACCCAGCACACCAAAAATAACCGCGCCGAGCGGGCGCACACCAAAGCCAGCACCAAAAGCCGCCAGGGACGCTAACAGCGCTGCGGTCGGATTATCCGAGGGGAAAAATAGCCCGCCCAAAAGTGCCGCCAAAGTGCCATAGAGAAAAAAGTCGTACCACTCAAACATCGTGCCCAAGCTAGACGCTAAAATAACTACACGATGTGATGCCGCCGCTTTGGGCTGAACGTTCCCTTTTGATACCGAAGATAAATTGGTCATATGTCGCAGCGCTTGTTTGCAATAGCGGCGGAGTTTGAACAAAAAATCCAGTATTGTGTGGCTCCGCGCGAAAAATAGCGGTCTCTCAATTTTTGGAGCACTACGATCATGGGTTTATTTAGCTTTATGGCTTCTGCCGGCGCAAAACTTTTTGGTGGCAAAAAGCCGTCAGAAATTCCCAATCTGTCTAACGTTATCGCTAAACATGTCGGCTCTGTCGGCTTGCCGATGAAGCACCTGCACTACTGGCTTGAAGGTGAAACGATGGTGGTTTCAGGCTGGGTCGACGACAAGCCGACTAAAGAAAAAGTGGTTTTAGCAGTTGGCAACGTCGAAGGCGTGGACAAAGTTGAAGATCGCATTGTGGTTGGGCCGCCACCGGCGCGTCCGGTCGTAGCCGTAGTCGCAGCTCCGGTGCTCGCTGAGGCAGTTGTGACTAAGCACGTCGTCGCCGCCGCACCGCCTGCAGAAGCATTGCCGACGAAAGAAGAATTGGCAAAAGAAGCGGAGTGGACATCGAAAAACTACACCGTCGTAAAAGGCGACACGCTCGGTAAAATCGCGAAAGAATTTTATGGCAATGCGGCAAAATACCCGCTGATTTTTGAAGCCAACAAGCCGATGCTGAGCCATCCTGACAAAATTTATCCGGGCCAAATGCTGCGTATTCCGCCGCTGGAAGCCAAATAGGCTAGTCGTCGTACGCAAAGCCGTTGCGCAGTTAGGCAGCGGCTTTTTTTACGCGCGATACAAGACGGCAAACAAGCATTCTGGTTTGTGCGTCGCATTTTTAGGGCGCGTGTCAGCAAAAAATCGTTTGCATTCTTGGCCGCATGGCGAATAATCCGGCAATGACTAGCCCTGACACTTTAGCTTTGAACGTCACGCCAAGGCGTGACACTTTAGCTTTGAACGTCACGCCAAGGCGTGACTCAGAACGCCGCTTAGCGCCCCGATTTCCTATTCATGGCCCGGTCGCTGTGCGATTCCCTGGCTCCGAAACTGCCGCGTTCTTATCCGCAATTTTTGATATTTCACTAAACGGCGCTCTATTGAGCGTCGAAAGCGCGAACGAATTGCAATTGGCCGAACTGAAAACCGGTGCCGCAATTGAAGTCGAACTGAGCTTGCACGGCGTACCCCACGTGCTGGCGCGCGCGACGATTGCACACGTGCATGGGGATCGATTTGGCGTCGAGTTTAGCGATATGGAAACCCGCGATTTCGATGTCTTCGCGGGTTTGGTGTTGATGCTAGAGCAACGCAATCGCATTAATTTGATTGACGCAAGTTAGATTTTTAGCGCGCTAAGCGGTTTAGTTCGAGGTCTGTTCCTCTAGCTGATCACGAAAGCCAACAATTTCAGCGGGTGCAGGCGCATTCAGACGGTTCTCGAACAGCATGCGCGGCGTAATCGCACCGCCGTACACATCGCGATTGGCGCCGTGATCAATCGAAAGCACCGAGCCATCAATCGCTACGCCGGCGAAAAGGCCGCGCGCACGTGAGTAGGTAAATATCTCGGCTTTTAGTTCTTCGTCCGTGCCCGCCTGTGCCTGGCGCCCGACTGGACCTGCGGCAACCGATGCATCTGCGCCCAGCGTGAACTTGCCGTTCACCAAATTGGCCACGCCTTGTTCGGTGCGAAACACCAACACCACATCAGCCGACTGGACGCCCACCTGCCAACCCACGCTGCCTCCAGTGATACGAATAAAACTCGGATTTGACCAAGTGCCATCCGCCGTGCGCACGCTGACTAAACCGCGCCCGTGTCGGCCACCGAAGACTAACCCGGCTTTAACGACATCAGGAAACACCGCAATCGCGTGGGCGTCATGCAGCAATTGATCCGGGATGCGCGCATCTGGGGTGTTCAATATCGTTTTCAGTACCGTAGTCGCAGTCCGCGCGCGCTTGAGTTCTTTGTCGGGCGAGGCGATTGCGGGGCTGGTAGCAATCAGGCTAGCAAATATCAGCGCCGCAGGAATGAGGGCAAATCGAGTCATAGCGATCCTCTAGTAAAGTAAGTGACGAACTTAACGCATGAGCGGTTAAGATCGCAGTTAGTTCGTTAACTAACGCAAAACTAGAAATTCGTCAGCCAAGCAATATCTTTTAGCCGCATGGCCAACTTTCATTGTGCGTAGTGCATTTAATTAGCGCAAACCGCGCTTTTTCGCGTAACAATCCAAAATTTGATGAGGAAAGCTATGATTCCAGCGATGCAAGCACTAGCCCGATTGCGCGAGGGCAATCGCCGCTTTGTTGCCGGTGTGCAAAGCCCACATGCGCTGCGCGGGCAAATGCGGCCAAATGCGCTGCCGGTTGCGCAGGAACCAATGGCAATTATTTTAGGCTGCTCAGACTCGCGCGTGCCGGCTGAGCTGGTGTTCGATCAAGGCTTGGGCGATCTATTCGTCATCCGCGTGGCGGGTAATATCGTCGCACCCTCGCAAGTAGGCAGCGTCGAATTTGCCGCATCACGCTTCAATACCCGCTTGGTCGTCGTGCTAGGGCATTCGCAGTGCGGCGCCATCTTGGCAACGCTGGAAGAACTGCAACAGCCCAGCGCGCAATCGCGCAATATTCGCTCGATTGTGGACCGCATTCGGCCCTCGGTACAGTCCTTACTGTCTACCGAGCTGCGCCATGATCACGAAAAGCTGGTGCAACACGCGGTACGTGCGAATATTCGCGCCTCGGCGAATCACCTGCGGCATGGCTCAGAAGTGCTGGAACAGTTGATTCAAAGCGAGGGGCTGATGGTTGTCGGCGCAGAATATTCGCTGGAAACCGGTGAAGTGGAGTTTTTTGACGGCTTTGAGTCTGCGCAATGAGCCCTTGGTAGCGCCAGGCACCTTGTGAACAAGCGTTAATCTGAAGCAACACCGCTGTTTGCATCGCGCAAACGAGTTCAGACTCAAGTCTCCTAAAGCGAGGCCCAAACGTGGTAACTGGTGAGCACACACAGCCTTGGCGAATGATCGGCTTAGGCGCAAAGCGCTGGTTCGTGAGTGCTTGGCAAACCCTGCCGTTGACACTACAAAGCGCGCTGCAGCAGCTTTGTGTTGCCAGTGCTTTTTTGCTGCTCGCGCTGCTTAGTTTGGAGCTGGGCGTTCAGGCAATTTTAACGCGCCCTATTTGGCTACCTGCCGCATTGCTGGCGGCGCTCGTGCTTGCGCGCGGTACGAAGGATCAATCGGGGCTAATTTTAGGTGCTGCGCTTTTCGGCTTTTGGCGCTATTCGGATCAGGGCTTCGTCGGCGCGGGTTCGATTGCGATCAATGCGCTGGCGATATTTTTGCAAATCCACCTGGCACATTTTTTATTCAAACGCGCCTTGGGGGCTGAAGGCGGGGAATTGTGGCGTGCACGCGATCTAGTGGTTGCGGCGTTAGTGCTCGGCCCGGCGATGATGAGCATAAAACCCATGATCGTGTTCCCGTTTTTGCTCAGTTTTGATTTGATTCCAAGTGCTAATTTGTTAGACCGCGCCTTGGATTGGATCGTCGCCGATATGATGGCGGCATTTTTGGTAGCGCCGATGCTGTTAGTGGTGGTGGGCCAGCCACGCGCGTGGTGGCGATCAAGGTGGCGCGCGCTTTTTTTTGGGCAAGGGGTAGTGGTATTGGCATTTATTGCCGCGCTGCAGATTGCTGCCAGCTTCGAAGGGGAGCGCGTACGCGCCCTAGTACACACAGAACTCAGTAATCGGGTCGAACGGTTGTCCGGCAAGCTGGAACAATTGGAGGAATACGGCGTTCCACCCTTGGGCGGCTCGCGCGCGCTGGGCCTAGTGCCGCTCAGCGCTGCGGTGGCGGCATCAACGCCCACGAGCGCACTCAATTATGCCGCACCGCTAGACCCGCTGATACTTAGACTGGACCGGGTGCCCGGTTGGGCACTAGACCTAGGCCGCTGGTCGGCGGAAGAACGCGCGCTTTTCGCCACTAAACAATGGCAATTTTTATTCGCAGATACGCCCGTGTCGTCCAACGGTGAAAATGAATTGATCGTCAAGCAATCGGTGCTGCTGGCCAATGTTCGATTTCGCACTGCCCTGGTATTGCCGCCCTTAGCGGTGCGTGCGCTCGTCTCGAAAACGCTGTGGTGGTTTCAACTGGCGTTTTCTATTGCGGCAATTTTGGCGACATTGACCACGATGCGCAGCAGTGCGCGGCGGCGTTTGCTTGAGCAGCGCGTTGCTGAACGCACCGAGTCCTTGCGCGATGCCACACACGAGTTGGCATTATTTAAAGCCCTGGCCGATCAGGCAACGGATCCAATACTCGTGGCGGAGCCGGAGGCGTCTGTTAATGGCCTGCCGATGTTGCGCTACATCAATCCGGCATTTACCCAAGCCACACAATATAGTTTGCATGAACTTGCTGACTTGAACTTGCTGCGCGGGCGCGACGCGGATACCCAAAAAATCGCGCATCTCATGCAATCGCTAGCGCGTGGTGAAAGTGCTACGGCGGAGTTTTATCACTATCGCAAAGATGGTTCGCGCTACTTGGCGCATGTCAACGCGTTTCCAATTTTTTCAGAGGCCGGCGCCATCACGCATTGGGCTGGTTTGTATCGCGACGTCACCGAGGAACGTGCGCGCGAAGCGCGGGCGCGGGTGGACGAGCGCTTTAGCCAGGAACGCGAGCGGCACGAGCAAATCGGTCGAATGGCGGGCGGCGTTGCGCATGATTTCAATAATTTGCTGACTGCGGTGCAGGGCGGCGTTGAGCTGATTCGGCTGGAATCTGGCCCGCATGTTGCGCCGGATCTATTGGAAAACATTGAGCAAGCGGTGCGCACCGGCGCTGAGTTGACGCATCAGCTATTGGCCTTTTCCGGCAACGGCCAGGGCCGAATGGAAGTGCTAGAGCTAGGTGAGCGCGTGCGTGCAGTGCATAAAATGTTGAAAATGGCGATCCCAACAAGCACGCTATTGACCATTAAAATTGCGCCTGGCCTGCACCATGTAAAGCTAGACCCTGCCTGGCTGACCCAAATTCTGGTCAATTTGGTGATTAACGGCGCGCAGGCGCTGCACGGCCAAACCGGCACGGTACGGGTGGAAATTATTGCTGCCACGCACTCAGCGCCACCCAGTGATTCAGGGCACAGCAGCGAGCCGACGTTGGCATTGCCGGGCATCGTCTCCAACCATGCGAGCGCTGGCTTGCATGTATGCCTGAGCGTCAGTGATAGCGGTTGCGGCATCGCGCCCGAGCTGGTGCAGAAAGTATTCGAGCCGTTTTACACCACCAAATCCGAAGGCACGGGTTTAGGTTTGGCTGCGGTGGCGGGCGTGGTTCGCGAATCGGGCGGCTGGTTGACCGTGCGATCTAATAGCGAGCGCGACATCAGCGGGCCAGGGCAATCGCAGAGCTTAGGCACTGAGTTTCGCGTCTATCTAGCGGCCCATGATCCCGACGCCAGCACGGGCGCAAGCCATAGTAATGCGCCGTTCTCCGCTGTTGGCATGTCGGCCGCATCCTTGTCAGACGCCGCGATGTCTCAGGCAAATACCGCACGCAGTGTTTTGGTGGTTGATGACGAGCCCGGCGTGCGCGCCTATGTGGCGACGGTATTGCGCGGCCTGGGCTGGACGGTTACGACTGCAAATAATGGCGTGGAAGCGCAATCGCAGCTGCGGCAATGCGGCTATAACTTGTTGATTACCGATCTGACGATGCCGGAAATGGGCGGATTTGCGCTGATCGATTGGTTAGCGCAACAACCGGAATGCCCGCCCATTGTGGTTATGAGCGGTTACTCACAAGATCGCGAACTGCTGATGCAGCGCCACGCCCAGCGAGTATGTGCATGGTTGGATAAGCCCTTTACCGTGCATGCTTTGCGCGCGGCGGCTGAATCGGTGTTGGCTGGACAAGCGCACCCAAGCAACACCTCAGGTTAGAAATATCGGTCATTCGCCATTCCTAAGACCGCAGGCTGGGGATGCCTATCTCAAGCTAACGGCAATTACGAATGTTTTGATTGTTTCCTTATCGCGCCAAGCTCAAATAAGCCTTCGCAATTGCGGTGTAAGTATCCTCGCCTCGGTCGATAAGGCCAGGTAGCAAATCGCCAAAGGCATTGATCTCGCCGATGTAGGCTTTGCCCCTGAGATCGAGCAAGACGTCGACCCCGGCATAGAGGCTGTTGGGAAAACAGGCGGCGGCCTTTTCTGCCAGTCGCGCTGCTCCAGCAAGCGGTACTTCAAGGCCAGTTGGGTCGGCCCTGCGATTGCCAAGATGCAGGTTGGTCATCGGTGAATGGCTCTGCCGCAGCACAAAATGGCGCGCTTGCCCCGCGATCACCAAAACCCGCACGTCCACAGCGCCACCTTGCAGGCTGAGCTTTGGTATCCATGTTTCCGCAATCATGCCCTGTGGCAAAAGCCGCGCTAGGATGAATTGAATCTGCTCCCACGTGTCATAACTTTGCACACGCAGACTGTTAAACAGCCGCCCGCCCGCAATCCGAATCGGGCTGATGAGCTGCTGTTTAGTCGGCGTCCAGCGCAGCGCACAAACGCCGGAGCTGGAGGAGCCGTGCAAGGGCTTTAGAAATATCCGACCGTGCTCCGCTCGTTGTTTTTGCCATTGCGAGTAGCTGGATGGCGCTAAAGTCGATGGCGGCCTATGCAAGCCTGCGCCAACAAATTTTTGATGGCTCTGCCACTTGTCAAACATCACCGCGATTTCGCCCGGCGCGTTGAATGCGGGCAAATTCCACGCGTCGATGCGTCGAAGTAGCTCGCAATAACCTAGATGGAACTCGCGCACATAAGCGACTTCGCCGTGTTCGATTTTGGCGGCTTTCGGTGCACCGCCCAGGGCAATCAAATGGTTGGCGAGAGCCGCGTTTTCACCGGGCGAATCGATCCGCAATACGTCCACGCGCGGTGCTGCCGTTGGCAGTTCCTGGTAGTCAATCAAGATGGGCTTTGGCTGGCCCAATGCGAGCCAGCGGGAACAAAAATCGCGGACCCGGCGGTTCTCGAGATTGCCGATCAAGCCCAGCTGAATGAGTCTATTCACCCGTGCCCGCCAATCACCGCCGCCTATTCACCCACAGCGACGAAGCGGTCCTCTTCATCGACTTCCATGTCTGGTGGGTTGCTCACATCCACAACAAAGGGCAGCGCGCGCAGACGCTTGACCATTTCCGGGCTCATGAAGTGGTAGTGCAAATTGAGCCTTTTCAGAGCGCTGTCTTTCAGATGCAACAAGGACTCGCCTCCTTCATCGCTTAAGGTACCTAAGGACAAATCCAGAGTCTCAAGGCGTCGCACTAGGGGGCTATTCACCACCACGGCGGCGATCCGGTCAGCCATGTGGCTGTTTCTTAGACCTAAGTATTTGAGCTTTGGAAACAGCTTGCCCGATAGCAGCGGCTGCAGATCTTCGACCGTCGCGTTTGCACCATATTCGTCAGTACCCAGCCAAAGTTCCAAATACTCAAGCTGTTCGAATTCGCAGCGACACACGCTTTTCAGCACGCTGGCGTCCATGCCGCCAGTTTCCATGGCCAAAGCGCGCAATCCCAAATGCTTGCTCGGCGTTAGCTTCAAATCGGTGCCGCCGCGCGTGCGCAATAGTTGCAGCGTCGGAAATGCTTGCAGCAGTGGTGCGATGTCGGTTTGCGTAATCCACGACATTTCGTTCTCTTCGCGGGTGACATCGCCAACAAAGATCGCCGCGAGCCGTGGCAAGCGCTCGCGCTGTTGCATCAGCAGGTTCAACACTTCGTCAGGCGCCTTTGAGGACTCATCAGAAAACCAAGCACCGATCACCAGTGCGGTTGTTTCTAGCGCCGCCGACGTGGCTAAAAAATGTTCCAGCGATTCGATCAGCTGATCGTCATCCCAATCGCTGCGAAATCGATACGCCACGTCACTACGTGTTGGCTTATCCATTGCATAGTCAACGACGCGCATACCAACAAACGTACCGGCATTGCGGAAAATATCCTCGCGTTGATTGATGTTTGCAAAAGCGGCAAATAGCAAAGCACCGTCAGTCACAGGTTCAGAAGCATCAACATAACCTTTGCCGAGTTTTTCCTTGATCAACTTCTCCGCATCTTTGACGGCCAAGGCTTCACTGGCGAAGGACTTAGTGGTTTCTTGACCGGCCGAGCCGGTTCTACCGTAGGTGACGGTGTAGGTGTCATCGGTCTGACTGATATTCCAAAATTTGCTGGATTTAGCATCCATGTAAATGAGTTTGCGTTCAAGCATTTTCGGGTTCCTCGCGGGGCTATAGGTCAGGTTTCTTGATTGGGATTATAGTCGCGGACTGGCCTACTCATTCAAACTCTTGCCCATCACCTTACGCTCAGCATTCGACGCCTGCGGTTTTTCGGCAAAACCAAAACTTGCGTAAATGGCCTGTGCTGCTGTGTCCGCCGCTGTAACGCTGAGCCAAAGCTCGTCGCTGCCTGCGCGTTTTGCTTGCATTAGCGCGTGTTTAAGCAATTGCGTGCCGATGCCCAAACCGGCAGCTGAGGGCAAAATGCACAGGCGTTCCAGCTGGGTTGCAGGCAGCAGATTTTGATACGGTGCGGTACGGTTGTGTACCAGTTTGACGAAGCCGAGTATTTTGCCCGCCGATTCCGCCAGCCAATATTCGACATCAATATCGACTAATTCACGCGCGATTTTCTCGGGCGCAAAGTCGCGATTAAGTTGCGCCTCCAGTTCCGCAGAGTTGTCTCCAGCTGCTGCTGGATCAGCGCTGGCGCAGAGTCTGGCGAAAGCAATCAACGCGGCTTGATCTTCCAGTGCGGCGGTATGCAGCTGGGCATTGCTCGTTGCGTTCTCGGCGCGGCTAGGCGGCAATGGCGGTTGTTTGTCGGCAACGACGATAATCTTTTGCGCTTTCGGCAAGACGCGCCAAAAACCACCGGTGCCGAAGGCAAGCCAGGCATAGCGCAGCCAGCGCAGCAGCGCGAATGCCAGCCATAGTGCCCACGCCAACATTAGCGCTTTGTAGCTCCAGCTTGGCAATGTCAGTGCGCCCGCACCCGGCAGCACGCCGGGCGCTTGATCGGCAAACCAACGCAAGGACGTGGCGGACGAACCGTTGCCGATGACCTGCATATCAAGATTATCCAGCAGGCCATTCATTGCGCCACCAACGATACAAGCGAGTGCGACAACGCTTAAGCCAGCCAGTGCGATCTGCATTAAGCGATGCGGCCAATCGGCTAAGGCACTGCCGTGCTGCATGCGCCACTGCAGCGCCAAAAACCACAGCGCTACCAGCATAAATGACTGCCAGCCAAAACCTGTCAACCCCAAGCCCAGCAGCGCCCAGGCACCAAAGCCGAGCGCAGTGCGGCCGGATTTTGCCAAGCCCAGACTGATCAACAAAACCACCACCACGCTGGCCCAATACAGCACCGCTGGCCCGAGCGTGGGGCCATGCGCCCACAGCAGCCAGCGCGAGCGCGGCAGTTCCAAATTCAGGCGAATATTGGCACTGGGCAGCTTCAAATCAATTGCGGGCAGGCGCAAATTGGAGCTCAACGCTAGCGCCTCGCGAAAGTTAACGACGTAGCGATTTTCGCCGGGGTCAACCGGCAATTCGAGCGCCGTTTCGCGCAGGCGCAGTGTCAAATTGACGCCATTTTTGCTGACGCCCAAAAGCTCAGCGGCGCTTGGCAAAGCAATACTGTGTCGCCCACCTTGGGTCGCGGCTAGCGTGAAGCTAAGCGTAGTGTCGCGGGCGCGCGCGCCGGGCTTGGTTTCGACCGTCACTGCGTCAATACGATACGCGGGCCCCGGGGCCGCGTCTGGGCGGCTCAATTTCAGCGTCAGCACTTCTTCCGGCAGTGGATCAAAGCGCAGCTGCAGATCGTCACTACCTGTGCCCAGTGGCGTCAGCGAAAGTGGTACTCCGACAAAATCCACATGCCAAACCGGGCTCGATTCCACTGTCCAAACCTCGACACGATCCGCTTGCAGCGGCGCGTTCAATTTCATCTCTGGCAGCAAATCCAGCGCCGCGCTAAATTGCGTTTCGCTTTCATTTGCCTGCATCGGCACCAGCGCAACGCCGTCCACCACCTGCACGGAAGCACCCAGTGGCCGTTCGCCCGGCAGCAGCGGCACGCGCACAGTTAGGCCACTTTCGATATTGGTTAGCCGCTGCACCGTGGTTTCCACGCGCCACTCCAGATCAAAACGCAACTGACGCAGCACCCGCACATAAGGCGGAAATTGTGCCGCCGTTTTGCCTCCGGTATCCGATGCCACAGCGCGCTGGCTGCGCACCAAATCCAGCGTGCCTGAGGTCAGTTTTTCATCATGCACACCACCGGCTTCCCAGCCACTCAATTGCGTTTGCACGCGGTTCGGCTGTAGCGGGAAATCCAGCGTAATTCGATCCGCGCGCGCAGTGCCGGACAGGGTAATGACATGCATACCCGCTTCCAAAACTAACTCCGAACTGCCCTCTCTGCGACGGGCAAATTCCGCCGCGCTGCCATCCACCGTCAAGCGCGTATTCGCCAAGCTGCGTTCGCCATTCGGCAGGCTAATCATGCTGCGCGCGCCGACATGCGCCATCAGGCTCATTGAGAACGCGTCACCATTGAGCTGCACTTGCGCGCTGCTGATCGCGACGCAGTTCGGCGCACATTGCGGCGCTCGGGTTAGCCGGTTTTTCAATTCCTCAAGCAACTGCGGGTCGGGTGTGGCCTGCGCGTAGGCTTGAGGCGCGTGTCCGCTGATCAACAACGTGCCCAGCAACGCCAACACAAGGGCGGCAGGCGCCGACGCAGTTGGCGCAGCAGGTGCCACTGAGGTTTCGCGCTGCCAGCTTTGCCACCAAGCTAGCGGTTTGCCCAAGTTTGATTTCGGTCCAGGCCGCGCCACACACCACAGGGCAAAGCCTAACAAGGCCAACGCCGCCAAGCGCATAAACGTCGTCAACCAAGGTGGCATCATTACTAAATGCAGCGTTTGCTCGGGCGTAATTGGCCCAGCAATTTCAATGTTGTAGCTTTGCCAATGCCAATTCGGCTCCGCCGCACCGGCCTGCACAATGCTATTGGCGGCGTAGCGATTCATTTGTTTACGTGAAACGTTGCCTTTTTGATAAATTTCCATTGATGGCTGAGCAGTTTCTGAGTCACTGCTAGCAATTCTGCCGCCAGTAACCACTATGTCGTTGAGCTCTTGACTGATAGGCGCGCTCGCCATCGGTGGAGGTGGCGGCGGTGGTGCCGTACCTGGCACATTCATCATATTTCTCCGGCTGTAGCCGTCGTCATTGAAAGCCGCCTTGCTGGCATAGCTTAACGGTGATTGGCCGACGCCGATTTCATCAAACTCCAATTGCGGATGTAGCGCCAAGCGCGCTTGGCGCTCGGCAAAGCCCAGCGATTGCAGCAACAAAATCGCAAATCCCAACATGCCAACAATGCGCAGCCCCAACTGCCAGCGCGGTGCTTGCACTTGCCGCACTAACAAGGCCAGCAGCAGCAGGCACAACAGCCAAAACAGCGGTGCGCCATACTCAAATGCCGTAATAACCGCATAAACCAGCACCGCCGTGCCCAACTTCCAGCCGCCCAAACGCCAGCCCGCCAGCGCGCTCAGCGCAATCGCAAAGGCGCTATAGACATTCCAGCGATCCAGCCAAGCGCTCGGTGCTTCGGTAGCGCCGGTGGCGGCAATTAATAGCCAGCCGGGCGGGGTGTTGAGGGTAATTTGCGCGCGCTCAACCGTGCCATCGTAGCCGGTGGCGGGAAAATTGCCGGTGCGGTCAATACGGCTGGCGGCGGTCAAGTTAAGCTGCGTCGAACGCACTTCCACGCCGGTACCGGTGGCGCTTTTGGTCACTAACAGCGGCTGCAATGTGCCGTTACTGTCCGGGCTTTGGCCGCGCGTCATCACATAAGGCGCACGCATACTGACGCGCCAATCGCGCACCATTTGACCACTTAGATTGTCTTTCGTGGAGTAGCTATCGCCCGAGAACGCCAGCCACATTTCGCGCGTCAGGCTTAGGCGATTCGGTGCTGCAGCGTCGCGGCCACGGCTATCAATATTGATGCTGAGCTTGGTTTCCGGTGTAAAAACATAGGCCGGAAAGTTTGTCCATGCATCCGGCACACTGGCTTGTTTGGGATCAACCGCTGGCAATCCATCCAGCTGCACACTGCGCAGCGTCGCATCGGCCTGAAAGCTTAGGCTTTCCTCTGCTGGCCAATCGCCAACTGCGGGCGCTAGGCTTAACTCCAGCATCGGCGTGAGCGCACGCGCACTCAAATACAACTTCCATTCGCCCGGGCGCAGCTGCACGCTTAACGAGCCATCTGGATTGAGCTTGGCATTCAAATCGCCGCCCAAGGTCAGCGGCGCAAAACCCGGTAACAGCGCCGGGCCAAAGGTGACTTCACGCGCCTCGCCAGAAACCCGCAGATCAATTTCAGTCTGCAGCTGCATCGGTAAGCCATCAATCAGCAGCCGATGCACCTGCACCTCCAGCGCATCCGCCATGCGTTCGCTCGACTGCGCGCGGCCTAACCATAGCTCGTCGCCGTCGCGTTCCGGTGCGGCAATGTCGACGCCGTCTTTACTAAAAACCAGCGGCATATCCGACGGCACGCGTAAACGTTCCGGCGCTTTCGCCCAGGCAAAGCGCCCGACGATGCGCGCAGGGCCGGCAGGCACATAGATGACCGGGCCATTATCGCCAGGCAATACCGCCGCAGGGTTGCCATTGACGCTGACCTCGACCGGCCAAGCGCTATCGCTGCTGCCCGGTAGCTCAATCTTACCCTGGGTGTAGCGTTGGCTCAGCTGGCTAAAATTCGCACCATTGGCATCCACACTCAAGCGCAGCGTGCCCGCCAGCCCGCAGGACCGTGATTCGTCTGCATTAATCGGGCGCGGGCAGCTATAGCTGGAATTGTGCATCACCCACGGCACCCAGGATTCCAGCGCGGGCGGTACTGGGGTATCGTCCCCCGCGTAGGCAAGCCCGGGAGCCAGCGGCAGCGTTGAAAAAAATAGCAGACTAGCGCGCAATAGCGTTTGCATGGGCGTATCCGTTTCAAGGTCAGAGGAACGAACCCTAACGCACCAACGGCGCGTTTGGGGCTAAATTTTTCACAAAACCTGAACTTTTGGCGTAAGTCAGTGATCGCACGCTAACATCAACGATCTATTTAACGCTCAATACAGGCCCGCACGATGCACCCAACCAACTACAAAAATTTCTGGGACGACAAAGCCACCAGCTACACCGGTGCGTTGATTGCCGTGGACGGCAGCTCAGACGAATCCTCAGTCGTTGCCACCGGTGCGCGTTCGGCGAATCAAGTCGCAGCTGCACTGGCGTTGAAAACGACCGACCACGTCTTGGAACTCGGCTGCGGCGTTGCGCGCATCGGCGTGCCGCTGGCACCCAGAGTCGGCTTTTGGCAGGGCGTGGATATCAGCCAAAACATGGTTGATGTCGCAAAGCAACGCTTGGTCGGTTTAGCAAACACCGCTGCACAGGCGCTGACCCGCCCAGCGCTGCCCTTTCCCGAGGCCAGCTTTGATGCGGTGTATTGCATCGCGGTGTTTATTCACATGGACAAAGAAGACTTCTTTATCTATCTACGTGAGATTTTTCGCGTACTTAAACCCGGCGGGCGCGTGTTTTTCGACCACTGGAATTTGGCGCATCCAGTCGGCTTTAAGCGCTTTTTGTATGAAGCCAATTTTTATGACAAACACGGCGATGTCGGCGTACGAAAAGACGTGGCGCGCAATCAGTTCACCACGCCGCAAGAAGTGGACGTCTATCTGCGCCAAGCCGGCCTGAGTCCAACCGAGATCATGAGCGATACCTGCTGGGTGCAAGCACTGGCGGTAAAGGGTGATCAAGCCCTGGTGGACGCCGAGCGCATACGCATAAACGCCGCGCGCGATCAAATTAACTATGGCCAAGCGTGGACGCAGTATTTTGACTGGGTTCTGCCGGTGGTTTTTGAAGGCGTGCCGCCGCTTGCGATTTTGGAAAAGCTGAAATCGGAGCCGGAAGGCGAAGTTCGCGCGATGTATGAAACTTGGTTATTGGCCGCGTGGCGCAATAATCCTGGGCAATACGGCGCGGCACCGTAACTGTTGGCACAAAATTGGCGCTTAGCTCGCGGCTAAGCGCCAAACGTTTTAACTAATTGCGCCAATTATTTGGCAGCGGCAGCATACGGCCATCAGGCAAATCAAGGCCGATGTCACTAAATTGCGCCTTGCCGACTTGCGCGCAAGAATGTACTTCGGGGCAAGTGAGCGGCAGCGGCGTACCCAGCGTTATCACTTGCTGCGCCACAATTTCGCCGCTCGCGGATCGGCATCGATAGCAGAAGAAGAACCTTGAGCACAACTCAAGGGTTGCTGCGGGCACATCAACCTGCTCTTTAAAAATGCGCACCGATTGATTGCTCGCATCCACACCAAAATATCGCCCACTGCCATCATTTATTTGCCGCAATGACTCGCCACCGGTTTGCCCGCAGTCGGCTTGCGCAGCTGTAAAGCGCACCGCCTTCGCGCTGCCGTCTTTTAAGTAGAGCCAGTTGCGATCAGCGAATGCGGCATTGATTCGATCACTCAGCTGCGGCGCAAGGATCAATTTCGCCAAATCCACGTTGCGGCTGCTGTTGCCGGTATAGCCAGTTTCCAAGAACGTTGCGCTCGCCGCATCGGTAAAGGTCAATCTGGCCGCGTTAAGTGCCTGAATTTCGGGCGCATTGCCTAGTGTGGTGCCGGGCGCAGTGCCGCCCTGCACGCGATAAATCGGTGAACCAATTGCAGCTTGCTGTGGCGTGGAAAAAACATTGGACTGAATGACGTTAAAGGATTGTTTTTGATTCGCATCGAAGGCATTAATTGAAACGAAACCAAAGCCATCCGGGCCCACGGCTACATGCCAAAAATAGCCATCCACATTCGGTGCCCAGTAAAGTCCAGCCTGTATCGGTAGCCCGGCAACGATGGGCGCGCGTGTTTGCGCAGGATAAAGCACCGCCTCCAGGCCGCGCTCTG
Source organism: Rhodanobacteraceae bacterium (assembly GCA_031409855.1). Taxonomy (GTDB): domain Bacteria; phylum Pseudomonadota; class Gammaproteobacteria; order Xanthomonadales; family SZUA-5; genus JANNYA01. The sequence goes on along the minus strand of JANNYA010000051.1, from coordinate 11,409 downwards.
GCAGCGCAAGTTCGAGCGCGTCGTCCACTAATTGCACGGTACCCACCGGATTACAGCTGCGCGCCGCGTCCAGAATCTGATAGCGGGGATTTGCCCCGGCAGCGACTAGAATTTCAAGATTCGCGAAGGCCGATTGTTGAATCGCAAAACTCACCGGCGCACAGCGCGGTGTCGCTAATTTTGCAATCGCGAGCTTTGTGATGGAATCACTACTAGCACTACGAATGGCCGCGACAAACTCAGCTTCGATACGCTGAACCGGGCTAGCTGCAGCGGTGGTGTAGAGCGGAAAGGTTTCAATCTGCTCCTGGCTGCCATTCGGTAAGCTAAGTGTCGCTAGACTCGCACTACTAAAATTGATCACCGCGTTACCGGCTGTTTCAGTCACCAGATTATCTAGCGCTGATGCGTTTGCGCCACCGCCTTTGCGTTGGTACAGCGGTGAGCTCAATACCGCGCGCATGCCAACGGCGGCACTCATTTGCCCAAGCATGACAAAACTTTGTGACTTCCCGTTGATTTGGGTATTCAAGGTGACGTAAGTAAAGCCATCCGGGCCGATGGCGATCAAGTAGTAGTTGCCATCACGCGCCGGATTCCACCATAAGCCTTGGGATGGGCGATTACTCAGCAGGTTATTGCTGCCTGCCGCCTTTTCGGCTGCGAACAATGGCGCGCCAAACGTTAGGCATAGTAGGCATGCCAGCAGCACCCGCAGCGAGTACGGATTGCGTGTGAAAGCGACTTTTATACTGGATAAAATATTCATTTGTTTTGCCTTGAAAGGGACTTTTCTGTTGCCTTGCTTGCCAAGGCAAACAAGTGCGCTACCAGCAATTATTGTGCAATAAATGCCAGTTAAATCAAATTACAGGCTTTCAAACACGATTGCAAGCGCTTGCTAACGAACTAGCTCGTGGCTGAGTTGAAGCCACGTGGATGCTGAAGTCCGCAGCCCTTATTCGCCAGCCCTTATTCGTCAGGCACATGCTATTTTTGGCGTTTCTCAAACTAAAACTGCACAAGGTTTTAATCCCCGAAACGGAGCAACGACATTTTGAACGAAAACCCGAATTTACCTACAGAACGCGCGCCCAAACGCGTCGCCATCCCCTTTGAGGTCAGCGCCGTGCGCGCCCGGCTGGCAGCGGGTATTGACGAGCTAAAGCTAAGCCTAAGCCGTGCGCAAATGAACGCGCAGATTGAGTTTTTAAAAGCGCTGCACGCGGCGAATCAAATCCAGAACTTGACCGCGATTCGCGACCCGGTGGAGATGGCCGGAAAACATTTGCTTGATGCGCTGAGCGTGCTGCCGTTTATCAATACCGCGACGCTGATTGACGTGGGTTCTGGCGGTGGCGTGCCAGGTATTCCGTTGTTGTTAGCAGGCGCATGCAAAAACGTGGTGTTGGTGGATTCGGTAGGTAAAAAAATGCGCGCTATGAGCGAAATTGCGCTCAGTTTAGGCGTTGCTGAGCACCTCTTGGCGATCCACAGCCGCATTGAAGATTTGCAACCGAACTTGCCGGAATTTAGCGCCTGCCGACAAATCATTGCGCGCGCCTTTGGCAGTCTGGCCAACTTTTGCAAGCTTGCCGGGCCGATGTTGCAGCCGGGCGGTGAATTGCTGGCAATGAAAGGTAATTATCCGCAGGCCGAAGTGGATGCGCTACCGAAAGGCTGGTACGTCGCGGCAAACCACGCCTTGCAGGTACCGTTCGTGGAAGGTGAGCGCTGTTTGTTGGTTTTGAAGCGAAAATAGCCTATGCGAGCAAAAAGTAGCTTTGTTCTAAATTCGTCATTCCCGCATGCTTCTAAATTCGTCATTCCCGCATGCTTTTGGCGGGAATCCAGTGGCTTCATTGGCATTTCACCCTTGCAACTGGTTGTGCTTCGCGCTAGAGCCGACTGGATCCCCGACTAAAACATTCGGGGATGACGAACCTCATCAGTGACGAACCTCATCAGTTTGAAGCGTATCCGCAATAACCATGAATTGGTCGGCTTTGCTGCCAAGCTGCTAACGTTCGACTTTCGCTTTAAAGCTAAGTAACTGGGATGGGCGTGTAATGACTGCTACAGATTTGACGCCTAAGCCGGGCAGCCTAGTAATTGTCAGCTTGGGAATGACTTTAGGTTCCCACCTGACGCCATTGTGCCGCAGCTACATCAGCGAAGCCGATGTCGTCTTTGCCGGTGTTTCCGATGCCATCGTTGAGCTGTGGCTGAAGGAAATGCACGCCGATGTGCGCAGTTTGCAGCCACATTATGTCGAGGGGCGTTCGCGCCTAGTTGGTTATCGCGCCATGGTGGAAGCAATGCTGACCGAAGTGCGCGCTGGAAAGAACGTTTGCGGCGCGTTCTACGGACATGCTGGCGTGTTTGCTTTGCCGCCGCATCGCGCCATAGAAATTGCGCACAGTGAAGGCTTTCGTGCGCACATGGAGCCCGGCGTTTCGGCTGAAGATTGCTTGTATGCGGATCTGGGTATCGACCCTGGGCGGGTGGGCTGTCAGCACTATGAAGCGAGCCAGTTGATGTTTTACCAGCGCCGCATCGACACCAGCGCCTATTTGGTGATTTGGCAGGCTGGCATCGCGGGGGATCGATCATTGGCGCGCTTTTCCACACCCGGCGCGTATCGCAAGCTGTTGCTGGAATTGCTGGCAAAAGACTATCCGCTCGAGCATCCCGTCATTATTTATCGGGCAGCGACGCTACCGATTGCGCCGCCGCGTATCGAACATATTGCCCTGGCCGAGCTTGCATCGGCGCGCATTGAGCTGCCGGATACTTTGGTGTTGGCACCAGCCCGGTCGATGCTGCGCAATGAGGAAATGCTGCTGCGGCTGGCGGAGTTGGATCAAGCAGAACAGGCGCAGGCAGCGCAACAATCCGTAACATTATGAATTTCTGCACCGAGCGCTTGGAAATTTGCACAATCAGCGCCGCCGACCTTGAACTCTACTGCCAAATTTATTGCGACCCGGTGACCATGCAATATGTTGCCCCCGCATATAGCCGTGCAAAAGCCGAGCGCTGTTTTGCCTATGCATTGAGAGAATCCGAGAAAATCGAGCAAAATCTGTGCCTTATGAGTGTCGCTTGGCGCGTAGGTGGCAGCAAAATTGGCATTTGTGGCTACCAGCGCTTGGCGCAAGACGGCCTCGTGTTTGAACCTGGATTTATGTTGTTGCCTACTACGCAAGCGAAAGGCGTGGGTACGGAAGTTGTCGCCGCGCTGTGCCAAGCGTTATTTTCTTTGCCTCAGCAAACGAATCAGGCAAGTAGTCAAACAGCAGCAACAGAAATTTGGTTACAGTATCGGGCGGATAACGTCGCCGCAGATCGCTTGGTTAAGCGCTTGGGATACACGATTCAGTATCTAGCGCCAGCAAAGGGCTCAGGCGTACTCATGGGCCGGGCGATCCTTCGGCGTTGACGTGGCATTCGCAACCCATCACTAGGAGCAATCAATGTCAGAGATAATTCAGGTATTGCAACAAATCGGTCAATCTGCGCGGCTACAGTCGGCGTCGAAAGAAGAGCTTCAGGCCTTCATACTAGCCACAAGTATTCCTGACGAAATAAAAGGCGCTTTGCTATCCGGTGCGCACAGTACGCTCAATGTGTTGCTGGGTGGCGCGTCGACGATGATCTGCGGCTTACTTACCCCAGACGAAGATGAGGGCGATGGCAAGACGCCGCCAAATGATGATGAAATTAAGCTCGCTGCCTAAGTCTCGCGATAGCGATACGGCAAACAAGTCTCCGCTTGCGGACACGGCACGCTGGTGATCGGCATTTCTAAAAACCTAGGGCTACTGGCTGCAACTGCGAAGGTTTGCGGCCAGTATTTCATGTCGGGGATGTTGCGCGCGTCGGTGTTTGCTTTGGCGCTGCTGTCGCTTGGCATTTGTGGCCCGCTTTTGGCCAACAGCAGCGATATATTGCATGAAGCGGATTTGGTTCGTAGCGCAAATCCAGCAAAATTTGCCGAACTGCTTGAGTTAGCGAAAGCCCAAGCGCCATCGTTTTCGAGCGCGGACAAAGCACTTTTTAACTACCTGCAAGCATGGAAAACCGCCTACACCGGGCGCTCTAGCGAAGCCATTGTGATGTTTAAGCAATCCATCGCAGGCAATACTGACTTAAATCTTGCTTTGCGCGCGCGCGCGAGTTTGATCAATGTTTTGTTGATCGCGAAGCGGCACGAAGAGGCTTTTGTAGAGCTTGCGCCGATGCAAGATTTATTGGCTAAGGCAAACGATCCGCAAGCGATTGATCAGGGGCTGCTCACCGCCGCGATGATGCATATGTTCGTCGCGCAATACGATTTAGGAATTGCTTTTGCAGATCGCGTTTTAGAAAATTCGCAAAATTCCGCGTCACTTTGTAAAGCCGGGCAGGTCAAAGTTGAAACTCTGTATCGGGCAAAACAATTATCCCCGGACAATACTTTTGTGCAGCAAGCCCTTAGTCAGTGCACGGCATTGGGCGAAGCTATTTTTGCCAATTTGATCCGCATATCGCTGGCGCGATCGCTTTTAGATTCCGGTGACGCAAAGGCGGCAATGAAGTTGCTTTTGGCGCATCGTGCTGAAGCATTAGCGACCCGCTACCCACGGTTAATTTCTGACTACCAAGCCGCCACCGCGCTTGTGCTTTACAAACTTGACCGACTCACTGAAGCACGCGAGGCCGCTGATATGGCGGTGCGTGAGAGTACTAAAGACGAATACTCAGAGCCCTTGGTCAACGCCTACCGCGTGCTCTATCAAGTGGCTAGCAAACTGCAAGATCTTGCCGCCGCACTGCGCTTTCATGAACTCTATGCCGCTGCCGACAAGGGCTATCTGACCGAATTTAGTGCGCGACAGATGGCGTTTCAATTGGTAATGCAGCAAACACAGTCGGCAAAAACTGAAAATGAAGCCTTAAATAAGCAAAATAAGGTACTGCAGCTACAAGATCAACTGAAAGGCAAAGCGGTTGAAGCATTTCGGCTGTATTTGGCCTTGCTATTGCTGAGCATGGCGTTCGTAGCGTTTTGGGCCTACAAAACGAAACGCTTGCAAATGCATTTTATGAAACTGTCGCGCTCAGATAGTTTGACCGGCTTGAGCAATCGGCCGTATTTGATTGAAAGTGCGGCGCAGCTGCTGGATCGGGCGCAAAAGCAAAGCGGCTACGTCGCGTTGATCATTATGGATTTGGATCACTTCAAACAAGTCAATGACTTGCACGGGCACGCAGTGGGCGATGTGGTGTTGAAAAGCGCGGTGCAGGCGGTCTTGCCGCATTTAGGGCCGAAAGAAATCTTTGGCCGCTTAGGTGGTGAGGAATTCGGCATCGTCTTAGCCGACACGAGCTTGGCAGCATCAATCGCCTTGGCCGAGCGCTGCCGCGCCTCGGTGGCGACGGCGCGCGCGCAGGTGAATGGTACCGAGCTGCAAGTGACGGCAAGTTTCGGTATCGCTAGCGTCAAGGACTCGGGCTATCTCTGGCGCGATCTGGTCACCCAAGCGGATGTGGCGCTCTATCGTGCCAAGCACCAAGGGCGAAATTGTGTCGTGCATGTGGCTGCCCTTAAGCCTGAACTGGGCAATGCTGCCTAGTCGGCGGGTATTGCCATGGATTCAAAAACAAAATCCAGAATTCCAGCCAAGCCATGAAAATTCGCATTCGCTTGCCTTCGATCAATTGCCGCGCTAACACTCAATCACATTCACCGCCAAACCGCCTCGGCTGGTTTCTTTATATTTTTCCGCCATATCTTTGCCAGTTTCGCGCATGGTTTTGATGACTTTATCGAGTGAAACGCGGTGCTTACCATCGCCGCGCATCGCCAGCCGCTGGGCATTGATGGCTTTGACCGCGCCCATCGCATTGCGCTCAATACACGGGATTTGCACTAGCCCACCGATCGGGTCGCAAGTTAGGCCTAGATTGTGCTCCATGCCAATTTCGGCGGCATTTTCGACCTGCATCACGTTCGCGCCCAAAACCGCCGCCAAGCCGCCCGCAGCCATTGAACAGGCAACGCCGACTTCGCCCTGACAGCCAACTTCAGCGCCGGAAATCGAGGCATTTTCTTTGTACAAAATACCAATCGCACCGGCGGTCAGTAAAAAATCATGCGCGCCGGCATCATCAGCACCAGGGCAAAACCGCGTGTAATAGTGCAGCACCGCTGGGATGATTCCGGCCGCGCCATTCGTCGGCGCAGTCACCACGCGCCCGGCGGCGGCGTTTTCTTCGTTCACTGCCAAGGCATATAAATTGACCCAGTCTAAAATCGTCAGCGGGTCGCGCAACGCCGCCTCCGGCCGTTGGCTAAGCTCACGCAACATTTCTGGCGCACGCCGACGTACTTTTAAGCCACCCGGCAACACGCCCGAGGCGCGGGTGCCGCGCACGACACAGTCTTGCATCGCTTGCCAAATTTGTTGCAGGTGCTCAGTGACATAGGCATCGTCATGCCAAACGAGTTCGTTCGCGCGCATCACTTGCGCGATGCTCAAATTTTCTGCGGCGCAAATCGCCAGTAATTCATCGCCCGAGGAAAACGGGTACGGCTGTTCGGTGCGATCCGGTACGATTTTGTCTTCCGCCGCCTCATCTTGATTCACCACAAAACCGCCGCCGACCGAATAATAGTCACGCGTGGCCAGCACCACATCGTTTGCGGCGTAGGCGGTAAAGCGCATGCCATTGCTGTGATAGGGCAGTTTCTGGCGCTTATTGAAAGCCAGATCGTATTTTTCATCGAACGCGATTTCGTGCGTACCCAGCACCATCAGCTTTTTTTGCGCGCGTATCGCCTCCAGCCTCGGCGTCATGATGTCCGGGTCAATTTTGTCCGGCCAATTACCTTCAAGCCCAAGCAAAATCGCCTTATCCGTACCATGACCGCGGCCCGTATGCGCAAGCGAGCCGAATAGTTCGACGCGGATACGCACCAGCTGACTCAGCAGATTACGCTCCAACAACCAGCGCTCACCAAAGCGCGCCGCCGCGCGCATCGGGCCTACCGTGTGGGACGAGGAAGGGCCAATGCCAATTTTGAAAATATCGAAAACGCTGACGGCCATGTTGTTAACTACCTTGATTAAGTGCGGAAGCGAGTGCGCTGCATTCTACCCAAGCATGGGTGCAATTCCGCTATCGTTGCCAGCTAAATACGTACGCAAGTGAATGCATGAAAATATCCGGAATACTTTTGCTCGATAAACCTGCGGGGATGAGCTCAAACGTCGCACTCCACAAAGCGCGGGCGATGTTGGGCGCAAAAAAGGCTGGACACGCGGGCACTTTGGATCCGCTGGCGACGGGTGCGCTGCCGCTGGCTTTCGGCGAAGCGACCAAAACCTGCACCTATATGTTGGAGGCGGACAAAAGTTACCGCACCCGCGCACAACTGGGTGTTCGCACCGATACCGGCGATGCGGACGGGGCCATCATAGAAACACGCGCGGTGCAGAAATTTGATCGCGCGCGCATTGAGGCGCTATTGCTGCCGTTTCGCGGCACGATTTTGCAGCGTCCACCGATGTATTCCGCGCTGAAGCATCAGGGTAAAGCGCTGTACTTATTGGCGCGACAGGGCATTGAAATTGAACGCGCCGAGCGCACGGTACAAATTCATCAGTTGCAATTGATTGAGTACGGGCAAGATTGGCTAACGCTGGAAATTGTGTGCGGCACCGGCACGTATGTGCGCTCCTTGGTGGAAGATATTGGCGAGTTGCTCGGCTGCGGCGCGCATGTTAGCGAGCTGCGCCGCCTCTGGGTGGTGCCCTTCGAAGGCATGCAAATGCATACGCTGGACGAACTCGGTGCGCTTAGTAAACCCGAACGGCGCGAGCTGTTAGCACAAAGCGATGCCGGCGTCGTGCACCTACCGATCGTAACGATCAACGAAGCGCAAACCGCTCGCTATTTACAAGCGCAGCGCTTTCAAGTTGATGCGCCGCCTGGCCTATGTCGGGTCTATGGTGAAACGGCGGGGCTTTTGGCAATTGGCGAGGTATTTGAGGATCGTCGCTTAGGCGTGGTGCGGATGATGGCGGAGGTGGTGCAAATACCGAATCTTGAGCGCCGGGCGGCGGAAAAAGCGCTGGCCGCGCAACACAAAGCACTTGCGGAATCAGAACAAGCTGAATGATTAGAAACGCCGACGCGAAAAATGTTGCGGTGCAACAAATTTAAGTTTATGCTGCACCGCAACAAGACTCGAAAAGCACCGGCACTGCGGGCTTAGAAGACTTGTAAATTGTCCAAATCTTTTAACCTTTCCATCCATCAGTCTTTTTAGGAGTTTCCCATGTTTGAGCAAATGAGCAGCCAAGTCCTTTCCTTCAGCAAGCAATTCGCTGAGTCCGTCATCAAAGCCAACACCGTTGCTGTTGATCACTTTGAAAAAATCATTGACGTGCAACTCAAGGGTTTTGAAGATCGTATGACCACGATGGCGGAATTGGTTGAAGGCGTAGCCGTCGTCAAAAGCCCAGAAGAATTCCGCGCGTTCATGCCGAAAAGCATTGCCATGATCAAAACCGTTGCTGAAAAGAACGTTGCACTGAGCCAAGAAATCGCTGGCATCACCACCCGCAGCACCGAAACCTTGGTCAACTTGGTCAAAGGCCAATTCGATGTTGCCAATGACAGCATCGTCAAAGCCTCGAAAGTCGCGATCAAGAAGTAATTTCGACGGGCCAGTAAACACTGGCTTGCAAACTTGGATGCGCGCAAGACGCGTCGGGTGAACACTATTGAACCGCAGCTTGGGTAACCTGCTGCGGTTTTTTTGTGGCTCAAACTGATGTGGCGCTAAAGATTTTTTGGCTCACCAGATTGCTTAGCTCGATCTTTCGATGTTCCGAAGTGCGCGCCTTGGTCAAATTCGTTTAAGCCGCACCGCACTAACCAATGGCATACGCGCCCAGCGCCCAGAACGTTTATGCTTCGCCGCAAATTAATCAGGCGAGCTTCCATGTCAAAACCCTCTAATCCGCTGTCCACCCTTTTAGTTGCAATCGCGCTGAGCTGCGTCGGCGTCACGCAAGCCTACGCTGTTGAGGGCATGTGGCAACCCCAGCAATTGCAAGAATTGGCGGACGACGTACGCGCCAAAGGGCTTGAGTTAGACCCCAAAAATCTGGGTAATTTGGATGCCTTTCCGCTCAATGCAGTCGTTGGCCTCGGCGGATGTTCGGCGTCTTTTGTAAGTCCTTTGGGTCTGGTGGTTACTAATCACCACTGCGCCTACGGCACGATCCAATTCAATAGCAAGCCAGAACGCAATTTGCTGAAAGATGGTTTTTTGGCAAAAACGATCGGTGAAGAGTTGCCGGGTGAACCCACGGCACGCATTTACGTTACCGAATCCATCACCGATGTCAGCGCGCAAATTCGTAAAAACTTGCCGACAGACGGACGCAAGGCCTTTGACAGCATCGACGCGCGCCAGAAAGCGTTAGTCGCCAATTGTGAGAAAGGCGGCGGCTACCGGTGTGATGTCTATGTATTTCACGGCGGGGCTAAATATTCCTTGGTCAAGCAAATGGAAATTCGCGACGTACGTTTGGTCTATAACCCAGCGGAAGCCATTGGCAAGTTCGGCGGTGATACTGACAACTGGATTTGGCCGCGCCACACCGCCGATTTTAGTTTCATTCGCGCCTATGTTGGTGCCAACGGCAAGCCTGCCGACTACTCGACTAGCAATGTGCCATACCGCCCGAAATCGTATTTGAAGGTGTCTGCTAAAGGCGTTGCAGAGCAAGATTTCGTGATGATCGCCGGATACCCCGGCCGTACGAACCGCTATCGTTTGGCGGAAGAGTTAGGTGATGCTGAAAGCTTCACTTACCCAACGCTGATCGCACGCTACGAAAAGGTGCTGTCGATTATCGCCGCGCAGACAGCTAATCGCCCTGATGCTGCCATCAAATATGCCGCAACAGTTGCCAGCTTAAACAATGGCCTGAAAAACTTTGAAGGCAATCGTGATGGCTTTAACGATCTTCCGGTGGTGGCACAGAAAACCGCCGAAGAACAAGCGATTACTGAATGGGCAACAAAAAATGCGCCCAGTGGCGTGGCGGGTTACGCGGGCTTACGCGACTCACTGAAGGATGCCCGTGCAGTACGCAACCGCGATCAAGTTCTTGGGCTGATGAGCCAAAGCGGCTTGTATACGGCGGCGCGGGATCTTTACCGTCTCAGTATTGAGCGCGAAAAAGCCGACGCAAATCGCGAGTACGGCTTTCAGGCTCGGGATGAAATTCGTATTGAAGGCAGATTGCGTACGCTAGAAAAACGCTGGGACGCCAAAGTTGACCGCGCGCTATCTGAGTATTTTTGGACCAGTTACGCCGCTTTACCGGCAACGGAGCGCGTAAAAGAGATGGATGCGTGGTTAGGCGAGCCGACGCAGATGGCGGCCAAATTGGATACGCTGTTCGCTGAAACAAAATTGGGCAACACCGATGAGCGTCTGCGCTTGTTTAAAGCCGGTCGTAAAGCGATTGAAGGCTCGAATGACCCCGCGCTAAAAATGGCGGTTGCACTGTTACCCGCGCTCTTGCAAATCGAAAATCAAAACAAGACCCGATTCGGCAACGAATCGCGCCTGCGCCCACTTTGGATGGACGCGCGCATCAAATACGCCGCCTCACTTGGTAAGCCACTCTATCCCGATGCCAATAACAGTCTGCGGGTAACCTACGGTAACGTCATAGGTTACAGCCCGCGTGATGCGGTTAACTATGCGCCCTTCACCACGCTAGAAGGCATAGTTGAAAAACATACGGGTGAAGGCGAATTTGACGCCACGCAAAAGCAACTTGACGCGATCAAAGCAAAGCAGTTCGGCAGTTATGCGGTCAAAGGCAGCGTGCCGGTTAACTTTTTGAGCGACTTGGATATTACCGGTGGTAATTCCGGCTCGCCAACAATGAATGGTAAGGGCGAATTGGTCGGCTTAGCATTTGATGGCAATTACGAAGCGATTAGTTCTGGTTGGGTCTACAATCCTAAATTAACCCGTACTATTCATGTCGATTCGCGCTACATGCTGTGGCTCATGCAAGAAGTTGACGGCGCCGACAACTTGCTAAAAGAAATGGTCATCGCGAAATAAGCGCTCTGAAAAATCGAGTGCTGGTGGGAGAAAGCAGTACGACAAAAATCGTACTGTAATTATTGGCACAAAACCCTTGCGGCTAGACTCAATTGTGCGTATGCTCACATTAAGTTACAGCGAGGAGTGGCTAAACCAGCGCACAATACACACGTAAAAAATAAGATACTAATAAAATAAGACAGTAATCTTATTGTGTGATTAACGTCCTGGAAAAGGCAACTAAAGTATGAGTGATAAAGTCCGTACGGCGCTTGCTGCCG